>JAZDOJ010000003.1:0-44702 GCA_043798795.1 Candidatus Omnitrophota bacterium
ATCCTCGTCTTTTAAAGAATTAATCTTTTGCGCTATCTTTTCTCCTATCCCGGCGGCAGCAGCTAATTGGCGGGATGAGGCCTTCAGGATATTTTCAGGGGTCCCGAAGATTTCAAGCAGTCTTTTTAATCGTGTGCTGCCAATCTCTCTGACTCTATTTAAACTGACATAAGCTTCAAACCTGTTCATCTTTTCTTTTTGCTTTTGCTTCTGCTTTTATTTTTGCCTTTGACTTTACTTTGAACCCCGAACTCCGAACTCCGAACTAACTTTATTATCCTCTCCACCACCTGCTTCACGGATAGCTTTGTTGTGTCGATCGTTTTGTCAGCCCTGGCATAATAGGGAGCGCGCAACTTAAGCAACAACTCCGTCTGCTTTCTGGGGTCAGGGACATTCAAGAGGGGCCGGTGACAAAACTTTTGCGTCCTCTTTAAGATGACATCCGGCTCTGCCGCAAGGCAAATAACCCTGCCTGTCTCTTTCATGGTCTTTACATTTTCTTCATCACACACAATGCCGCCCCCGCAGGCTACCACGAATCTCTTTTCGCGGGATACCTGAGCAAGCATGCGTTTTTCCAGGCGACGGAAGTACGCCTCTCCCTGTTGGGCGAAAATATCGCTGATGCTGCGTTTTTCGGTCAACTCAATCAAATCATCCAGATCCAGGAACTGCCATTTCAACTTCTTGGCCAGCTTGCTTCCTGCGGCGGTCTTGCCCGTACCCATGAATCCGACTAAATAAATGTTATTCATATTTGTTCAAAGTTCTTGCCGGCAGGCAGGCATAGTCAGGAGTTCAAAGTTCAAAACAAGAAGAACCCTGAACCCCTGAACTATGAGTCTTTTTTTCTACTCCTGATAGGCGGCTAACACAACTTCAGAAAGATTCTCGCGCGCTTCCTTGGTGACGGGAAAAAAGGAATTGTACCACTTTCCGTCTTTAGCCTTTTCCTGCGGCATGGCCAAAAACAGCCCTTTCTGCCCCTGAACGACGCGCACGCCTTTAACGATGAAATCACCTATGGAAACATCCACAAAGGCCTTGAGTTTCGAGTCTCCTTCAAAACGATGCAGCCGTACGACCTTCAAAGATAAATCTTCCACCATGACCATCACCCCCCTTCTCACCACCAATAGACGCAAGAGGGGTGATTTTCTAACACATTTTTTTAGGGGCCGGTCCTTAACTGATAATTCCGGTAGGTCCGTTTTATATCCGAAAGGTTATCACCGCCGAATTTCTCTAAGAACGCATCCGCTAAAACATAGGCAACCGCCGATTCCGCCACCACCCCTGCGGCCTCCACCACACAAATGTCCGAGCGCTCAACAGCGGCCTTCGCGGATTTCTTCGTGGAAATATTAACGGATTCTAAAGGATACATCAGGGTAGAAATGGGTTTCATGCAGGCGCGTAAAACCAGGGGCTCTCCGTTAGAAACGCCCCCTTCCATACCGCCGGCATTGTTTGTTTTACGGAAGTATCCTTTGTTTTTACTATGGAAAATCGCATCATGCACCTCAGAGCCAAAGCTGACCGCATATCCAAACCCTAAGCCGATCTCCATGGCTTTGATTCCTGGGATAGACATCAGGCTTTGGGCTAATCTTGCATCCAGGCGCCTGTCAGGCTGCGCGTAACTACCCAGACCCACGGGAACGCCTCTGGCGGTTACCTCAAAAACGCCTCCCACC
This sequence comes from Candidatus Omnitrophota bacterium, assembly GCA_043798795.1. Lineage (GTDB taxonomy): Bacteria > Omnitrophota > Gorgyraeia > Gygaellales > Profunditerraquicolaceae > JBDRKE01. The sequence continues at coordinate 1,701 of JAZDOJ010000003.1, forward strand.
GTATCCTTGGAGCGGACCGCTTCCCTGATTTTCTCCATCATGGCCTGGCGGGAACTTTCTCCGCCGATAGAGAGAACTTTACTTGCGATACGGATGCCGAATTCGCTTAAAAAGATCTTGCAGAGGGCTCCGACACCGACGGTGGCCACGGTGCTTCTGGCTGAGGCTCTCTCCAATACGTTTCTGATATCACTGAACCCGTATTTTAAAAAACCTGCCAGGTCCGCATGGCCCGGCCTTGGGTTCATCACTTTTTTGAGCCTCTCTATGCTAAAATCCTTATTTAAAATCAACAGGGCCACAGGGCTTCCCAGCGTCCGGCTGTTCTTCAATCCGGAGAGGATCTGGGCGCGGTCATGCTCAATCTGCATGCGCTTGCCTCGGCCAAACCCCTGTTGCCTGCGCTTTAATTCCTGATTAATCCTGCTTAAATCAAACCTCAAGCCTGCAGGCATTCCTTCCAGAATTGCCAAAATCGCCCTGCCATGCGACTCTCCTGCGGTTAAATATCTTAACATTATGACCACCCCCTATTTCCACAAACCCCGGTTATTCTCCCGCGCCTCTTTATATAATTTCGTAAATAAATCCACGTATTTGACATTGGGCGGATAGGTCATCAAAGACGCAAAACCCTGTTTTACAATTTCCGCGTTCACAAAGGTGCCGTCCTTCAAATAAACATAAGCCAACATCCTCTTGTATCTATCCTGCTTTTCTACGTCAAACTCAAGGCTGACGCGCTTGCCTTCCACTAATCTTTTCGTAAATTCATAGGATTGCCTTCCCATGGCCTTGATGGTCTCAATATCCTGCTGGGACCTGTCGCTATCCCTGGTTAATTTGTTGGACTCATGCATCTCGGGCGTGTCGATGCCGATAAGCCTCACCCGTTCTCCTGTCTCAAGCACCAAGGTGTCCCCATCCACAGCCCGCGTCACCAGGACATTGGTGTAATCAACTGCCTTACCGCCAAAAGGAATCTTGTATCTGACCCCCGACTGGGTGCTGATAGAGAGATTCTCTTTGTTGCATCCAGCTAGACTCATGAACACGACAAATAAAAACGATACCCAAATGAGTCTACTTGTATTTTTCAATGACGCCCTCCATTGTCTATAATTGGCTCGCAATAATACCAGCCAACACGACGATATCTTCGGTACAAAAGATTCCCGTGATGCTCTTATCAAACAATATATTGGCCTCCGGCCCGAACTCCTCATCCGGACGCCACATCAGGACCATCACAGGCACCCCTTCAAAAGCTTCCAGGACAATCCCGATATCCGCCTGGTCTACTCTCCTGCCAGGCAACCTGTCCAATACAGAAAGCAGTCCTTGAGGGTTGCTGCCGTATTTTCGGATAATCGGCTCAAGAGACCGTTTCTTAAAAGCGTCTTTATAACCTTCAATCCCTGATAATTCCTTGAAACCAAGCCAATCTTCTGTCAACGCAGGCAACCCTTGCAGTTTTTTAGCCAGATAATGCAACAGAAGAATGGCGGTGAAATCCTTGGCCGCAGCGTTGCAGGATAAAGACAACACTCTTCTATTCTCGCAATCTATCGTGAATTCATCTGCCAGGAACTTAACAGACAACTCCTTAGCCGGCTTTAATCCCAGCAACTCCCCCCATGCCTTATTGATCGCAACGTCATAACTCATTTTCTTTATTCTACTATTTTTATTAGATAAATCAACAGTTTTAGATTATAATAAGTGAGGCCACAACTTATGGAGCAACAGCGACATAAGTTGTTTGGCCGAACTTATCCCGAGTCAGACTCGATCAAGCATCAGCAACGAGGGTAACGCTATGATTTACGACAGGTTCCAGCAAGAGTCCATTGATTATATCAACCAGGGCCATTCGGTTATCGTCTCCGCCCCTACGGGCGCCGGCAAAACCGCGATCGCCGAATACGTCATCAGCACCGCCCTATCGAAGCAGATCGGCGTCATTTACACAGCGCCCATCAAGGCCCTTTCCAACCAGAAATTCCGCGACTTCCAGCAGCAATTTTCAGAGAATATAGGAATACTGACCGGCGATGTCTCCATCAACCCGGATGCTGCGGTCCTGATCATGACCACGGAAATATTCCGTAACAAAGTCTTAGATGAACCTAAAAGTCTTGAAAAATATTCGTGGATCATCTTCGATGAGGTCCACTATATCGACAACCCTGAGCGCGGCACCGTATGGGAGGAATCCCTGATATTTTTACCTAAGCATATGAATATCCTTGGCCTTTCCGCGACGATCCCCAATATAAAACAACTGGCTGGCTGGATCCAGTCTATCCACCAGAAGACCGTTAAGACCGTGGTTGAGGAAAAAAGGCCTGTGCCCCTGCATTTCTTTTTTCAGTGTCAGAATGAGATCATAGACAAGATCGACCATCTCAAGAGGCTCAGGCACGCAAGGCCCAATAAAATAAGCAGCCTCATCCACTACCTGCGCCAACAGGAAGGATTACCAGCCATCTATTTTGTTTTCGGGAGAAGGCGGGCTGAAGACTTGAGCTTTGAAATATCGAATTACAATTTCCTCAACAGCAAGGAAAGCGCCTCCATCCTCTCGCTTTATGAATCCCTGCGTGAGCGGTTTGACTTAAAGAATGAAAGGACAGCTGCTGTCATGTTGCCCCTTATACAAAAAGGGATCGCCTATCATCATGCCGGGATGCTGCCGACCTTAAAAGAGGTCATCGAAAGACTCTTCACCAGCCGGCTTCTTAAAGTCATTTTCACAACGGAGACGTTTGCCTTAGGGATCAACATGCCCAGCCGCAGCGTCATGTTCGACGATTTAAGAAAATTCTACGGCCGCTATGTGCGCAACCTCAAGACGCGCGATTTTTACCAGATGGCCGGCCGTGCCGGCAGGCGCGGTATTGACCGCGAGGGATTTGTCTACACCCGCGTCAATCCGCAGAGGATCAAGCCGGATGAGGTCAGGCGGATCATTTACGGTAAACCCGAAGAGGTCAGGAGCCAGCTCAATAATTCCTATGCCACACTCCTGAATCTTTACGAAAAATATAAGGAAGGCCTTTTTAAAATCTATCCCCTATCCCTTCATTATTTCCAGTCGAGAAAATCAGAACAAAAAGAGGCGCTGCGCCTGATTGAGAGCAAGCTCAAACTCCTTAAGGAGATGAATTACATACACGCAGGAACCTTGACCGATAAAGGCAGGTTTGCCAAGAGCATTTATGGATATGAACTGATTCTATCAGAGCTTTATGAGCAGAACATCCTGGAGCAGCTGGATGAATTCGGTTTAGGGGTTCTGGCCGCGGCTGCGGTTTTTGAGCCGAGAAAAAACCAGAAAGCGCCCAGCGGCCTCTCCAAAGACAGCCGCCGCATAAGAGCTGTATGCGACGAGATCTACGATCAGATAAAACGCAAAGAGCACAGATACAAGATTTATCCCTTAAGTAAACCTCCTTGCTTCTATTTGAGCGTGAGTATGGAAGCATGGCTCAGGGGCACGGGTTTTGAAAAGACCATGCGTTTCACCGATACCGATGAAGGAGAACTGGTGCGGTATTTCAGGATGAGCGTTCAAATCTTACGAGAGATTAATGCCTCCCGTATCTCAAGCCCTATCCTGAAACAGAAAATTAAAGAGACCATGCGCGTCATCAATCGGGATATTGTGGATGCCGAGAAGCAGCTGAGGGAAGGTTAAAACTCTAGACTGTCTCCTACCTGTATCTTATTCTTTTCTACAAATCCGGAAGGAACCTCTAAAACGAACCTGGCAGGAGCCTTAGGGACAATATTTGGGCATGCCGCCTCACAGGGAGGAACATTTTCATGAATATCCACGATTCTTTTATCCGCATCCGCCCAGATGATATCCAAAGGAAAGCGCATATTCTTCATCCAGAAGGCGTGTACCTTTTCCTCTTCAAACTCGAAAAGCATGCCTTGATCCTGCGCAAGAGTTTCTCTTTCCATGAGCCCTTGCTGTTTTTCTAAATCCGTGAGGGCAACTTCAGCTACCACGCACGCCTCTTTGATACAGACTTCTTTGGCATCGGCGGACAAGGAGGCATAAAGAATGAAAAGAAGGAGATATAGAAAAGCGGTAGGCTTCGGAATTTTATTCAACTTTAAAAGGATCTTCACCTTTTTTATACGTCAGGTAATCCTGAAGGATCTTCTTATGGTCAAAGGCAAACTCCAACTTCTCGATCTCCTTTAAGGAGGCTACTTTTAAACCAGCTGCATCATCTCCGGCCTCAGGCTTGCCTTTGGCCTTAGCCAGGAATACCGTGCCGATGGTATGAAACCGAGGGTCGCGTAAAGGCATGGAATAAGTATGGAATTGTTTTAACCCTGTTAATTCCAGTCCTGTCTCCTCTTTGGCCTCCCTTGTCACGGCGTCCTCTAAACTTTCTCCGTAATCCACGAATCCTCCTGGCAGGGCCCAGCCAAACGGAGGATTGCTGCGCTCGATGATAACGATCCCCCCTTCAACCTCGATGATGGCATCCACCGTGGTAAAGGGTCCATTCTGGAGCTTAAAAAGAATGTATTCCAGATAGCTGATAATCCCTTTATTAAAAATATCAAATGCTTCTGCATCATAAAGACAGAAGATGATCTCCTTAAGACTGGATGACTCCTTTTCCTTTAAGTGTCTGAACGCCTCCTGGGCCATGATCTTGGCAGAGGCCAAAAGAGGAAATCCTCCCACACCGCAACCCAAAGCAGGAAAGGCCATGGATTTTATACCCAAATCTTCAGCCACCTCCAGAGAGCTCCTGCAGGAATTCCTTATCTTGACCTCATCCGTCGCAAAATCCATACCCATGGTCGCGGCATGGATGACGTATTGGGCCGCAAGATTTCCAGCGGAAGTAACAACAGACTCTCCGATCTTTATCGGGCCCTTTTTTACGGCCTCCTCTTCGATCGACTTACCCCCCTTCTTCTTGATAGCACCTGCCACGCCTCCACCCATCAACAGCTTGTTATTGGCGGCATTGACGATCGCCTCCACCTTCAGTTCCGTAATGTCTCCTTGAATAATCTTAATTTCCGTTTCTTTAATTTTCATATCTACTCGCCGATAATTTTAACCAGCACGCGTTTGCGGCGCTGGCCGTCGAATTCTCCGTAAAAAATCTGCTCCCATGGCCCAAAATCTAACTTTCCGCTGGTTACAGCCACCACCACCTCCCGGCCCATAACAGTCCTCTTCAGGTGGCTGTCGGCATTATCCTCACCGGTGAGATTATGCTGATACTTAATCTTTGCGTAAGGAGCCAAATGTTCTAACCAGACGCTAAAATCCTCATGGAGGCCGCTCTCATCATCATTGATGAAAACACTTGAAGTGATATGCATGGCATTCACCAGGCACAACCCCTCCTGGATTTTGCTTTTTTTAATCGCCTCTTCCACCTGCGGCGTGATATTGATAAACTCCTGGCGTTCTTTGGTGTTAAAGGTGAGGTATTGGGTGTAGGATTTCATCTATAACTTCTCAAGGATGAGTTTGTTCTCCCGATTATCGACTTTAAAATTGAATCTTTTCAGGAAGGACATGCCCAGCAACCCGTCCTTAAACCCGGGATCCGTAATCTCATCCAGCATAATGGCCGCCTCAACGTTTTTGGCCTCCACGCCCTCCACTTTAACGCTCTCCAATGTTATGAGTTTGGCATGGGTTTGACGGCCATCCGCCAGCACCAATCTGACTTCAGGGTCATCATCCAATTTCAAATTGAGTTCTTCGGCTACTTCTTTTTTTAAAACGACTAGCGTTGAGCCGGTATCCATCACAAGCTGGACATCAACCCTCCCGTTCAACTGGACGAAAAGCGTTATATTAGGAGAGTCTCTCGTAATCTCTACTTTTTTAGGCTGCCTTTCCTCTTCCTCCTCCTGCTGCTCTATCCTTTCCTGGCTCGCTTGCCTTTGCCTCTCCCAGTCGGCACGCATCGAACTCTGGTCCCGCAGGCCGCTTTTTATGATTTTATCTATTTCGCTTGTTTTGAATGTAACACTGCCGGAACAGACCTCCAATTCAATCGAATCGTCAGATTCGTTCCTGACGATTCCCTCTATTTTCCTGCTGTTCTTCAGGTAGACGGTGTCCGCGCAGGCGTCACGGCCACAGACCATGACCAGAATGAACAAGATGATTCCGCTAAATTTTTTCATGAGGCCTCATCGAAACTTTTTGACGTGCTTTCTTTCGCAGAGAGAAAAGACGCGACAACGGCTGCAAAAAGGCGATATCGGCACACAGATATTCTGGCCAAACGCAACCAGCCACGTATTCAAATCCACCCACAATCTCCTCGGAATGATCTTCTCCAGAGCTTTTTCCGACTCTTTTGGGCTTTGGGTTTTAACCCAACCCAGGCGATTGGAGATCCTGTGCACGTGCGTGTCCACACAGATAGCCGGGATTCTAAACCCAAGCCCGAGCACCAAATTCGCGGTTTTTCTTCCTACGCCTTTTAATGCCAGTAAATCCTCTAAGCGACCCGGGACTCTGCCTGCAAAATCTTGGATAATCTTCCTGCTGACCTCAATGAGGACTCTGGATTTGTTGCGGTAAAAACCAACGGGATAAATCAACCTTTGAATACGCTTCGGAGTTAATTTTACCATATCAACAGGGTTATCCGCAACCTTAAATAATCGATGAGTTGCTCGAGCCGTCGTCTGATCCTTGGTGCGTAGACTCAAAAGACAGGAAATAAGAATACGGTAGGGGTCAAGTTTCTCTTCAGAAACCTTGGTGACGATAGGAACGGTAAAACCTTCGACTTGTTTTTCGATGAATCGCAGGATTTTAACTCTTTCGTTTCTCGATCTTAAATCATTAAGTTCTTTAGGTTTTTTCTGCAACTTTCTGTGATGGCCTCCTCGGGTTTTCCTAAAGCGAGGACGGCCGTGAGTTCCAAATCTGCATCCAGCTTTAAGTATTTCGCAACTTCCCCCTTCTTGTTAAGGATCTCTCCCAACCAACAGGCGCCTAAACCAAGGGCATGGGCTTCCAACAGCATATTCTCAATACAGGCTCCTATGGCCATCAGATCCTTATCCCGGTTGTAAGAGTCCGAAACATCCATACAGACTACAAGGGCCATTGGCGCATCTTTGATAATCTTGCCGTATTTGGTAAAGGCAGCCAAGCCGTCCTTCTTAGCCTTATCCACGATGCACAAGAACCTCCACGGCTGATTATTCAATCCTGACGGCGCCCAGCGGCCTGCCTCCAGGATCTTTTCGATCTCTTCGTCTTTAGGTATGTCCTCGGCGTATTCCCTGATCGAGCGCCTCGAACGTATGATTTCCAGTATCTCCATATTATTTATTGCGCCATGCGTAGCCGCCGCTTTCATTGGCAACTTCAATAGGCGTTCCTGATGGAGCGTCGCTTTGCAGGCGTTTGGCATAAAGCTTCTGCACCTCTTCGACTGAAGTCCCGTTTTTCTCGGCTACGGCTTTATAGATAACCATGCGGTCTTGATTTTCCGCAGCGACCAGAGCCTGAACCGAGCTATCGGCAGCGCCTCTCATCTCTACTAATCCAGACTTGTTCTCACCCAACACTCCCTTTTCCTGCCAGGAGACCAATGCAGACCGTCTATCCCTGCGGTTTAAAGCCGCCTGCTGGACCTCCGGGCCTAATTCTGACTCTTGGGCAAAAGCCGTCCCGATAAACCAATTCATGCGGCTTTGGGGAGTTTTTTGCGCGGGCTTGCTTTCAGAGCCGGAAACAATGCTTTCAATATCATCGATATCCTTGGCCACATGCTGATAAATATCCAGGCGCATCGAGATATCCACCTTAATAGGTTCTTTCGAGCCTCCAACCTTAACTCCCGCGCAACCCATACTGAAAACAACACACAAAATCACTATCAGAAACGTTCTCATCACGGTTCCCTCCTTAAATTAAAATCATGCATCACAATATTTAAATTTCTCGCTCCCCCTTTTCCATCCAGACGGACATCCAGAACGAGATTGCCTTCCTCCATCCCCAACTTGACGATGCCTATATTATAATAATAATTTTTAAAGCTTTCCACTAATATATCCAGGGATTGCTGCGATGTGCGGGCCAGGTTTTCTAAAATTCTTTTATCTGTAATCGTCAATTTCCCTCCGGCCTGAGACGTCTCAAGGTCCCCTTCGAGCCGTTGGATGGTCGCGCCGCTTCCTGTCAGGGATGCTTCCCCTCCTAAAGTTCCAGTCATCTGGAATCTTTCCTTCAAATCAAAATCACGGATAAACCTGTCCATATCAAGGTCAATGAAGTTCAGGGCAGCCTGGTAATCCATTCTCTTATCCAGATTCAAAGAGATCCACCCCTTTGCCTTTCCGTTAAAAATTTGTGCCGTCAAGGAATCCAGATAAAGGACCTTACCGTCTATCTTGAGTCTCGCCTGGATAGGGCCGATTTTGGCTTTCTGATATTTTATCTGAGGGATACTTAAATCGCCTAAAACTTGTACTTTTCTAGGTGTAAGATGGATCAAGATATCGGAGAGCTCCAATTCCTTTAAGGCTACCGGGCCAAAAGAAACCTCTTCCAACTTAAACTTCAGTATCTTTCTGCTCAAAAGTGAGGGCAAACTGTAAACGATGCCAGCTTGTTTTATCTTAATATCAAGGCTTTCTAATTTTTTGATGCGGATATCCGAAAAAGCAAGCTGCTTAAGATCCGCAAAACGGCAACTTGCGATATGAACGTCACTCGTCTGAAACGCTCTTTCAAGCAATTTTATGGCGAAAAGCGTGAGAGCAGGCTTCATAAAAAACCTTAAGCCCAAGATAAGGAGAACCAGAATCAGGATGCTGACAATGAGGCGCTTCATCATTTCTTTAAAAGAGATTTATCTGAGCGTTCCGTGAATCGAATAATCTCATTCATCATCGTTACTGCCTCAACAGGATAAAGGCCGGCAGCTGTTTCTGCCGAAAGCATGAGGAAATCAGAGCCATCCAGGATGGCATTGGCCACATCCGTAACCTCTGCCCGCGTCGGCCGAATATGCTGAACCATGCTCTCCAGCATCTGTGTGGCCGTAATCACGGGTTTCTTTGCCTTGTTGCATTTTCGGATAGTGGTTTTCTGAACCATGGGGATCTCATAGATAGGAATAGAGACCCCCATATCTCCGCGCGCAATCATGATACCGTCTGAAGCCTGAATAATCTCATCAATGTTGCGGATCCCTTCGCGGTTTTCGATCTTGGCAATGATTTTACACTCGGGCCGTCGACTGCGGACCAGTTGGCGGATAGGGCGAATGTCAAGCTTAGTCCTGACAAAAGACTGTGCGATATAATCGACGCCCATCTTGATGCCAAACTCAATATCTATTTTATCCTTGGAGGTCAGTCCCTTAAATTTAAGGCGAACTCCCGGAATATTTACGCCCTTGTTTGGCTTTAATATTCCGGGTACCAGCACCTGAGCCTGAAGGAAGTTTACGGTGCTCCTTGTGACCCTCAAGGCAATCTGGCCGTCATCGATAAAAATAAGCGTACCAGCCCTTATTTCCTTCAGCGGGCCTTCATAATCAAAGGGAACAACGTTCTTTTCATCCGATGAGCTTGAGCGCCTCAAAAACAAAGTCTGTTTCTTTTTTAGTTCAATCGTTTTTGACTTCAGCTCACCGATCCGGATGCGGTACCCTTCTAGATCCTGAAGGATCCTTATATGGCGCCGGTATTTCTTATTCAATGCCTGTATCAGACGGATGCGCCCAGCATGTTGGGTGTGGTTGGCGTGAGAAAAATTAAGCCTGGCTACATCCATGCCCGCCAGCATCATCTTTCTTAAGACGGTTTCGCTATCTGAGGACGGGCCTATTGTGCAAATGATCTTCGTCTTAACCATGCCCTGTCACCTTCCCAGTATTTTATCCGTTAAACCTTTTAAGATGTTGATGACCGCCGTCTGAAATCTGTATTTCGGTTCTTTGAGCGTTCCGCTTATTTTGATCACGCCAAAAAGCCCTCCCTCGCCGACGATCGAGGTGGTGATGTCTTTGAACGTCCCGCTCAAGGGTACCAAATCATTCAGCACATGGACTCTCAGAAACGCATCGATGGAATGATCAAAGCCGATCTTGACAGAACCGCTCAGATCGGTTGTTTTGCTTTTAAGCAACAAATTCTCCGTTAAAAAAAACTTATCCTTGATCAAAAAGTCACAGGTGCCTTGTTCGAAAACAATGCTAGAAAAATCTTTCTTGGCAAAAAGCAGGGCCCCTAGCCCTTGAAAAAGATTCAACTGCCAGAGTTTTCCGTCGGTAACAAGGATGTTCCCCTCGCCGCTCAACCGAGACAGGTCGCTGGAGACTCCCTGGATCTTGGCCTGGGCATTGACGCGACCTGCGATATCCTTATCCTGAGCCTGCGTATCCAGCTTAAGCTGCTCGATCTTGACCCCCTGGATATTCACAGCAGCTCCAAAAGGATAATCCGGTTGCCTATAGTTTATGCTGCCGTTCGCCTCGACTATGCCATCATACAAAGACAATCGCAAAAGCGGTATCAAACCTAATCCCTTTTCCTGAACATAGGTTGCTTGAAACTCATTGGCCTTCAGGCCATAGGCGGATAAGGCAGGGCTTGAAAGATTAGCCTTGATAGAGCAATTCTTGATATCGCGAATGGGGCCTCGGAGGGAAAAAACGCTCTTAAGTGAACCCTGCGGTCTGATTTGTTGCAGCTGCTTCTCAAATTTCTTCAACGAAGCCCTTAAATCGTCCAGCTCAATATCCAGATTTCCCTTGATATCGGTTTGCCAGTTGGCGCTGTCTTTGACGTCTATTAGGCCCGTCAATGAAAAACCGGAATTAAGGTATTGGCCGGCACATCGAGAGAGGCTTACTAACTTTTGATCATAAGTAAAGCTAGACTCCAAAGAGAGGGTATTTGAGGAAAGCGTGAGCTTGAAATCAAGTCCGGGTCCTTTAATCTGGTTTTGGCTAAACTCCAGCTTTCCTTTGATGGCCTCCAGAGGGATCTCCAGCTTTTCCAGTTTTAAGTCAGCGTTTAAAATATCCAGTGAACCGCTCAGCTGTAAATCCTCAACCGGCTTAAGGCGGGTGCTCAGGTCAAACGACAAAACGCCTTGACCTTTAAGATCTTCAAAGAAAGAAAAATTGAATTTATCCTTTAATAAAACAGAAAATGTCTCCAGATTTAATTTTGAGGAAGCGCTCAGACGCAATTGCGGCTGACGCAAGTCTTGCAAAACGACTTTCGCGTCTAAAGGAATGCCCCAAACATCGGCTTTCAGGTTTTGGGTTGCGATCTCCGAATCGCTGAATGCCACATCAGCGCTTATATGCTCTACGGAGCCGATCACATCCAACCCCTGGAGGAAGCCTTCCAGGATTTTTGCCTTTCCGGTATAAGCCAACTGCTTTTCCTGAAAATTATACAGTAGGCTCATCTGGATGTCCGTTCGGCCGGTAAAAGAAATATTTTCTTTTACGATCAATAGATCCTCTCCCCTCGCCTCAAGATCAGCATAAAGCGTATCCTCTTTGTATTCCAGGTCGATCAGGCCTGAGACCCTGCCCTCAGGAGCGACCACGCCGAAGTCTTTATAGTAATTGATGAATTCCTTGGGAGAAAAATCTTGGACCTTAAGCTTGGAGGCCAGGGTTTGCTCTGGGATTTTGAATTCGCCGTCAGCCTCAAGGAGCATAGGCTTATCGGTTGATACCGGAATTTGGGCGGCGAGGTCAAACCTGACAGAAGCTGGTAGGGCAAGCTCGGCCCGCGCATCCAGATGTAAGATATCCCTGGTAAAGGCAGGCGTAAAGGTGTTATCCTGGAAATGAACGCTGGCATCCCTGATGAACACATTCAAAACAAGCACCTTCCATCCTGCTTTTGCCTCCTTCGGCCCGGCAAGAGCCAGAAACAGCTCTTGCAGATTCAATGTGTTATTGGACTTACGCTCCAAGAAGACGGATGGAGACCTTAAGTTTAAATTCCGGATTACGAGTCTTTTCTTTAGAAGAGGTAAGATGAGAAAGGTGCAGGAGCCTTCTTTAAGTTGCAGGATCTGCGTCTTTCCGTCGTAAATAGTGAGACCTCTTAAAACAAGCCCCTTAAAGATATTGAATTGCAGGGAGGAAAGGCTTACGTTTTTGCCTGTTTTTTTCTGAAGCGTTTGAATGACCAGAGATTTTATTTGGGTGGGCAGAATCACGCGGTTGAGATATGCGATCACGGCAGTTAAAATAAGGACAAGGACCAGGGCAAGAAGGAAGAATCTCTTCTTTATTTTCATCACCTATAAGCCTTTTCAACCATTTTGCCTGCGACCTCCATCGCCTGCCTCTTGTTTTTGATCCTGCCGATGGCCTGCAATTCGTCTACCTCAGACAGAATCTCGCCGATCCGTGGGGAAGGTTCTAATTTGAATTTCTTGATCAAGTCATGGCCATTGATCAGGCGTACCAAAGGCTTTTGCTTCTTTCTTCTGAAATATTCCCTGATCAAGCCAAAAACGATCCTTTCGTGCTGAGCGCGGGACTGCCTGGTGGTGAGCCTTCCGCGGGTTGAGCGCTGGTCGGCAATGGATAATAACAGCGTGCTGACCGCTTCGCTAGCCGTATCGCGGAAATACCTGAAGGATGCCCGGGGCGTTACCTCCTCCTGGTCTCCTAAATATCCCGGCCTTAAGTGCCAGAGGACCATCTTAAGCAGCGCGTCCATCTCATCATTGGAGAGCTTCAGTCTTTTAATGATGTCTCTTGAGATATCCGCGCCCTTTCGTTCATGACCATGGAAAATGATTTTGCCGTCTTTACGGCGCAAAGCATCCGGTTTCCCGATATCATGAAGCAGGGCCGCCAATTTCACGAGGGACTTACGCCTGCGCTCACTGGAAATCTCCTCCTCCAAATAATCCTGGATGTCGCGGGAGCGCCTTAAATCAACAAACAAGGCCTCTATTTGCTTCAGGGTCTCCAGGGAATGTTGCCAGATGTCTAAATGATGGTAAGGGCCTTGGTTCACGCCCCGCATTTTTTCGATTTCAGGAAACAGGACCTTAAGGATCTTCAGTTCATCCAGCTTCCTGAAGCTGGCGAAGGCCAAGCCTGTGTCAAAGATCTTGAACAGCTCGTCGCGCACCCGTTCGCCTGAGACTTGCGCTAATCTTCGCTTTGCCTGACTCGCCAATCTGAGGGTCTCTTTGTCTATTTTAAAACCAAACAAGACGCTGAAACTAAAACAACGTAAAATCCTCAAAGGGTCTTCCAGGAATACTTTTCTGTAGGGCACTTTGATGAGCTTGCCTCTTAAATCCTGTCTACCGCAAAAGGGGTCGATGAGAAACAGCTCGGGATCCTGGCTCTTAAAAACGGCATCCAGCTCTAATGCCATGGCATTGATGGTGAAATCCCGATGCCGCAAGTCTTCTTCCAGCGTCTTGCCGCGGAAATCCGTAAAATCTAACGTGACGACTCTGTCTTTTGTTTTCCTGACCAGGCGGCATGCGCCATGCTCTTTGTCAAGAACCACAAAACCTACCTTAAGTTCCCTGGCCAATTTTCGGCCGAAACGTATAGCGCCGCTCTTCAGGCAGAAATCATAATCCGGATTCTGTTTCTCGCGGCCCAGAACCCTATCCCGCAGCACGCCTCCGACCAGATAAAGCTTGACCTTTTTCTCTCGGGCAAAGCTGTAAACCAGCTTAAGAATAAACTTGTCTTTCAGGCTAAATCTCATTTTCAAAACGTTTCTTATTTTGTTCTCAAAGCGTTTCTAATTTTGTTCTCAAAACTGCTTTTCAATGGCCCTCAAAACGTTTCTCATTTTGTATACAAAGCAGCTTTCCGATTGAAATTAGAAACGTTTTAAGGATTTTTTTGGTTGAATATCTCTGATTGTTTGATGATTTCGTCTTCGACAAAAATCGGCGCATGGGCGCGGACAGCCAGAGCTATACTATCAGAGGGACGGGCATCTATGACCTTGGTTGCACCGGATGCGGTCTTAAGGAATATCTTGGCATGAAAGGTGTTCTCTTGGAGCTTATCGATAATGACCCTATCGATGGCGGCCTCGAGATTCGCGATCGTATCATGCAATAAATCGTGGGTCAGGGGCCGCGGCGGCTGAAAACCGCTGATCTTCAGCTTTATAGCCGAAGCCTCAGCCAGGCCTATCACAATGGGCAGGATCCGGTCTCCTTGTTTTTCTTTCAAAACGATCAACTGATCGTGCCTCTTCTCATCAATCACTATCTTATTCAGTTCCATCTCGACCATTAAATTAAGGCTCCTCTCTATTTAGACTTGCGTTTCTCTTTGCCTAAAATGTCCTTCAGCTCTTCCATGAACTGGCCGACATCCTTGAATTGCCGATAAACAGAGGCAAACCGGACATAAGCCACGTCATCAAGGGCCTTTAATTTTTCCATGACCAGCTCTCCGATACGGCTGGCAGAGACTTCTCGGTCAGATTTCCTTTGGATGGCCCGCTCGACCTGTGTGATAATCTCCTCCATCTTTTCCATGCCGATGGGCCTCTTTTCGCACGCCCGAATGACGCCGGCCAGGATTTTTTTGCGGTCAAAGGGCTCGCGCCGGCCGTCCTTCTTGATGACCATTAGAGAGACTTCATCGATGTATTCGTAGGTGGTAAAACGCTTACCGCACTTCAGGCACTCGCGCCTGCGCCGGATGGCCGACTCTTCGGATGTGGCGCGCGAATCCACAACTTTATCTTCTTTATAACCGCAAAAAGGGCATTTCATCTTTTCAGGTTTCTCACCTTAACTTTGGCTTCTTTTAAGAACTTCTTGGCCAATTGATCAGGATAGCCTCCGGCCACCACGATCTCCTGAATGCCGGCATTGATCAGCATCTTGGCACAGATAACGCATGGCTGGTTGGTGGCATAAAGCGTGCTTCCTTTGACCCCGATTCCATGCAGGGCTGCCTGCACCAGTACATTCTGCTCCGCGTGCATGCCGCGGCAGAGCTCATGGCGTTCACCCGAGGGGATTCTTAATTTCTCTCTCAGGCACCCGATTTCAGCACAATGCTTCAGGCCCGAGGGTGCTCCGTTATAACCGGTGGCCAAAATCCTTTTATTCTGGACTAAGACCGCACCCACGCTGCGCCGCAGGCACGTGGCCCTTTTGGCAACCAGGTGCGCCACTTCCAGGAAATACTCATCCCAACTGGGGCGATGACGCTCAAGAGAACGAGCCTTGGTTTTTTTCATTCTTTGCAAAGATACGGATATATAGGAAATTTTCGAGTAAGGCCCAGCACCTCTTGCCTGATTCTTTTTAATGCGGCTGCATCATCGCTGGCATCTATGGCCTCACTAATCCACTGGCTGATCTTTCCCATATGGAATTCTTTCAAGCCGCGCGTGGTGGTGGCTGCCGTCCCCAGCCGGATACCGCTTGTGGTAGCAGCGCTTTTCTTATCAAAAGGGATAAGATTTTTGTTCACCGTGATTCCCGCCTGCCCCAAACACACGCAGGCATCTCTGCCGGTCATTCGCTTCTCCGTTAAATCCACCAATAAAAGGTGGGTGTCTGTGCCTCCGGAGACAATACGGAAGTCTCTTTTCTCTAAAGACCTGCTAAGCTCTCTGGAATTTTTAACGACCTGCCTCTGATAGGCCCTGAACCGAGGTGTCATGGCCTCGCGGAAAGTGACGGCCTTGGCAGCGATCGCGTGCATCAGAGGGCCTCCCTGAATACCAGGAAAAATCAGAGCATCTATCTTTCTGGCAAATTCTTTTTTGCAGATAACAAAACCGCCGCGCGCTCCGCGCAATGTCTTATGGGTAGTGGAGGAGACGAATTCCGCATAAGGCACTGGCGAAGGATGCACGCCGGCTGCCACCAGCCCCGCGATATGAGCCATATCGACAAACAGGTACGCTCCCACCTTATCGCAGATCTTACGGAATTGCCTAAAATCAATCCGGCGCGGGTAGGCTGAGGCCCCCGCCACAATCATCTTCGGTTTATGTTTCTTTGCCAAAGCGAGGATTTGATCATAATCCAAAGTCTCGAGTTTTCTATCGACCCCATAGCCGACCACCTTATAAAGCATGCCGGAGAAATTGTGCGGATGGCCGTGGGTCAAGTGCCCTCCCGCGGCTAAATCCATAGCCAGGATCGTATCCTGCTGACGAAGGACGGCAAAATAAACCGCCATATTTGCCTGAGTCCCCGAATGCGCCTGCACATTCACGTGTTCCGCATTGAAAAGTTTTTTTGCCCGCTCGATAGCCAGCTGTTCAGCCCGATCCACGTTTTCACACCCGCCATACCACCTGGCCCGGGGATAGCCTTCCGCATACTTATTGGTCAGAACTGACCCTTGCGCCTCCAACACGGCCGCAGAAGTGAAATTCTCAGAGGCAATCAGCTCCAAATTCTCTTCCTGCCTTTTGATTTCATTCTTTATCACGGCATAGATTTCCGGATCAATATTTTTTAAGTGCTTCACTTTTTATCCTCTTATTTCTCTTTCAATACCCTTGAGAATATCCAAGCGCCTTCTGTGCCTGCCGCCCTTAAATTTTGTATTGAGCCACACCTTGATCATCCTTTTGGCCAGGACCGCATCCACAAAAGCAGAGCCCAATACCAACACATTGCTGTCATTGTGCTGGCGTGAAAGCTTCGCTGCCTTCACGTTATAACAGAGAGCTGCACGCACCCCGGGGAATCTGTTGGCGACGATCGAATGACCGATGCCGCTTTTACAAATCAGGATCCCCCTTTTAAATTTTCGGCAGGCAACACCCTTGGCCAGAATATAAGCGAACGTCGGATACGCGCAGCGGTCTTCAGAATAAGTGCCCAGATCCTGCACCTTGAGTCCCCTACCTGACAAATAGGACCTTAACCTTTCCTTCAAAGGAAAACCCGCGTGGTCACTGGCTATAGCAATAGTCTGCTTCATATGATTTGCGCCACTCTTTCTACGGTTTCTCTGATAAGATCGAACGTCTTTTCGTAGAACTCAAAAGACTTGCCGATAGGATCAGGAATGTCCAAGTGATTCCCCTCTATTTTAGCAAATTCTTTTAATAAAAAAAGTCTATTTTTTACCTGGGGCGCCATTTCCAAGATTTTTTCTTCATGCAGCTTTTCCATGACCAGGATAAGGTCACAGCGGCCGATCATCTCCGATGAGATCCGCTGCGAAAGGTGTCCAGACACATCCATGCCTTCTCTCTTGAGAACCTCCGCGGTCTCATGCGATGCACCGAAGCCGGCCATCATCATGATGCCGGCAGACAGAACCTCCACATCCTGCCTGTTTTTTTCTTTCATTAATTTTTGGAGCCAGGCCTTGGCCATGACCGAACGGCAGGAGTTTCCTGTGCAGACAAAAAGCACGCTTTTTTTTCTTATGACCGGTTCAAACTCTTCTTCTTTTAGGGCGCCGACCCTTAAGAATTTAATGGGTTCAACCGTCAAATCCACGACAGTAGACTCTTCCTTGAGCCGGGTGGGCCCTGCCTCAATGGCATAATCTACCTGACCCTGCAAATCCTGGATGGCTTCCTTGAAATCTACGGGAGCGGGTTTTCCGCTGAGGTTTGCCGACGGGCACACCACAGGGACCCCCGCCATCTCTATAATTCCAAGCGCCACATCATCATCCGGCATGCGCACCCCAAGCGTCCCTCCTTCTTTTGATTTGAGGATGATCGTCAAGGGCCCTGGCCAGAATTTATGCATAAGCTTATACGCCAAAACCGGTATATCCTGACACAGCTCTTCGATTCTTTCTTTTCTGTCTATAAGCAAAGAAAACGGCTTATCGCAAGGCCGCTGTTTTATACGGTACAGCCTTTCCAGGGTCTTCTTGTTGGAGGCATCCGCCGCTATCCCGTAAACCGTTTCAGTCGGAATAATCACTAACCCTCCCTTGGCAAGAATCCCGGCTGCCTCTTTGAGATATTTATCATCGGGACACAAGGGGTCTATTTTGACAATTTTTGTAGCCATTGTATCTTTCAAACTTTCAGTTTGATTTTCTTAATCTTTTGCTTCATATCCTTCTTGTAACGAACAAGCGCTTTCTGGATCTTTTTGTCGGTTATCCCCAAGACAGCTAAAGCAAACAAGGCGGCATTCTTAGCCCCTGCTCTTCCGATAGCCATAGAAGCAACAGGCACGCCCCCAGGCATCTGGACGGTGGATAATAAAGAATCCAGTCCCTTAAGACTCTTTGTTTCGATCGGGATACCGATAACAGGTAATGTCGTATGGCTGGCGACGACCCCGGCTAAAGCGGCAGCACCCCCTGCTGCTGCAATAAAAACCTTTACCCCTCTTCCGGCTGCTGCTTCCACGAAAGATGCTAACTCTTTAGGTGTGCGATGCGCGGATAAAACCCTTACCTCAAAATCCACCTGAAATGCCTTCAGGACATGGATAGCCTCATTCACTGTTTCCAGATCCGACTGACTGCCCATGATAATACTTATGACTCTCGACATAACTCCTCCGTTTTAAATTGCTTTTTTCCCTATATCACGGCGATAGTGCATCCCCTCAAAATGGATCTTTTCTACAGCCTGATAGGTTTTATCGATAGCCTCTTTTATTGTCTGCCCTAAACCGGTAACTCCTAAAACTCTGCCTCCGTTAGTGACAGTCTTCTCTACGGATGGACTTCCGACTAATTTCGTTCCCGCATGGAACACCACGACATCCTTCATGCCCGCCACTGTATCCAGACCGGAAATCTCTTTGCCTCTTTCGTATTCACCAGGATACCCTTTCGAAGCGCACACGACGCAGACACAAGGGCGCCTGTCCCATTCCAGATTCTTATAAAGCGACAGTTTTCCATCAGCCGTCGCTGACATAACCTCTAAGAAATCGGATTTTAAGCGCGGCAATATGACCTGGGTTTCGGGATCGCCGAAACGCACATTAAACTCCAGGGTCTTTGGGCCCTGGGGGGTGATCATGATCCCCGCATACAAAACACCTTTGAAATCAATACCCTCTCTCGCCAGACCGTCGATCGTCCTGTAAACAATCTTTTCTAGAATCTCATTGAAAAGGGATTCTGTCACGACCGGTGCAGGAGAATAGGCGCCCATGCCGCCGGTATTGGGGCCTCCGTCTTGGTCAAAGATTCTTTTATGATCCTGGCTCGGGGCTAAAGGCACTGTCTCTTTCGAATCCGTCAGCACAATCACAGAGGCCTCTTCACCATCCAGGCATTCCTCAATAATAACTTTGTTACCCGCTTCACCGAAAATCCTATCTTCCATGATAGAGGCTACCGTCAGCTTTGCCTCATCCACTGTTTTGGCAACCACAACGCCTTTACCTGCAGCCAGACCATCCGCCTTGATAACGCAAGGGATTCCTATCTGTTCAATGTGGTCCTTGGCGTCCTGCGCATTATCAAAGATTTTGAAATCCGCTGTTGGCACTTTATATTTAGCCATCAACTGCTTGGCAAATACTTTACTGGCTTCCAATTGCGCAGCCCTTTTATTAGGACCGAATATCCTTAACCCCAACCTGCCGAACTCATCCACAATGCCTTTCGCTAAAGGCCCCTCAGGCCCGACAACCGTCAGGTCAATTTTTTCTTTTCTGGCAAACTCCAATAAGGAAGAGATGTCTTCTATTTTTATGTCGAGGCACTCAGCTGTTCCTGCAATCCCTGCGTTACCCGGAGCGCAGAAAATCTTACCAACCAGCCTCGACTGGGCGACCTTCCACACCAGCGCATGCTCCCTTCCCCCTGAACCAATAACCAAAACCCTCATACTATCTTTCTTCTTTCTTCTGCTGCTTGATGGGCAGGATGCCGGCCATCTCTCCCACGACATTGATCAATTCTGTATTCGCAGGGACGACGATCTTGGCGTTTTCTTTGAGGGCATTTTCGACCGCCTCCAGCTTTCTTAATATTTGCGCGTTGCCGATGAAATATTTATTCGCTGCTTCGTTGACCAGGCGAATGGCCTCCGCCTCTCCCTCAGCCTGCAGGATCCTCCCCTGCCTGACACCTTCGGCTTTCTTGATCTCTGCCCTTTTCTGTCCGTCGGCAGCTGTTTCGGTGGCCGTAGCAAAATCAATGGCTGCAATCTTTTCGTTCTCTGCCTTGACAACCTTGTTCATCGTCTCCTGGACGTCTTTAGGCGGATCAATCTCTTTTAACTCTGTCCTGACTATTTCAATACCCCAGCTTTTCGTCTCTATCATAAGAGTTTTATGCAATTCCTCATTAATCTTGCCGCGTTCGCTATTGGCGGATTTTAAAGTCAGAGTCCCTATGATATTCCTCAGTGTCGTCCTGGCTAAATTGACAATCTGCCATTGGTAATTATTCACGTTGTACTGGGAGCACTTGACGCTGTCCTCATCGATCATTACTTTGAAGTAAACCTGCGCGTCGACTCTGGCATTCAGGTTGTCGTTCGTGATGATCTCCTGCGGCTCGGCATCCACCATCTGCTCGGTTATGTTGATTTGGTATAATCTCTCGATGATAGGGATGACCCAGTTGAAGCCGAGAGAAGCAAAACGGTTGTATTTTCCTAACCGCTCGATGAGACCCCTGTGGGTGGGCCTGACGATTCTGATCCCTAAGAAAAATATGACGGTGACCAGCGTTAAAACAAAATAAACGATATTCATGTGCTCCTCCCCTCTTAGAAAACCCCTCTTAAATTATCCCTACTTCTTTCTTCCCTTTTATAACCTCTCCTATCACCCAAGATCTAAGCTTAAACGCGGATAATTTCTGCACGATGGCCTTAGCGGATTTTGCTTGGACCACCAGCACCATCCCCACGCCCATATTAAAGGTATGGTACATCTCTCTATCGGATATGCTTCCTTTATTTTGGATAAGACGAAATATCGGCGGCACGGCCCAGGCATCCTTATGAATCCTGGCAAACACGTTGTCCGGCAGGATGCGCGCGATCTTGTCATAAAAAGCTCCGCCGGTGATATGGGAAATACCTTTAATATGAGTGCGAAGCGCGAAGTTCCCCCCCCTCTTAGTTAAATTTAAGGGGGGATCCCGCCGGCTATCAGATAGCAGGGCGGGAGAAGTTCGAAGTAAATGCAAAACAGGGCGCACGTAAATTCTTGTCGGTTTGAGCAGTTCAGCACTCATCCTTTTTAACTCTTTCTGGGATAAAACCTTCCTGACTAAGGAGTAGCCGTTGGAGTGCAGGCCGCTGGACTCTAAACCGATCAGCATATCCCCCGCCTCTATCCTGGAACCATCGATGATATCTTTCTTCTCAACCACTCCCACGCAAAATCCTGCCAGATCGTATTCGCCGCGTTTATACATTCCCGGCATCTGGGCGGTTTCTCCGCCGATCAAAGAGCATCCGGATTCCTGAGCCCCCCGATTCAGGCCCCTGACAACATCCAGCAAAACAAACTTATCCAGTGTGGTGTAAGCCATATAATCAAGAAAAAACAAGGGTTCAGCACCCGTGCACAATATATCATTGACGTTCATGGCAACGCAGTCGATACCTACCGTATCATGCTTATGGGCTAAAACAGCTATTTTTAATTTGGTGCCCACTCCGTCAGTTGAAGAAACCAGCACTGGGTCTTTGAATTTTCCTTTGGAAAATTCAAAGAAACTGCCAAACCCGCCGATATCTTTTAATACCTGCGGCCCGAAAGATTTCCGCACGAGACTCTTAATCTCATCTTTAAGAAGTCTGGCACCCGCAATATCAACTCCAGCCTTTTTATAAGTCAGTTTCATGGCCGCCTCCCTGTCCAACAATACAGGCAAAGTTTTTCTTTAGATAAGCCTATGGCTTGGACCATATCGTTTAATTTCTGGTATTTTAAACTTGTTGCTCCGATATCCTTGATAATCCACTCTACCATCTTCTTATATTTGGGGGAATCTTCATCCAGATACGCTCCTACATCCTTTATATCCTTTCCCTCTATGGCCTTTATTGCCTTACGCGCTACCAGCTCATGGATAGAACGGGTTGAATAATTAAATTTGCAGGGAAACATAAGCGGCGGACAGGCAATCCTGAGGTGAATCTCTTTGGCTCCGCATTCTTTGAGTTTCTGCACGGTAAAATTCTTCAGTTGCGTTCCTCTGACTATAGAATCGTCGCAGATGACAATGCGTTTACCCTTAACTATATCCTGAATGGGTATGAGTTTCATCTTGGCAATCAGGTCGCGTGTTTCCTGTGAGGGCGGAGTATAGCTGCGGTCAAACCCCGGGGTGTATTTGACTAAAGGCCTTCTTAAGGGAACCCTGGATTCCATGGCATAACCAATGGCATGGGTCGTTCCTGAGTCGGGGATGCCTGCCACAACGTCACATTTGACGGCATCATTTTTAGCCAGGAATTTTCCGCATCTTTCTCGCACAACCTCTACGGTTATCCCTTCATAGGAAGAAGCAGGAAACCCGGTATAAATCCATAAAAACGAGCAGATTTGATTAATATCTCTACCTTTGCGTCTGGATTTTATACCCTGCTTATCCATAAAGAGTATCTCGCCCGGCTGAAGGTATTTCTTAATCTTAAATCCCAGATTATTGAAAGCGGATGTCTCTGTCGTCACGGCCCAGTCTTTGTCCCGTTGACCCACAATCAGCGGAGTGTAACCATACCGGTCCCTTGCCGCATAGATACCCTCTTTATTCAATAAAAGCAGGGAGCAGGAACCATCTATTTGTGAAAACATATATTCGATGCCGTCACTGATGTTCTTTCCCTGAATAATCAGCTTGGCTGCCAGCTCCGTAAGGTTAATCTGCCCATCTCCCACTTCGCTAAAAGACAACCCCTTTTTATACAGCTGTTTGGCTAACGCATCAGCATTATCGATGAAACCATTAGTAATCAAGGCAAAATAACCAAACTTGGAATTGACGGTTATCGGCTGCTCATCTCTGGCGCTGATGACACCTATTCCTGTGTTACCCGACATATTCCTACAATCTTCATGGAATTTTGTCTTAAACTGGCTCCCTCTGATATCGTGAATCTTACGCAGGAGACCTTCGGCTGTCCAGACTGCCAGACCCGCAAACTGTGTTCCCAAATGAGAATGGTAATCCGTGCCATAAAATAAATCTTGGATCGCATCCTTTTTAGAAACTACCCCAAATATGCCGCTCATTTAATCCTCCTCGTAAAAACACAAGCTTACCTTTTTTTATAAAACTTCTTAATTATTGCCACTACTTCTTTCGGGCTATCCGTAACCGTAAATATATCCAAGTCCTCTCGACTGATATTGCCATTTTTTAAAACCACATTCTTTAGCCAGTCCAACATCCCTTTCCAATACTGCGAGCCAAAAAGGACTACGGGAAATCCAGGTATCCTTTCGGTTTGTATCAGGTTTAAGGCTTCGGTAAACTCATCCAAGGTGCCGTAACCTCCGGGTAAAATCACAAACGCCTTGGCATATTTGACAAACATAACCTTCCTCACAAAGAAATAGCGAAACTCTAAGAGCAGGTTTACATACGCATTGGGCTTCTGTTCGTTGGGGATATGGATATTGAGGCCAATGGATGTGCCTTTAGCCCTCTTGGTGCCTTTATTAGCTGCCTCCATTAAGCCAGGACCGCTGCCGGTAATAACCGCGTAACCTTGCTTTGCCAGAAGGTAGGCGACCTCTTCTGCTAATTTATAGTATTTGCTGTCAGGTCTAAGTCTGCTTGAGCCAAAGATAGAAACCGCCTTCCCTATCTTAGAAAGAACATCAAACCCTTCTACAAATTCCGACATAATACGGAATACCCGCCAAGGATCCTCGGAGAAAAAATCATTCTGGGGATTTCTCTTTGTCATAAGCCCTTCCTTTCTTTACTATTAAACACTGATGCTAATCCTTGAGGTAATTCTCAATAGCGCTGTTTGAGGTTTTATACAAATCATTAACAGAAACATCAATTAATCTGTTAATAACCAGTCTGGCGCCGCTAACCCTGCCAATTATAGAAACAGGTGTTTTATTCTTTTTGGCAATCTGCAGTATCTTTTTAACGTTATTTTTCTTAGCGCTTATAATGATCCGGGATTGAGATTCGCCAAACAAAAGCGCGTCCTTTCTTAAATGGTCCGTAGATAAATCAATCTTCGCGCCTAATTTTTTCGCGGGATTGCTGATACAGCTCTCTGCCAAGGCAACTGCCAAGCCTCCCTCAGAGCAATCATGGCTAGACTGAACCAAGCCTTTCCCTATCGCCTCTAAGGCAGTTTTCTGCACGCTCTTTTCAAGGTTCAAATCAATACTCGGGCAAAGGCCCTGCTTTAAGCCGTGGATGGTTTTTAAGTATTCGCTGCCTCCTAACTCATCTTTATTCTTACCCAACAGCAAGATGATATCTTGCGCAGCTTTGAAATGCTGGGTAACTATATTTTTTTTGTCTCTGATCAAACCCACCATACCTACAATCGGCGTAGGGTCAACTGAACCTTTAGGGTTTTCGTTGTTAAAACTAACATTGCCGCTGACTACAGGGGTATTAAGAGCGCGACAGGCTTTAGAAATTCCTAAAGCAGCCTGTTTAAACTGCCAGAACACCTCTGGATTCTTAGGATTACCGAAGTTTATTCCGTCTGTAATGGCCAGAGGCTTTGCTCCGCTACAAACGAGGTTTCTGGCTGCTTCAGCTACGGCAATCTCTCCGCCTTTAAAAGGATCCAAATAGCAATAAGTAGAATTACAGTCCGTGGTAACCGCGATTGCCTTCTTCGTCTTTGGAACATTAACCACTCCTGCATCAGAACCCGGACCCAGCAAAACATCCTTGGCAACCTTGGCATCCCCATGTTTAAAAACCCAGGCTTTGCTAGCGAGCGTGGGATTGTTCAATAACTTAATTATAGTTTGATTGTAGTCTTTGGGCTCCTTTATTCTGGCTAAATTTAACTTATTAACTTGCGATAAATATTTTGGCCTGGAGGTTTTTCTGTGATAAACCGGCGCTTCTACCAATGCCGCTGCAGGAACCTCGGCAACCACCCTGCCGCGTTCTTTAATCCGCACCAGGCCGTCATCAGTAACTCGACCAATAACATCAACTGGCACATTCCATTTGGCAAAAACTCTTTTTACCTGCCCTAACCTATTTTTATTTATAATCACCAGCATTCTCTCCTGGGACTCAGATAGCATGACCTCATAAGCGTTCATCCCTTCTTCCTTACGGGGCACCAGAGCGATATCTATCTCCATTCCTGTTTTTGCCTTATAGGAAGTTTCACAGGTAGAACAGGTAAGTCCCGCAGCTCCCATATCCTGCATACCAATGACTAATTTCTTATGCATCAACTCTAAGCACGCCTCTCTTAAAATACGGCCCATATTTGGGTCGCCGATGGCAACCGCAGAACTTTTTTTGCTCGCCTCTTCATCCAACCCGCTAGATGCAAAGGCTGCACCTTCCACTCCATCCCTGCCAGTTGCACCGCCCACAATCAGCACTAAATTATCTACGCCGGAAGCCCGAGCCTTGACTAATTCCTTGACTTTCACAATCCCCACGGTCATGGCATTAACCAAAGGGTTTCCTTCAAAAGACTCGTCAAAATATATTTCTCCGCCTACAACAGGTATCCCGGCAATATTGGCGTAATCGGTAAACCCACGGATAATATTCTTGAACAAAAATTTCACCCGTTCTTTTTCTAAACTGCCCAGGCGCAGAGAATCCAGGAGAGCTACGGGCCTAGCGCCCATGGTAAAAATATCCCGGATGCAGCCGCCTCCACCGGTGGCTGAGGCTGCGTATGGCTCCACTGCCGAAGGATGGTTGTGCGATTCAACTTTAAAGACGACACCCATTCCATCACCGATATCCACAACCCCTGCATTCTCTCCCGGTCCCTGAATAACCTGTTTGCCTTTGGTAGGAAAAAGTTTTAATACGGGTTTTGAGTTCTTGTAGGAGCAATGCTCACTCCACATTGCAGAGAACATTCCTAACTCGGTATAATTAGGCTCCCGTCCCAACCATTTTTTTATTTTCTCATATTCTTCCATGGACAGACCTTGTTTTTCAATAACCTCTTTGGTGATAGTAACCACATTATCAGACATCTGTAAGCTCCTCTCTTGTCTTAAATGACCGGACAATTTCCATAAGGAATAATTAAACAGACCTCTGCGTCATTGCAGAAATTTCATATCTCTGCACAATTGCAGATATTGCACATCTCTACATCATTGTAGATTCTCAATGCTTATTGAGAAGTTTAGGGCGGGACAATAAATTATATCGCCTTTACAAACCAACTCTCTTGAAAATCTTATTCACGTTACGCAGATAATAATCTAAGTCAAAAATCTTATCTAAATCCCCCTTGGTAAGATATTTTAAAACCTCTCTATCCTGTAAAAGATTCTGCCTAAAGTCAGACCCCTCTTTCCAGGTCTTCATGGCGCAATCCTGGACGATATCGTAGGCTTTGGTGCGACTTAAACCCCTCTCCATGAGGCTCAGGAGCACCCGCTGGGAAAATATCAATCCGTGGGTGCGCACGAGATTGGCCAGCATATGGTCAGGATAAACATGGAGGCCCTCCATGACCTGAATGAATTTATTCAACATATAATCCAAAACAAGCGTTGAATCCGGCATAATCACGCGCTCAACCGAGGAGTGGCTGATATCCCGCTCATGCCAGAGGGATATATTCTCCATCGCAGCCAGTGCATTCCCGCGTAAAAGCCGGCTCATCCCGCAGATCCTTTCGCAGATCACCGGGTTTCGTTTGTGCGGCATGGCAGAGGAGCCTTTCTGGCCTTTTGCGAATGGCTCTTCCACCTCCAAAACTTCGGTGCGCTGCAAGTGGCGGATCTCCGTAGCGAATCTTTCCAGGCTTGAGCCGATGATAGCAAGCCCCGCCATAAAAACGGCATAGATATCTCTTTGAATAATTTGGGTAGAAATTTTTGCGGGTTTTAAGCCCAGTTTGTGACAGACATAATCTTCGACCTCAGGTCCCACATTCGCAAAGGTGCCTACCGCACCTGAGATTTTACCAACCGCCGCCTCCTCTTTGGCCAGACGCAGCCTTTGTGCATTGCGCCTCATTTCATCAAACCAAAGAGCTAATTTTAAACCGAAGGTCACAGGCTCTGCGTGTACGCCGTGGGTACGTCCTATGCAAACCATATCCTGATAAGCTTTTGCCTTTCTGGCAAGTAAAGCGAGCAACTTCTTCACATCCTCCTCCAAGATAGCGGATGCGGCCTTTAACTGCACACCCAGCGTGGTATCCAGAACATCAGAAGAGGTCAAGCCCATATGGAAATACCTGGCGTCAGGCCCAATATTTTGTGTCACATTTGTCACAAAGGCCACCACATCATGTTGTGTTTTTTCTTCGATTCTCTTAATCTGCTTGAGGTTGAATCTGGCAATTTTCCGGATCCTTCTGACCGCTTCCTGCGGAACCTTCTTCTGTTTGGCAAGGGCCTCCAGCGTCAGTATCTCTATGTCGAGCATAGTCTTAAACTTAAACTCATCACTCCAGATACCGGCCATTTTGGGAAGGCTATAACGTTCAATCATCTTATCTCCTTTACGCTTGGCGAAGGAAACTTATTATACCAAAAATAAGAGACTTTAGCAACTACAAATTGTATAGAGTCCAGCGGGTCCTGCCTGCTGAGCCACCTCGCCGTGCTCACTTTCGATGCGCGCGGCAAGGTCTTCGTCTCGGCAGTCACTCGCTGGACAAGTAGCACCTTGTATTTTAACCTAAATAAATGTTGATTTTGTTGAGTTTATTACTGGAAAGACGTTGGATAACGTTTCTCTTTATCAGCATACGGGGACTGGCGGGAGCCGGGATGGGGTGGGAATTGAGCTCGGCCTTGATTATCTTGTATCTTGGGTAACCAAGTCTTTTGGGGTTAAAGAAACTGACTTCCAGGATTCTTAAGCAGAAATTCCTTCTAATGCGCAAAACGGATGTGTCTTTGAATTGGACGGAAGAAAACTTCGGTTCAATCAAAAGGTCGCCATTCTTGGCTTTTACGCCAAAGACCTGCGTCAGAAGCGTCAACACAAACCAGCTGGCTGAACCGGTAAGATACGCGTACATGCCCTTGCCTTCGATGTCAAAATACTCCGGCAGACACGGATAGATGCGACTTTTTTGAGTATCGAGCGCCATGCGATAAATGGAAGAAAGCACCTTCCATCCCTCTGAAACATAGCCGCGGCCGTACAACGCAAAGGCCCACATGACGATCATGTGATTGAAGAAAGCGCCGTTTTCTTTATCTCCGTAAACAAAGGAAAAGGCCCGGCCCAGATTATGCTGCTCCTCTTTGAAATCGGTATTAAGATGAATACCCTTTAATTTCTTATCCTGGAGGTATTTTGTGACGCTGGCAAGGATCTGTTTTATCTGCTTGTCGTCGGCTATGCCGCTTAGAACAGGAAACACCTGAGAGCTTAAAATCATGCGGACCACACCCCCCTTTTTGCCTTCCACGCGCTGGCCTGCATTATTATAATACCCGTTGAAAAAACCTTGCGCTAACCACGCTTCCCGACGAATCCGTTGAGCGAGCCACATGGACTTTCGCCTGAGGTTATCACAGAGGCGAGCCGTATCTAACTTAACTTTTGTCCCCGACACCGACTTCTTTGTCTTTTCAAAATATCTTTCTAAAACAGCCCGCTTGGCTTTGACGTCATTATAATTCATTTCGCGAAGAAGCGGGATGAGTTCCTTGTGGACTTTGATAGGACGCTTTCCCAGCTTCAGCAACAGATCAGATAATAATTGAAGATGGTGCGCATACATGGCGCTAAACGCAACGCTCTCTCCTTTTTCTTTAGCCATATCCAGGCCGTCGTTCCAATCAGCTCCTTCCAACCTTATAAAATTATGCGGCCCCACATTAAAGAAAGAAGTCAGATTCTGCACGAGTAGATGCTCCAGAACCGTGCCTTTATAAATCTTGCCTGAAGCTGTCTTCAGGGCCTTGCCACTTTCCGCACTCCATAGGGGATCCACCTGGCGACAGCGACAGATCTGATGGTCGCGAAAATAGGAGGCCTCTTCAAACAAAACATTAAAATCTCCTGTTTCATTCATATATAAATCCAGGGTCAAGAGCGGCCAAACACCATGATCCATCCACACGCGGCTGATATTATTGCGGTCGGCTAAAAATTCGGAATTTTTCTTTCCGATGATAGTCGCATTAGACCCATCGATCCTCACCCCCGAAAAATTATTGATAAGAAGGGAGCGCACCTTAGACGGGTCATTCAACAGGAGGCTGAGGCCATCCTGCCATAGGTCACGCCAGCCGCGGCCCCCTTTTCCGTAATCAAAATCCGGCAGAAAGGAGCATCCAAAGACCTTACGTAAAAAGGGCTGGACGCTCACCCAGCGAAACCAATTGTCAAAATGCGGTTCACCGGTCAGGGCGCTGATAGAATCACTTTTCTTTTGCCAGAATCTCTTTGTGCTTTTAAAAGCCGCCTCAACCCTTCTTTTATCTTTGAATCTCAGGATGAGCCTTTGAATCAAAGCAGCATCCTGCGTTATCCCCATTAAGACGATATAGGAACGCGTTTTCCCGGGGCCAAGGGTAACAGGTGAGAAGCGTATTGCCCCCATAGCCTCCCGGCCCTGGATGGGTTGATTCGTGGGTGGTGCGTTCTTTAAAACGCTCTGCGGCGCTTCCAGATCTGAGTCTTCCTGACAAAACATCTCCTGCGTAGGATAAAGATAACGCGGAGCCCTCCCTGATTCATCCCACCCCAAAACAAAATATTGTGTCCGGTTAGGCCTGTGGCCTGACTCATCAAATACCAGCGTGGGTTTTACGATGACCCCGAACTTATGCGGGCGGATACGCTGAAGGAGCGAAGTCACGTGGCGGTGGTCACGCAGGTTATGGGCGCTGCGGGCATAGAGGGGAATCGCTGCTGTGGGCACAAATGTTATTTTTCGAGAAGTGATATTGGTAAAACGCATGCTGAGGATTTCAACCGGATCAACCGGCGAAGGAACAAAAGAAAGGATTTCCGCCCGTAAACCTATCCTCCTATTCTCTCTGGTCACCTGATGCCACAGGAGTCCTGCCTCCAGCTTGACTCGATCCTGCTGGATCTGTTTTAAATCCTTAGACACGCCCGTTGCTGACCAAACCCTGTCCTTGCCGATGTAAACCCAAAAATTCCTGGAAGAGCGTAAGTTGACCAGGTCCAGGCGGGAGACAGGAATAAGGAGAAAAGAGTTCTGGTCGGTCTTGATATCTCCGTACAGGGTGGGCGTAACACTTGAGAGAAGCGTCTCGTTGCAAAGCGGGAAATACAGGGCTTTTATCTTTTCTATCCCTGAAGAAGCGAAAGTGCCCTGCTTATCCGTGAAATGCCAAAGGGATTGACTCATGACTTTTTAAATTAGCATATCGAAAGAGGTTTTTCAAGGGATTTAAGAGGAACGGTCTTCTATGAATTCAATCAAATGACGGTCAGGGTCATGAGCAAAACAGATGAGGCTGTTGCTATAAGCCACTTTTTTGGGACCCGAGATGAATCTGACCCCTGCTTTCTTTAGTCTTTTGTATTCACGGTTTAAATCCTCAACCGTAAAAGATATGTGGCTGAATCCTCTCTTGGGCCTTCTGGGAGGGATGTGCCAATAGTGTAATTCAAAAACAGGAGGACTTCTCCTGGATTGACCCTGGGCGTAGAGCTTGACATAGGTTAATTTGGCCTTTTTAAGGTTGAATAATTCCTGAAGCTCTTTTCCTTCTATGGTCAGGATCTTAGAGACCTTCAGGCCCAGGATATCCCTATAGAACTTTAAGGACCTCTCTAGGTTTCCGATGATAATGCAGGCGTGTCTAAAGTCTTTTACCATGGTCTTTAAGTCGTGCCTAGGCCAGGTGTTCCCCACAAATTATGTTGACTTTTTTCCTGACAGGCGTACATTAGAGTAAGGGTGCTAAGAGGCAAACATGAAGAAAATCTCTATTATACTCCTTGTGCTCTTCGGACTTTTTCTTACGACCAGAAATGAATCCCAGCAACAAGCCTGGATGCGTTTCTGGAATATCCAAACTGATGATGCCAAGGCCCCGGGTGAACTCGTTGTCAAGAAGATCTACCGCTTGGAACAGGTGCAGAATAACCAGAAACAATTTATCAATCTGGATACCCAGATAAAGTATAAACCGCAGAAAAAAGCCTTCTTCGACCCTTTCTCCCCCTCTCAATACGAATACGTATTTCAATAGAACTCAAGGGAAAAGTTTTCTTTTTTCCGGCCGCGATGGCATAAAAAGGGGCCAGAATTATCTCTCTGACCCCTTTTTACAAAAATTGGTTGGCCGCCTCGTCAAAAGCCCTCGGCGGCACTGCCCTAAATGTCTGAGGTCGGCACAAAACCAGCCCTTTGACTTGTAAGGTGGTTGGCCGCCTCGTCAAAAGCCCTCGGCGGCACTTCCCTGAATTGCCCCATTGGGGCGTATATAGGTGGTTGCGGGGGACCGATTTCCCGCCCAGCTACGTCTTTAGCTGGCGGGATCCCGCCTGCCCACCTAATGCTCTTGGCGGGAGAACGGCCGTTATTAACATATTTGCGGGGGTGCGATTTGAACGCACGACCTCAAGGTTATGAGCCTTGCGAGCTACCAGGCTGCTCCACCCCGCGAAATCTACTTTTTAAAGAGTAAATTTTATTATAACATACTTACTATCTTTTACCACACTTATCTTTCTTTTCCAGGGATTATCTTGACGGGGATCTCTCCTTTCCTGACCACCCCCATCTTATCCCTGGCGATCTCCTCCTGGTAAAGCGGATCATGAAGCACGCGCTCCAACTCTTCCTGCAAAAGCACATTTTCTCTATGGAGCTCTGTAATCCTCGCCTCTAAATCCTGATTCTTATCTTTAAGTTCCTGCAGTTTTGTAAAGCCCGGCAGAAAGAGAATCAGCAAGAACAACGCCACGCCGGATATCCAGAATGCCCTTCTTAACAATATGGGAAGCATCTTGCTATTTCCAAAGAGGGCCTGCGTAGACAGCCTTTTTCCCCAAGGCTTCCTCTATTCTTAAAAGTTCGTTATATTTGCAGACCCTGTCTGTGCGCGACAAGGAACCTGTTTTAATCTGCCCGCAACCCGAGGCGACTGCCAAATGGGCAATGGTCGTATCCTCGGTTTCACCGGAACGATGGGAGATAATCGCCTTGTAGAAACTGTCCTTGGCTATACGGATCGTCTCAAGCGTCTCTAAAAGGGAGCCGATCTGATTGACCTTGACCAGGATAGCATTCCCTATTCCTTGCGCAATCCCTTTTTTGAAGATTTCCGGGTTGGTCACGAATATATCGTCTCCTACCAACTGTATGGAGTCGCCAAGTTGCTGCGTCAATTCCTTCCAGCCCGGCCAATCCAACTCTCCCAAGCCGTCCTCGATGGACAGGATAGGATATTTCTTGGTCCACTCCTGATAAATCCCGATCAGGTCTTTGGCTTCTTTGGAAGCATTCTCGAATTTATATTTTCCGTCCTTATAAAAAGAGCTGGCAGCACAATCCAGGGCGAGATATACGTCTTTACCTGGTTTATAGCCTGCTTTCTCGATCGCCTGCAAGATCAGGTCCAGGGCTTCATGATTGGATTCAAGATGAGGGGCAAACCCTCCCTCATCTCCGACGGAAGTGGCCAGGCCCTTTGATTTCAGGATCGCTTTCAGGTTATGAAAAATCTCCGTTGCGAATCTGAGGGCTTCGCGAAAAGTCGGCGCACCCACCGGCATGATCATAAACTCCTGAATATCAAGATTATTATCGGCGTGCATGCCGCCGTTTAAGATGTTCATCAAGGGGATAGGCAAGATATTCGCACTCTCGCCTCCCAAGTATTTATATAAAGGCACATCCCTCTCAAGGGAAGCAGCCTTGGCAACGGCAAGAGAAACACCCAGGATGGCATTAGCGCCGAGCTTGGATTTATTTTCCGTGCCGTCCAGCCCTATAAGCAGGGAGTCAATTCTCTCGAAATCAGGACTGAGGCCTTCTATTTTGGAGGCGATCACGGTATTAACGTTGTTGACGGCTTTTAATACGCCCTTACCTAAATAACGCGCCATATCCTTGTCTCTTAATTCCAAGGCCTCCTTCTCTCCCGTAGAAGCTCCGGAAGGAACAGCCGCCCTGGCCAGGATCCCCGTATCCAAAACCACGTCTACCTCTATCGTGGGATTCCCACGGGAATCCAGGATCTCGCGTGCCAAAACCTTTTTTATTTTTGCCATTTCCACCCTCCGTATTAAGTAAAAAATAGTATACCACACTTTAAAACTGGGTCAATCAATACTTCTAAACCGCGGGGTTTGAGGCCGTAGTTTGCTCAGTATTGATACTGGGCCCTTAGAAATGTATCAAAAACGGGAGGGGAAACACGAATGTGTTGACAGGGCCTTAAAGATATGGTATTTTGGAAAGGATAAAATGAAGATAAACAAAAAAAGGGTCAAATTATTTATCCGGTTTCACTGGATCGCCATCATCGTAGTCGTCCTGCTTGTCATCATCGGCATCTCTTTCGTATTTTTCCTGCGTAATGCCATCAATGCCTGGGTCACCTCGGAATCGTATTTCAAAAAGGCGACACTCGCCCAATACGCCCTTTTCTTTTATGTCCTGATCCTCATCCAAATCATCACCCTTCCGCTGACCGGCGTGCTCTGGATATGGATTATGCGCGGCGGCCACATGCGATTCACCCACATAGGTACCAAGGCCGTGGAAGGCAAAGAGATCCGCATCCATTGGAATGACGTCATCGGGATGGATGAAGGTAAAGAAGAAGCCATCGAAGTGGTGCGCCTGGTCACAGACCGCGCCAAACTGCAGGCCATCGGCGGCAAGATCCTAAGAGGCATCCTGATGATCGGGCCTCCGGGGTGCGGAAAAACGTACCTGGCCAAGGCCATTGCTACCGAAGCCAACATGCCCTTTATCGCCATGTCCGGCGCCGAATTCATCGAGATGTTCGTGGGCGTAGGCGCCAGCCGTGTCCGCAAGCTCTTCAAGCAGGCCAGGCACATGGCCGAGATCGAAGGCGGCTGCATCATCTTTATAGACGAGCTTGATGCGGTCGGCGCGCAGCGCGCCGTGGATAGAGGCTTCGGCGGACAGACAGAATCCAACACGACACTCAATCAGCTTCTTATAGAAATGGATGGACTGAAGGAAAAAGATTTCAATGTCATTCTCATCGGCGCCACGAATGCGCCGGAGAGCTTCCTGGACGCAGCACTTCTTCGCCCGGGAAGATTCGACCGTAAAATCTACGTGCACCTGCCCAATCTGGAGGAACGGGAAAAGCTATTCGATTATTACCTCAAAGAAGTCCAGTATGATACGACCATTGACCGCGGGCGCCTGGCACGATTGACCGTGGGCAACAGCCCGGCGGATATCTCCAATCTGATCCGGGAAGCCGCCCTTATCGCGGTACGTAACAGAAAAGAGACGATATCCATGAGAGAAATCTCCGAGGCGTATGACCGCGTGGAAATGGGGATCAAGCATAAAGTCGTATTCACCCAGAAGGAAAGAGAAAAAATCGCCTATCATGAAGCAGGACATGCCATTGCCATGTATTTCTTTGCCCCCCATAAAGACGTGTTTAAAGCCACGATTTTGGCCAGGGGAGGCGCCCTGGGATTTGTTATGCCTCAGCCTCGCGAAGAGATACACGTGCGCACCCGGGACCAGTATCTGGGAGATATTAAGGTAAGCCTGGGTTCCTATGCTGCGGAAAAACAGAAACTCAACGTGACCACCTCAGGCGTGAGCCAGGATTTTACCACGGCTATGTGGATAGCCCATCATATGGTCTGGGAATGGGGGATGGGTAAATCCGGGCTGGTCGGCAATTACGGGATGCTGGAATCCATGCAATCCAATCTGGGGGCGTTCCGGGGCCAAAGCGCCTCTTTTGTATCGGAGGAAATCAAAAAACGCCTCAATAACGAAGTGCAGGATATCCTGCAGGAATGCCTTAAAGAGGTCGAGGACCTTTTGCTCAAAGAATCCGCACTCTTGGACCGCTTTGCCCAAGAACTCCTTGCTAAAGACGAAATCAATTATGACGAAATCGAAGCTATTTTTAAAGAATTCGGTAAAGTCCGCCCTCCTTTTTAGCCTCGCGCTTATAATTTTTTCTGGTTGTTCCAACGAAATTAAGCCCACCTATCAGGAAAATGATATCCCCCGGCTTGTCAAAAAAATCTGCAAGGAAGAATACAACCTGGAGGTCACGACCCAAAGGACGCCGACGACCCTCTGGATTTACGCGCCCTTAGAAAAAATCCTGCATAAGGATTACGGAGTGGACAAAGATAAGATCTTTGACGAAGAGATGGTGGAAAAACTACGCAATATCCTGACTACCACCGGCCGCGTCCTCATCAGCTCTGACAACACCCCCTCCTTCTATGCGCTGGTCGCCTCGGATGTCAACGTGGGCATGGATTATATTATCATCGGCAATGTGGTGGATATCAAAAAGTCCTACGCGGGATTTATCCCCTGGATGGAAGCCAACCGCAGGTACCTGATAAAACTACGGATGTCCCCTAAAGCCATCGGAGACCGCACAGGACTCCATGTAGAGGCGCAAGATATCCGGCTGCCTGATTTCCTGGCCGAGCAGATCGCCCAGCGTATCGGTGTCGAGTTTCAGAGCGAATCCATGAAGAAATATTTCGAGATGGAAAAATCCGAAGGCTTTTTTCGAGACGGCCGTTTCCTCTTTGAGTATTCCCTCAAAAGAATCAAAGAACCACCGCCTGAGATGGAAGCAAAAGAAAAGATGCTCGACATCATCACCTATTGCATCAAGACCTACGAATTCAGGGATTTTACGGAAGTCGAACTTTTGGATTTAGAGACACAGGATAAAGTCAATCTCAACCGCGGGGCTATCTGGGGACGGGTCCTTGCGAATTAAGAACTTTTACCTTTCTTCCTTCCAGCTTCAACCTGCCTTCCATAATAAGCTGTATCGCTTCAGGGTAAATCGCGTGCTCGATCCTGTGGATCTTCTTTTCTAAGGTCTCAAGAGTATCATCCTCTTCGATCGAGACGGCTTTCTGCAATATAATGGGGCCGTGGTCCATCTCCTCATCCACAAAATGCACGGTTGCCCCCGTCACCTTAGCGCCGAACTCA
Source organism: Candidatus Omnitrophota bacterium (assembly GCA_043798795.1). Lineage (GTDB taxonomy): Bacteria > Omnitrophota > Gorgyraeia > Gygaellales > Profunditerraquicolaceae > JBDRKE01. The sequence continues at coordinate 37,932 of JAZDOJ010000003.1, forward strand.
TACGCCTCTTTGATCCCATACGCTCCCTTAAAAGAAGGTAGCAGCGCCGGATGCACATTGATGATGCGCCCTTTATAACGCGCGACAAATGCCGCGCTTAAAAGACGCATAAATCCAGCCAAAACAATCAGGTCAATCTTATTTTCTTCAAGGATCTCGATGATCCTTGCCTCAAAATCTTCTTTGCTGGAAAAACCTCCTCTTTCAACCTTCGCCACTTTTACCCCTGCCCTCTTGGCCCTGCTGATAACACCGGCTTGGGGCTGGTCACACACCAGAAGAATTAGATGCGCCTTGACCTTTCCCTTTTTTACGGCCCGGACAATAGCGCTAAAATTACTTCCTCTACCAGAGGCGAAAACAGCTATATTCATTTTTCCTGACTCCTCACCCGAATGGTCTTCATGGGACAGGCCTCTACGCACTTTCCGCAGGAGGTACACTTATTATAATCTATAATCGCCAGATTATCAACCACATGTATGGCATCCACCGGGCAGACCGGCTCGCACTTGCGACAGGCAATGCAGCCGACAGGGCAAGCCAGGCGCGTGTCCTTACCGATATCTTTGGAACTGCAGGCCACGTACACTTTTTTATCTACGGGAACAAGGGAAAATAATTTCTCGGGGCAGATCATCACGCATTTATTGCATGCCTTGCATTTTTCTTCATCCACCAGAGGCAGTCCTTCATCTGACATCCTGATGGCATCAAAAGGGCACACCCGCACACAGTCGCCAAACCCCAGGCAGCCAAAGATACAGGCCTTCGGACCCCCTAAGACCATGCTCGCGGCCACGCATTCCTTTATCCCGTCATACAAGAATCTATCTTTTACCTTCAGCCCGCCAAAACAGTGCAACGTGGCCACCTTCTTCACTTCTATCTCTAAATCTTTACCCAGGAGTTTCGCGATCTGCTTTTTGACTGCTTCCTCCGCAACATGGCATGCGCTTAAACCGCGCTTCCCGCTTAAAAGGTCCTGGGCAAAGCCGAAGCACCCTGCTCCACCGCAGGCGCCGCAGTTGGCGCCGGGAAGCAATCCGTGCAGTTTTTCCAGACGCGGATCAACCTGCACAGCCAGCTTCTTGGAGGCTAGGCTTAAGCCGATGCCGAACAACAACCCCAGAGAGCCCAATGTTAAAACAGGTATTAAGTAATCCATTTAAAATCTGAAACCGTTAAAACCCATAAAACTCAAACTCAGTATGGAAGCAATGATGAAAACAATAGGAAATTCCTTCAGGCTACGTGGAATACTACACAATTCAAGCCGCTCCCTTATCCCTGACATCAGGACCATGGCCAGGGCAAAACCCATTCCCACACATAAGCCTTGAGCCAAGGAATAATAAAAACTGCCGGGGATAGCTTTGCCATTTGCAAAAAACATATCGATGTTCAACACCGCCACCCCTAACACGGCGCAGTTGGTTGTGATGAGGGGAAGATAAATTCCGAAAAACCGGTATGTGGCCGGGCTCACCTTTTTGATCACCATCTCAACCAATTGCACAAAAGTGGCGATAACCAGGATGAAACAGACGGTCCGCAGATACGTCATCCCAAAAGGCGCCAGGACAAAACGATAAAGGAACCAGGTGATGACAGAAGAGGTCGTGATAACAAAGGTCACGGCAAAACTCATGGCCAGGGCAGGTTTCGTCTCTTTGGATATGGCGATAAAAGGACACAATCCCAGGAAGCGGGAGAGGATCACGTTGTAGATAAAAATGCTGGAAATGAATATGCTTAAGAATTTAGCGGCATTCATGCTTTTTCCTTTTTGAACAGGTTAAAGAAAGCAAGCAGCAGCCCTATGACGAGGAGCGCTCCCGAAGGCATGATAAAAAGCAGGGCTGGCTCCAACCTCGCGGCAACCGTATAGCCCATCAACTTGCCTGAGCCAAGAAGTTCCCGTAACCCGGAAATCAAAAGAAGAGCCAGGGTAAATCCTAAACCCATACCTAAAGCATCCAACAAAGATCTCGCCACGCTGTGCTTGGAGGCAAAGGCCTCGGCCCTGCCCAAAATAATGCAATTGACGACGATCAAGGGCACGTAAATACCCAGCGCCCTGTCCAAAACAGGGCTGTACGCCTTAAGCACCAGTTCTATAATAGTAACGAAGGTAGCAATCACGACGATGAAACAAGGAATCCTGATCCTATCCGGGATAAAGTTCTTGATGAGTGCAATAATGCAGTTAGAGCCAAGCAGCACAAAGCTGGCCGCCACCCCCATACCTAAGCCGTTTACGACGGAAACCGATACAGCCAGAGTGGGACATAAGCCCAGCGCCAGGACAAAAGTAGGATTCTCTTTGATGATGCCTTTTAGAAATTCCCGAAATAGATTTTTCATCTTGTTCCGTAAATTCGACTTTTCGTGTATCTGTCAATCAAGGGTGTGGCAGCGTTCATCATCAATATGGCATAAGAAACGCCTTCGGGATAACCTCCCCAAAGCCGGATAACGGCCGTAAGCAATCCGCACCCCACGCCGAACACCATCTGGCCCTTACGGGTCAAGGGAGACGTCACGTAATCTGTAGCCATAAAGAAAGCGCCTATGATGAGGCCCCCTGATAAAATATGGAATAACGCATCCCCCGATCCCAGTCCTTTAGGCCCGAATAAAAAAGCAAATGTCCCCACCGTCAAAATATAGGTAACTGGAATATGCCAAGAGATGTAGCCCCGCAAAAGGAGAAAAACAGCACCTAAAAGAAGGGCCAGGATACACACCTCTCCGATACATCCCCCTCGGTTTCCCAGGAACAGGTCCATGTAGGAAATGTGTTCCAGGATTTTTCCCTCTTTAATAGCCGCCAGGGGTGTCGCCGTAGTGATAGCATCATATTCATAAGGTTTGGTGAAAGTGGTCATATACTGGGGCCAGCTGGCCATGAGAAACACCCTGCCCACCAGCGCCGGGTTAAATATATTTTGTCCCAGGCCTCCGAAGACCTGCTTACCTATGGCGATGGAGAAACAGGAGCCGATGACAGGTAGCCACCAGGGCACATGCGCCGGCAGGTTAAAGGTAAGCAACAGACCGGTGATGACGGCGCTGCCGTCTAAAACAGATATCTTTTTTTTCGTCATCGCCTGCAAAACTCCCTCTGTAGCTATGGCGGAGGAAACACCCAATACAATCACCCAGAACGCCTGTTTTCCGAAAATGTATATGCCGGCCAGGCCTGCGGGCACTAAACTCAATACCACCCACCACATGATCTTGCTGACGGACTCATCCTTGTGCAGGTGCGGTGAAACGCTGACAATAAACCTATCTTTCATCTTTTAACAATCCCAGTATCTCTTCGGCTTTTTCAGCCACGGAATCTATGACAGCCCGGCTGGATATAGTAGCGCCGGTGACGGCCTGGACTTCATTGAGGTCCTCGATGCTCTTTTGGGAGAATCTTGCGGCAAAATCAGGCTCGGCGACATTGGCTCCCAAGCCAGGGGTCTCATTCTGGCTCAACACCTTTATAGCCAGGATCTCGCCCTGCGCACTCATCCCAACCATCGTCTCTACCGTACTGGAGTAACCTTTTCCTTTCGCCTTAAAAGCAATTCCCATCTTGCGGTCATTTAAATCAAAGGCCTTATAATACAAAATATCGTTGTTCGCCTTAACAGGCTCAAAATGGTCTGCCTCAGGCAGCACGTCTTTGAGGCTTGCCTCTTCTTCTGACAGGGCTGAAGCGGCTATCCTTGGCTGAGCCAGAGAATGAACGACGGCCAGCGAGGCACTGGCCACAACACAGATCACACCCAAAGTCAAACCGTAACGGATCATATCTTTCATCCTCCAACTCCTTTCAATCGCTTAAGGATTCCCTCCGGTCATTTTCCCACCTCTAACTTTGCTCTTTTTATGGATTGCGTCAACCTTCTGTTCGCCGGACACACATAATTGCACAGGCCGCATTCGATGCAATCCAGGGCGCTATAGGCTTGGGCCTGCGTCCACTTTTCCTTCTCCGAAGCCAGATTGATCAAGCAAGGCATCAGTCCCGCGGGGCATGCCCTGACACAAGCGCCGCAGCGGATACAAAACTCCTCTTCAAAAACTTTGGCTTCCTTCTCATTGAACAAGACAACACCTGTCGTGGTCTTGATAACCGGTACGTCAAGCGTGTATTGGGCCATCCCCATCATCGGCCCTCCCATGACGATTTTGGCCGGCTCCTCTCGCAGCGGGCCGCAGAAATCAATCAATTCTTTTATAGGGGTGCCGAGCCTCACCAGGAGATTCTTTGGGGCGGATAAGCAGCTGCCGGTTACCGTCACCACGCGCTCATACAGGGGTTTATTGTTATAAATGGCTTCATAAACGGCAAAACAGGTTCCCACATTATGCACCACCACTCCCACATCAAAAGGAAGCTTACTCGATGGAACCTCCCTTCCCAGGATATTTTTTATCAACTGCCTCTCTCCTCCCTGCGGATACTCTGATTTTAGGACTTTTACTTTGAACTTAGAATTTAGAGTTTTGAATTTTCTTATAGCATCCGGCTTATTATCCTCTATGCCAATATAGACATTCTGGACTGCCAGACATTTCCTTATCAATTCTATTGCCCTAAAGATTCCCTCTGCTTTTTCTAACATCAGCCGGTAATCGCATGTCAAATAGGGCTCGCATTCAGCGGCGTTGACGATAAGAGTGTCCACAGACTTGGGAGGGTTTAACTTTATATGGGTGGGGAATCCTGCACCCCCCATCCCCACGATACCCGCTTCAAAAATTGCCGCGCGTATCTGTTCGGGATTCAGATTCTCTATTTCTTCTTGGGTCATGGGGCGTGGTGTTAGGGATTTGTCCAGACCGTCACTTTCCATCACGATCGCTTTGCACCGGCCTAAAACAGGGTGCGGCTCTTCCTGTACAGAAACGACCTTCCCCGAAACAGAGGCATGAATCGGAGCATAGACGTGTGCCTGAACTTCAGCGATCTTCTGGCCCCTTAACACTGTCTCGCCAGGCTTGACCAAAGGAAGACAAATCTTGCCCATGTGCTGACTCAAAGGGATGGTAACGCAACCACAAAAAGGCAGCGTCTCTATCGGAAGTTGCTCTGTCTTATGTTTATTTTCTGTTAATTTAACCACGCGACTTTACGGTTCATAATCAGGTTAACGATACCCATACCCGTCAAAAGAACGCCCACGACCACCAGGATGATAAGATTGGAAAATCTTTCTGCCAGGAAACTGCTGATGAGCATGAACAACAAGAATCCCAAATGCATCACGATCTCAAGGGAGCTGAAGATCTTTCCCATCATGTCATTATCGCTGACATTGTGGACGATGGTGTTGGAGGCGATCATGATCGGCGCTATCAAAACACCCAAGAGCAGGGATAAACCGGCCGCTACAATAAAATAAGGATAACGATGAATGGTCAAAGCCAGGATAACCAGCATGGAACCGCTTAAGATCAAAGAAACGAATATGATCTTGTATTGAGAAAATCTCTGCCCAAAGCGGCCGTAGACAAGAGAGCCTAAGAATAAACCTATCCCCAAAAACATAATTAAAAGGCCTAGGTCTTTGGTTGCCGAATGCAGCGTATTTTGCACGAATACGATGAAAACGACATAAACCGAGCCCAGGGCCGACCACAATATAAAAATGATCCCTGCCGTAAATCTTATATCTTTCTTATTTACGAAGTACAAAAAGCCTTCTTTAAGCTCTGCGGCAACAGACTTCTTGATAACCTCCACGATTTCCTTACCCACCTTTTTAAGGCTCATGCAGACCTTGGGTTTTTTGGCGATAAAAAAGATAAGCAAGGCGGAGGCCAGGAAACTCAATGCGTCCAGATAAAACCCGCTTCTCGCTCCCAGCCATTCCACCAGCAGCCCGCTGATCCCAAAGCCCACGGTAGCCGCGATCATTCCGGTGACATGAATCAATGAATTGGCTATCAGATAGTCTTTTTTTTGCACCAAGTCCGGGATAATAGATAATTTGGCTGGAACGAAAAAACGGCTTATGGAGAAAACAACGAATACGATAAGGTATACCGGCAGGAGTCCTTTCTTATAAAATAAGAACAAAGGGATAATAATAACCAGGGCCGCCCTCATCAGGTCGCAGACATACAGGGTCCTTCTCCTATCCCAGCGGTCCACATACACGCCGGCAAGAGGTCCTATTAAGAATACCGGGATAATCGTAAAAGAGAGTATCTTAGCGATCTCAAGGGGGGATCCGGGCGCCCTCAGATAAATGAAACCGATGAGAGACATCTGGCCGAGCCTATCCCCTATCTGTGAGATGATCTGGCCAAGCCATAAAAAAAAGAAGTCTCGGTTTTTAAGAACTTCGTGGAATTTGGACATCCTGGTAAATGTTGTTTATCCTGCGCACAAAATTGCACCAAAGGGCCAGCAGTTTTCAGAGAAAACTGCGAAATCTGCCAAAACACCAGAGGTTGGCAGATTTCGAGGCAGGATTAATTTTAAGCCGATGAGAGGAATCGAACCTCCAACCCGCGCTTTACGAAAGCGCTGCTCTACCATTGAGCCACATCGGCGCAATAAACGAAAATATTATAACATTATACCAACTTTTGAGGGTTAGTCAATGGCTGCTTTTGCTCAAGTGTTGTCAAGATAATTGTACGCTTTCGTATTGGGGTTCTCTGAAAATTGTTACATGTCTTGGCATAACCTCTGGTTGTTGTTCTTGCATAACTTGGCTTATAATGCCGTATACCCACAGATTTGCGCTTCTACTTGAT
>JAZDOJ010000021.1:0-50554 GCA_043798795.1 Candidatus Omnitrophota bacterium
CTTCATCCCTCACGCGGCGTCGCATAGTCAGGGTTTCCCCCATTGCTAAAGATCCTCGACTGCAGCCTCCCGTAGGAGTCGGGGCAGTGTCTCAGTCCCCGTGTGGCTGACCACCCTCTCAGGCCAGCTACCCGTCAAAAGCCTTGGTAGGCCATTACCCTACCAACTAGCTGATAGGACGCGAGCTCATCTCTAAGCATCAACCCTTACGGACCAACTTTACCCCTCACTGCTTGTGCAACGAGGGACACATCGGGCATTACCCTCGCTTTCGCAAGGCTATACCCGACTTAGAGGTAAATGACTCACGTGTTACTCACCAGTCTGCCGCTATGTCTCCAGACAAATTGGCATCCGCCTTGCGGCTTCAACCTCTCTATCCGGGGCATCGCTCGACTTGCATGCCTAATCCACGCCGCCAGCGTTCACTCTGAGCCAGGATCAAACTCTCCAAAAATCTATGGAAAAGTTCATTAAAGGCTCTTTGATTATTGTTACTTACGCTTGGCTATTTAAATTGTGAAAGAGCGACATCCCGATTCACTTCGCTCATCGGGATTGTTTTCTGAAGCATAATAGCCAGAAAACAAAAAAAAGGCGCCCCGTTCATCCTGGGACGCCTCTCAATTTAAAGGAACGTCTTAAAGACGGGTTTGATTCCTAACCGAATTTGTCAATACTACCGCTTTTAGTTTTCTTCACGAGTATAAGATAAACTTATACACTCCTTTTCGTAATCTTTTATTTTACTATGAATTTCTTATTTGTCAAGTATTATTTTCTTTGGAGTGCAACTTAAATGGATAAATGAAGTTACGCCCCTTTTTTATGACGAAATAAGTTCGCTGATCTTAAAGATCGGCAGGAACAAAGCGATTACAATTCCGCCGATCACAACCCCCAAAAAGGCGATCACGAGGGGTTCGATCATGCTCGTTAAGGCTGACGTTGCCGCATCCACCTGCTCATCGTAAAACTCGGCGATCTTGGAAAGCATCTTTTCCAGTTGGCCAGTTTGTTCCCCAACGGTTATCATACGACAGACCATGGGAGGAAAAACCCCGTTTTTCGATAAGGGTTTGGAAATGGGCTCTCCGTCACGCACACTATTGGAACAACCCTGTACCGCCTCCTCTATGACCTTATTGCCGGAGGTTTTACTGACGATGTCCAAGGCATTAAGGATCGAGACTCCGCTTCTGACCAAAGTGGCAAAGGTATGCGAGAATTTGGCAATGGCCACTTTTCGAAAAAGCGGCCCCAGGACAGGAGCCTTAAGCAAATAAGAATCAAATTTGTAGCGCCCTTTTTCTGTGCTGATATACTTTTTAAAAAGAAAACTTAGTAAAGTGACCAAGCCGAGTGTATAGAGAAAATACTTCCTGAACAAATCGCTGATAAAGATAAGGATGAGGGTCGGCACGGGAAGTCTTCCTCCCAACATCTCAAACATCCCTTTAAAGGTAGGCACGACCTTCAGCAACAGGACCGCGGTGATCAGGATCGCCATGGTTACGACGACAGAAGGATACACCAGGCTTGAGCGGATCTTTCTGGCAAGTGAAGCTGATTTTTCTAAATAACCGGCCAACCTGTCCAGGACTTCATCGAGCATACCAGAGCTCTCCCCTGCCCTAACCATATTGATAAAAAGTTCGGAAAATATCTTAGGGTGTTTGGCTAAAGCGTCACAGAAACTCATCCCCGCCTCGATATCCTGCCGCACCTGTTGGACGATAGTCTGTAAACTTTTCACCTCTATCTGCTCGGCCAATATGCGCAAGGTATGCACCAGGGGAATCCCCGCATCAATCATGGTCGCTAACTGTCGCGAGAAAATAACCAGGTCATCGGTCTTAACTCTTCCCCCGCGGATCGCATCCTTTTTGATGGCGCCTTTTTTGGCTTGCTCAACGGAGATGACGATAAGCTCCTTATTATGCAGTATCTCGGCTGTTTCCGTTTCGGAATTGCTTTCCAGCATGCCTGTGACCGCATTCCCCGCTTTATCTTTAGCTATATATTTGTAGGTTTCCATCTCGCAAAATTAAAGTCTATCAACAATCGCCAAAAAAGCGTCCACCACCATAGGATCAAACTGTGTCCCCCGGTTTTTGTTGATCTCCTTAACGGCCTCCTCTTTGGTGAGAGGCGTCTTCCTGTAGGAACGCACACTGCGCATAGCCTCGTAAGCGTCCGCCAAATGGATGATGCGCGCACCTAAACGAATATCCTCACCCGAGCGGCCTTCAGGATACCCCATGCCGTCATAGTGCTCATGGTGCTGCCCTACCAATTCTATAACATCGCTTAAAAAAGTCAAGGGTTCTAATATCTGAGTCGCAATAACCGGATGGCGCCGGATCTGTTGCCATTCGAAGGCGTTGAGGCTTGAGGGCTTGCTTAAAACACTATCGTCCACGCCGATCTTCCCCAAATCATGCAGTTCGCAAGCCTCCCGGATGGTCTCGATTTCTTTGGTGGAGAGTTCCAACTGCTTGGCGATGACCACGGCAAACTTCGCCACATTTTCCGAATGGCTGTGCGTATAATGGTCCCGGGCATCAATAGTCTGTGCCAAGACCTTGATGGTGCGCATGTAAGTGGAGCGTAAGTTTTCATAGAGGCGGCTGAGGTTCTTGGTAGATTCCTCAATACGGCTGCTAAGAAAAGTGATCTGTTTTTCAAGGGCGCTGTTACTCTCCCGTAAAGTCCCGATGAGTTTTTTCTGACCCAACAAAATAGCGTGCAATTCCGCGCCTTTCTTGATAAGGAAATTCAATTTCCAGACATCGATGGGCTTTTTGATAAAATCATAGAGCCCGCTTTCGGATAGCTCGCTTTCCAGTTCAGGGCGGGACTCCTCAAGAAAACCTATAATGACCGAAGCGGCATCCTCGGCCTTCAGGCCCTTGATAAGTCCTGCGGGGCTGTTTGGGTGAGAATTTGATAAGTCCAGGATAACCACATCAAAAGGATTGTGCCTTAAGGCCTCCAGGCCGCGCTGGAACGTGGATTCAAGAAAAATAGCGTTGCTGCCTTCCTGAACTAAGTGCTCCATAAGATAGGCAGACACCCCCGCGTTGCCACAAATCAATAAAACTCTTGCATTATGGATCATGGATCCTCACTCTTCGGTGGTGATTCTAAGCGCCTCATCCAAAGTCGTTAATTCCTGACTGACTTTCAGGAAAGCGTCATCGCGCAGCGTCAACATGCCGCATTTTTCTGTGGCGTATTGCTTTATTTCTTCAAGCGGTTTCTTCCTGATGATCATTTCGCGCATAATGTCATCGATCAGGACCGTCTCTAAAATCGCTATCCTTCCGTAAAAACCCGTATGATTGCAATATTGACAACCGTTGGCGTTATAGAAAGTGATTTTGTCTCGGGATTTGGGGATGACCTGGAAAAATCCTATCTTTTCTAAAAAGTCCTTAGGGACATCCCCGGGCTTTCGGCACTGGGTGCAGAGTTTCCGGCAAAGCCTCTGGGCACAAAGCATCACAAGGCTTGAAGACACCAGGAATGGCTCCACCCCCATGTCGATAAGACGGGTGATGCTGGAGATGGCATCGTTGGTGTGGAGCGTCGAAAAGACTAATTGGCCTGTCAAAGCGGCCTTGATGGCGATGTCGGCCGTTTCCGAATCCCTGATTTCGCCGATCATGATAATGTCCGGACTCTGTCTTAAAAGTGACCGGAGTCCGGATGCAAAATCCAGCCCGATATCCTGCTTGACCTGAATCTGGGTGATCCCTTCGATTTGATACTCCACCGGGTCTTCGATCGTAATGATGCTTTTATCCGGGGTATTCAACTGATTGAGAACTGAGTAAAGCGTCGTGGATTTACCTGAGCCTGTCGGCCCTGTCACCAAAATCATGCCGAAGGGTTTACTGATAGCTTCTTTGAATATCGCCAGCGGCTGTTCTGTAAACCCCAATTTGTCTAACCCAATGGAAAGATTCGTTTTGTCCAGCAACCGCAGAACAAACTTCTGACCAAAGGTCGTCGGAAGACTGGACACTCGAAAATCCACCTGCCTATTTTCGAACTTCACCTTGAAACGGCCGTCCTGGGGGATGCGATTTTCCGTGATATCCAGGTTGGAAATAATCTTGACCCTGGCCAGGACCGCATTCTGGTTCAATTTAGGAATTTCAAATATATCGTAGAGGGCGCCGTCGATGCGGTAACGGATGCGCAGGTTCTCGTGCTGCGGCTCAATATGGATATCGGAAGCCCTTTTCTTTAAAGCCTGGGTCAGCATAAGATCAACCAGCTCAACGATAGGGGCCTTCAGGCTTTCCTGGAGGGCGCTGCTGAGTTCGATCTCTTGCTGCTTGAGCCATTCAATTTCTTTTTGCTCCTGATCCGACGGCCTGAAGGAGCTCTCATCCAGGATCTGCTGGATATCCTTGGCTTCAATATGATACTGGGTGTCGATAGCCTTGCCGACCTCTTCCTCGGAGCTGAGCACCGTATCAATTTGGCAGCCCGTCAGGGCCTTCAAATCGTCCAAGGCAAAAATGTTTAAGGGATCCGACATGGCAACGGTCAGAGTATTGCCTATGCGTGACAAAGGAATGAGCTGATAGAGCCGAGCCATTCGTTCGGGAATAACCTTGACCACATCGGGATCGAATTTGTATTTTTTAAGATGGAGCGTGGGAACGTAAAGCTGCTCTGACAAAAGGGACAGCAAGGTTTCTTCGTTGATCATCCCCTCTTCAACCAGCACCTTCCTTAAAGGCATACCTCTGGCTTTCTGAATCTCCAGAGCCTTTTCTAACTGCGCCTTGCTCAGCTGCTTGCTTTTTATCAGGATCTCAATAATACTTTCTTTGAGGGTCTGCATAGCTTATTTATTCATCGGGGGCAGTGACACGCAACACTTCCTCGATAGACGTGATACCTTTGGAGGCTTCCTCCAGGCCGTTTTCCCTTAACGTCCTCATTCCCTCTTTACGGGCCTGATCTTTAAGCAGGTGTTCCTGCGCGCGGTTGAGGATCAATTCACGTACAGGCGTACTCAATAGCAACACCTCAGCCAGAACCGTCCTGCCGCTGTAACCAAGATTAAAACAATGCTCACAACCTTTGCCATGATAAAATTCCCACTTTTTATTTTTATCCACATTCGATCTCAAGCCTTGGATGACCTCTTCCTTAAGGGTGTATTTTTCTTTGCAGTAGGAACAGATTTTTCTCACAAGCCTCTGGGACACCACGCAAACAAGTGAAGAATTAATCAAGTAAGGTTCTACGCCCATATTGATGAGGCGCGCGATAGCTCCCGGTGCCGTGGTGGTGTGTAAGGTGGAAATGACAAAATGTCCGGTGAGAGCGCTTTTGATGGCGATGTCGACGGTTTCATAATCGCGGATCTCCCCGATCATAATCACGTTGGGGTCCTGCCTCAGGATGGAACGTAAGGCCGAAGCAAAGGTCAGTCCGATATCAGGACGGCTGGTCACCTGGTTGATACCTTCCAGTTGATATTCGACAGGGTCTTCGACCGTCACGATATTCTTATCGGGAGTATCCACAAATTTCAAAATGGCGTACATGGTCGTGGTCTTGCCGCTTCCCGTGGGACCGCAAACCAGCATCATCCCGTGAGGTAACCGTGCGATCTTCTTTAATTTTTCCACGACTTCCGCCGTGAAGCCCAATCTATCTATATCCAGCATCGCCTGTGTCTTGTCCAGAATCCTTAAGGCGACTTTTTCTCCAAAGCTGGAAGGCAAAATAGAAACGCGAAAGTCCACTTCTTTCCCGGATATTTTGACCTTGAAACGGCCATCCTGGGGAAGCCTGTGCTCCGCGATATCCAGATCCGACATCACTTTGATACGCGAAACGATGGAAAGATGCATGGTTTTAGGAGGTGACTTCTCTTCCTGTAACACCCCGTCAACACGAAAACGCACTCTCAGTTTCTTATCCATCGGCTCAAAGAGTACATCCGAGGCCTTTTTCTTCACCGACTCTTCAAGAATCATATTGGTGACTTGGATGACGGGTGCCTCCAGGCTGCTGCGGGTCAGCTCCTGGTCGCTGGGCAACACCTCTTTTTCTTCCCTGATAAGCTCAATGGAGGAAGCCGATATCTCCTTGACTAAGTCGTCGATGACTCCCTTCGTGGCATCCGGGTAAGCCAATTCGATGGCTCCCGCGATATCCTGAGCAGAGGAAATGATGGGGTTTATCCTGTAACCGGTAAGGCTCGAAACAGCATCGATGGCGAATATATTGAGGGGGTCTGCCATGGCCAAGGTAACCACATCCCCCATCTTGGCTATAGGCATAACCTGGTATTGACGGGCAATATCATTTGAGATAATTTTAGCAACGTCACTATCTATTTTAAAGCGCTTTAAATCGATCAGAGGCAAACCTAACCCTTCGCTAAGGGAAGAAATGAGCTCGCTTTCTTTAATAAACTTAAGACCGATAATAATATCACTAAGCTTCCCGCCTTTTTGCCTCTGGACTTCCAACGCCTTATCCAATTGTTCCTGGGTCAGGAGCTTCTTATTGATGAGAATCTCTTTCAGGCGCTCTTTTAAGGAAATCATATCTTAAGGCGTAGTCTTAATCTTTTTCTTTCTCCTTATAATATTTTTCGATAGCGCGCTTTAGATCCGAAGACGTCGATACAAAGGTCTGAACGCTGCATCCTGAAATCAGCTCGACATCCTCGACAGCCTGCACGTTAAGGGGATTAGACATGGCAACCGTCAAGTTTTTCCCGATTCGGTCAATCGGTATCAAAAGATACTGCCGGGCCACATGGACGGGAATCAGGTGAGCTATCTCAGGGCTGATTTCGTAGTTATCCAATGGCAGATAAGGGAATCCGTATTGGGTGGTCAGGGCCTGCGCGATGTCCTCTTCTTTGGCGAACCCTAATTCCACAATAATCTCTCCGATCAATCCGCCTTTTTCTTTCTGGAAAGAAACGGCTTTTTCCAATTGGCGCTTGTCCATAATTCCCTTATCGACGAGCAACTCTCCCAGCTGTTTATTAAGGACTTTTCTCATAGTCATGGAGTGGACCCTTTAAAACCTGCGATGTGTTTCTTCCCTTGTTTTTTAGCTCTAATCTAAAATTATACCTCGTATCTCATTTTATTGCAATAGCTTTGTTAAATTCTTGAAGGAAATAATCCTGGCTCACTCCTGTGTCAATAAAATCCCAAGGCAAGATCTTATCAGAGGCTTTTTTTTGCAGATAAGATCTCGGTTCGATTCCGGATTCTTCGAATGCCTGTTCCCAGAAGCCGTTCATAAAGTACTGGCTCCAGGCATCCAATCGGGCCCCCTTACGAAAAGCTCTATAAATGACATCACTCAATCTTCTGTCGCCCCGTGCAAGGACCCCTTCCAAAAGGCTCATTTCGCGGTTATGAAAATTCCATACCAGCCTTTTGTTTCTTCCTCTATTTTTTAAAAAATCTTGTTTGTCTTTTATACGTAACTCCTCTTCCATCCCCATCCACTGGAAAGGTGTATGTGGCTTAGGGATCAGGGTATTGATGCTGATGTTCACGTGGGCAGGGACCTTCATTATTTTTCTTCTCAATTCAGACACCTTGACAGCCAGCTCCACGATGCCTTCCAAATCCTCCTCTTCTTCCTGCGGAAGGCCGATCATGAAATAAAGTTTGACACGCTGGTAACCCGACGCAAAGGACTGTTCCAGGGTCTTAAAAAAATCCTGCTCATCAAAATTCTTGGCGATGGTCCTTCGCAACCGCTCGCTCCCCGCCTCAGGCGCAAATGTCAAACCCGTCTTTTTTACAATTGCTATTAAAGAGGAAACTTCACCCAGGGTTGTCCGCGGCTTTACGGAAGGCAAAGACAGACCCACCGCTTTCTCCTTAAAAAGGCCCATCAGGGCCCTTAGCAATTCTTCTAAATGAGGATAGTCGCTGACCGATAAGCCGCATAAGGAAATCTCCTCGTAGCCTGTGCGTTGATAAGTATCTCTTGCCAAATCCAGGAGATTTTCTACTTTTCTGTACCTGAAAGGATAATAGCCTGTTCTGCCCTGGCAAAATCGGCAGCGGTTGGGACAACCACGCATAATCTCCAAGGTGATGCGGTCATGAACAATTTGGATATAAGGAACGAGCCAATCCACGGGAAAAAAGGAAGTGTCGAAATCTTCAACGATACGCTTAGAAATCCTTGCAGGTACACCTTCTCCTTCAGGCTTAAACTCAAGCAACGAGCCATCGGCAGCGTATCGGACTTCGTAAAACGAAGGAATATAGACACCTTCAACCTGCGCAAGCCTTAACAGCAGATCACGCCTATTTATGGGGGAGGATTTGCTTTTGCGATAAATATCCAGAATTTCTAAAATCGCTTCCTCCGCTTCTCCTATGACAAAGAGATCAAAGAATGCGTGCATGGGTTCCGGATTTAAGGTACACGGCCCGCCACCTATGATGAGGGGGTGCTTTTCATCACGCTCGCTGGCCTTCAAGGGGATTCCGCCTAAATCCAAAATGTTTAAGACGTTCGTATAATCTAATTCACTCGCCAGGGAAAATCCGATGATATCGAATTCGCGAAGCTTCTTTCCAGATTCAAGGGAAAACAGATCCGCTTCGTGGCTTCGTATCCGAGATTCCAGGTCTGTTCCCGGAGAAAAGAACCTCTCGCATGCCACATCCTCCTGTCGATTTAACAGGCCGTAGAGGATCCTGATCCCCAAATTGCTCATCCCGATCTCGTAAAGATCGGGGAAGCAGATAGCAAACTTTATGCGCGCCTCATCAATTTCCTTGCGCGAAACATTCCACTCATGGCCGATGTAGCGCGCCGGCTTCTGAAGCTGTAATAAAATATCCTCATTCATCATAATGTTCTTTTACCTTTAACGGGTTGTCTTGGCTGTGCTTTCGCGGGGACGCTCGTTGCGGCCCTGCGAGAAACAAACTAAGGCAGGACCCACAAAATCCATCTAGAATACCGATCGGGTTCTGTCGATATTCGCCAGGATGCCGAGCGCGGCGAAGGTGGTGACTATGGATGAGCCGCCGTAACTCAAAAGCGGCAAAGGCAGCCCCACCACTGGCGCCAGACTCAGATTCATGGCGATATTGATGAAGATCTGGATCCCCAGCATCAAGGAAATACCAAAGGCCAGGAGGCTTCCGAAATGGTCTCGCGTCCTTTGCGCGATAAGAAAACCGTGCCGGATGAGAAGATAATACATAAACAGTAGCACTAGGCTGCCGAACAACCCCCACTCTTCACAAAAAGTAGCGAAAATAAAATCCGTATGCGCCTCCGGTAGGAAGTGCAATTGACTCTGGGTACCTCCCAGCCAACCCTTTCCAAACAACCCTCCTGAGCCAATCGTGATCTTGGCCTGGATAACCGTATAGCCGGCTCCCAGAGGATCGACATTGGGGTTTAAAAACACAAGCAGCCTTTCCTTCTGGTAATCGCGCAAGAAGTGCCACAGAAACGGAAGAGGTAAAATCACAATCAGCATCAAAATCACAAAATATCGCAACCTCACGTGGGTCAGATATAAAATGGCGATGAACAGAAAAAGGATCATGGCCGCACTCCCTAAATCTGGCTGTTCGTAGATAAAAAACACGGGGAGTGCCACAAATATCAGCGGGAAAAGAAGGCCTTCCTTCAAACCAAACTTGGCCGAGATCAGGGAAATATCGTCTACCGACTTTCGGGTAAAGTATCTCGACAAGAAAATCACCATAATCAGTTTCGTAAATTCAGATGGCTGAATGTTAAACCAGACTAAATGCAGCCACCGCTGGGCGCCCAGACGTGTCGCGCCCAGGATAAACACTAAGATAAGAAGTAAAACCGCTAATGCATACAGAATATATGTAGCATCCCAGAGCCATCGGTAATTCACGCGTGATAAAACGAAAAAAATAAGTACACCCAGCAGCATCCAGAGCAACTGCCGCTTATAAATATCCTGCCCGGACTCACTCTCCTTTTGATGTGTACTACTGTAGATGGACAAAATCCCAAGGCTTGCAATCAGAATAGCAACGATGAATAGGATGACAGAACTCTTCAAATGGATCATCTTTGTTCCAGGACCCCCTCGGTGATCATGCGCTCGATAATCCGCCTGGCCAATACGCAGGACATATAACCGGGACCGCCTTTTTCTAAAAAGACGCACATGACATATTTGGGCTGCTGTGCGGGAAAAAAGCCCACAAACCACGCGTGCGATGTGCCTGTACCGGTCTGGGCTGTACCTGTTTTTGCGGCAACCGACAGGGAAAGGCCCGATAGGACGTTACCTGTACCTGAAGGAAGCGATACAACTTCCCTCATCCCCTGCCTGATGTATTCCAGATTTTCTTCTTTGAAAGGCAGACGCACGGCTTTCTTATGGTAAACGGAGACATCCTTTTCTCCGATAGACTGGACGATGTAGGGCGTGACCAGATAACCGCCATTGGCAAAAACAGCCATCATGCGCACGATCTGCAAAGGCGTCACCAGGACTTCCCCCTGGCCAATGCTCATATTGGCCGTGTCTCCGTCATACCAATTTTTGAATTTATTGATCTTTCTCCAAAGAGGAGACGGAATGAAACCGGCCGCTTCATAAGGAAGCTCGAAAGACGTCGGCTTAGCGAAACCGAACTTCATGGCAAAATCGTGTATCGTCTGTGCCCCCAGCATCAGTCCGGTTCTATAAAAAAAGACGTTGCACGAATGGGCAATGGCCTTGATCAGGTTCTGGGGGCCATGCGTATTCCAACAGAGGAATTTCTTTCTGCCGATCTGGGCGCTGCCGTTACAAACAAAAGTCGTATTGAGGTCCAATTTGCCGGTCTCAAGAGCGGCCACGGCCAAGACTGGTTTAAAAACGGAACCGGGCGGATATGTCCCACTGATGGCCCGGTTAATGAAAGGGGCATCAGGATCTTTAAAAAGGCTGGAAAGGACAGAACGGCCCCTGTCCACAAACAGGGACGGATCAAAATGCGGAGCACTGGCTAAACCTACAATTTCTCCGCTGTAAGGATCCATTAGGATAACGCAGCCTTTTTTGAAAGCCATCTCTTCATCGATGATTTTCTGGATGTTTAAATCGACGGTCAGGCGCATATCCTGGCCGTTGTGCGGCGGCCGGAATCCCAAGGTGCGCACAAGCCTGCCCCGGTGGTCGACCTCAACCGAAAGACCCCCCTCTTCCTGGCGTAAATAATAATCGTACTTTTCTTCCACGCCGCCAAAACCCACCAGGTCTTTAGTCTTATATCCGTAATCAGCCAGTTTGGTCAGTCGCCAACGGTCAATCTCGCTGACATATCCCAGGATGTGACTCGCCAGGCCTGCATAAGGATAAGCCCTCATGGGATGCGCCTGTATGATGATACCCGGTAAATCGTTTTTAAGCTCTTCCAAGGCAATCGCTTCTTTCATACCTATATTTTTGGCAACCGTAACCGGTACAGAAGGAGCGATAACCCTGCGACGCAGTGCCTCTTTTAAATCTTTCAGGGAAGTTCCCAACACTTTGGACACACCCAGCAGCGTTTCGTCTTGCTGGATGAGGTCTTCGGGTAAAAGCAGGCAATCATAAACCAGTTTATTGTCTACGATAACACGGCCCTGGCGGTCCAGGATCCTGCCCCGCGCCCCTACCTGGGAAATCAAGCGAATACGGTTCTTTTCGCTGAGTGTTCTGAATTTTCTCCCCTGAACGACCTGAAGGTTGATAAGGCTCAAGACGATGAAAAGAAAGAGACCATTGACTAATATATTAACACTCTTTATTCTGTTCATTGAACGCCATGCCTCGCTGCACGAACTTGTTAACCATCGGGAAAAGGAGAGTCGTGTATAGAGATTCGACAAAAAGAATGCGCAGGAAAATACCTGACCGGATTTGTTGGCCCAACCATACCAAAATCAGACCCCGCAGCATATGATGCAAAAACGTGATGACAAAGATAAGGATCAGACGGATGAGATCCTGATCGATCGGGACTTGTCGGTTGAGGCGCTCTATAAGAAAAGTCCAGAGGGGGAATAAGAGTGTATGCATCCCAAAAACGTCTGTTCCCAATATGTCTTTCAAAACGCCGGCGAAAACGCTTAAAACAAGGGCTTCTTTAAAATCGAAAATGAAGCTGGCAATAACAGCGATTATTAAGAGAAAATCAGGCTTGACGTAAAATATCTTGAAGGAATCGACGAGTGTTACCTGGAGGACTCCCAGCAGGAGGATGATGCCTGCAAATAATAGCTTCTTCATATTTATTCCACGACAACCAGCACTTCTTCGATGCCGTGCAGATTCACCACAGGTTTAATGATGGCGAATCGACTCAGGCCCGAATATTCCTTACCGGTATCCACCACCACCCCTATCAGCAGACCTTTGGGGAAGGTTTCGTTCAGACCGCTCGTTTCGATTATATCATTGATTTCGATATCGGCATCCTGCGGCAGGTATCTCATGATCAGGTGAGCGCCCAGTGTCCCGGACACGAGGCCCTCCTGGCGGCTACGCTGCACGATACTGGAGACGGATAAGTTCGGGTCATTGATAAGCAGAACTTTGCTGGTGAATTCGTTAGCCTCGGCAATTCTGCCGATCAGCCCCAACGGCGTCAAAACAGGCATCCCGCGTCTTAAGCCGCTGTTTCTACCTTTATCGATAATAAGGCTGGAGGCCCAACTGTCTATGGAACGGCCGATGACCCGGCTGGCTGTCAGTTTGTGGGAGGAGCGATCTCTCAAAGAAAGCAACTCATTTAAACGCTCGTTCTCAAGACGAAGGCCCTCCCGGGCATTCAGTTTGCTCTTGAGGGCTTCATTTTCCTTTTTGAGAGTTTCTCTTTGGACAGCGTTGCGATGGAAAAAAATGACAGCGATTATTTCTTGCCGAATAAAAGTGAACAGACGCAAAGGCTGTTTTAAAATCACGAAGGCAGGATTCTTTAGGTAAGGAAGGGAGAGTGAAATCAGCAAAAGCAGAACGCAGGAGACCGCTAGAAAGACTAATTTTTTCTTTTTGAATTTAAACACATCCTAAACAGGAAGCAAAAATTTTAAGTCTAGAATTTTAAGGGAACGGTGACGTCGCGTAAAAGGCGCGGATTGTCTAAAACCTTCCCCGTTCCCTGCACGACGGCAGTGACAGGGTCATCCGTTACGTGGACAGGCAAGCCGGTTTCTTCTGAAATCAATTTATCCAGCCCTTTTAATAAGGCTCCTCCTCCGGCCATGACGATACCATGATCTATCAGATCAGCAGCAAGTTCCGGAGGCGTCCTCTCCAAAGAAATCTTTGTAACTTCCAATATGGCGCGTAGAGGTTCCTGCAAAGCTTCTCGGATTTCCTCTGAAGTGATCGTTACTGTTTTGGGCAGGCCCGCGACCAAATCTCTTCCCTTGACCTCCATGCTCAACTCTTCTTCCATGGGATAGGCCGAACCGATCTTTATTTTTATGTCTTCGGCAGAACGCTCTCCCACCATCAGATTATACGTCTTTTTCAAATACTCAATGATGGCTTCATCCATTTCATCCCCACCGATACGTATAGATTTTGAGAAGACGGTCCCCGCCAAAGAAATGACGGCAATCTCTGTTGTTCCCCCTCCGACATCAATGATCATGTTTCCTATAGGTTCCTGGATAGGCAGGCCTACACCGATCGCCGCGGCAATCGGTTCATCCATGAGATAGACCTCTCTGGCTCCCGCCCGCTCAGCAGACTCTTTGACAGCACGCTTCTCGACTTCCGTAATGCCAGAGGGAATCGCTATGACGATACGCGGCCTTACCTGAAAGCGGCGATGCCTGACTTTTCTTATAAAATAGCGCAACATCGCTTCGGTTACTTCAAAATCCGTTATGACCCCATCCCGCATCGGCCTGATAGCTACTATATTGCCAGGCGTACGGCCCAACATCCGCTTGGCCTCTTCTCCTACGGCCTCAACCCTGGACGTGCTTTTCCTGATAGCCACAACCGAAGGCTCGCACAACACCACTCCCTCCCCCTTGACATAAACAAGGGTGGTTGCCGTACCTAAATCAATACCCATATCGTTAGAGTAAAAATCCAACAAATAGTTATAAAATTTCTTAATTAAACCCCACAAATTTGCCATCACAAGCTCCTTTTAAACTAGCTATGAAGATTTACATAAGTTTAACAGAGATTAAACTATTTGTCAAATAAAAAGTTAGAAAAATTTAGCTGTACAGAGAGGCCGCTAGGACAATGAATCCCACGGCTCAATTCGGAATAAAACTTAAATTAAGATTTTTCCGTTAAATGATTCAAAATATTGAGGAAGTTTGGGAAGGATTTGTTTATGCATGAGATATCGTCCAAACGTGTGTCTCCAGAAGCCAGAAGACCTGCCACAATCATGCTCATGGCAGTCCTGTGGTCGCCGAAACTCCTGACGCGGGTCCCCTTTAATTCTTTCCCTCCAAGAATTCTGATTTTATCCATCGCCCCGGACTTTTGGACCCGCACGTCTGCGCCCATCTTTTGCAAATTCTCAACCATCGAGCGGATTCGGTCTGTTTCTTTGACGCGTAACTCTCCTGTCCCCTCAAAAATGGTCAATCCCTTGGCAAGGCATGCGGCTACCATTAAAACAGGAAGCTCATCGATAATCGACGGGATTTCATCTTTTTCAACCCGTACGCCCTTTAACCGGCTGCTCTCTACCTTGACATCACCACAAGGCTCTCCCCCATTTTTGCTTACGCTGCGTTTCTTGGTTTTGATACGGGCCCCCATCCTTTTTAACACGCGGATCACGCCTGTTCGGGAGGGATTCAGGCTAACTTTATTGATCAGAATTCTCGATTTAGGCGCCAAAACCCCTAAGACCATAAAGAAAGCTGCTGAGGATAAATCCCCTGGAACATCAATTCTTTTCGGAGAAACCAATTCACTCAAACCATCTATAAGTATAGTATTTTTATATAGTTTTATCCCTGCTTGAAAAGCACCAAGCATACGCTCTGTATGGTCACGGCTGGAAATCGGCTCAATTATTTTTGTCTTACCGTTTGCAAAAAGAGCAGCCAATAAAATAGCTGACTTGACTTGGGCAGAAGGCACAGGCAATCTGTATGTTATCGAATGGAGCAAGCTCCCCTTAATTGTTAACGGAGCAAACTCCTCCCTCTCTCCCTTTCTTCTATTGCTTTTAATATTGGCCCCCATCAGCCTAAGAGGTTCTGTAACTCTAAGCATCGGCCGGCGTGACAAAGATTTACCAGCCGTAAGCCGACAACTAAATCTTTGCCCAGAAAGCAACCCTGAAATAAGCCTCAGCGTGGTTCCAGAATCTCCTGCCCATATCCCTTTTGCTGGCTTTGTTAAGCCCCAAATCCCCCTTCCAAAGACTTCGACAGTAGAGGTAGCCCTCTTTACGTTATCCTTACGCGTTATAGTTATGCCTAACATACGAAAGGCTTTGAGTGTGGCCAGACAGTCCTGATTGAGAGGGAAATTTTCGATTCTGGTTTTGCCGGGAGCGATAGAGCTGATGATAAGCGAACGGTGGGCTATGGATTTGTCACCGGGAAGCGATACGATTCCTTTGAGGGAGGCAACAGAATGGATGACAAAAGAGATCATCGCACCTTTTGTACGACTTTACTACCTTCACGGATCTCGTTTTTCATGTTGGCAGTCAGAAAACCCGCAGCTGCCATAGAATCATGAACCTTTTCGACCTTTACATCACCGATAAAAGTATTATCATCAAAAACGGAAAATTCATCACCTACGTCAACGCCATCTTTGGCCCCTAAATTGATGACGACGAAGTTATACTCTTTATTAACGACCAAGACCTTTCCTTGAGGGCCTAAATTCTGGCTCCGGCTTGGCATTACGCTAACTTCAGGAATTTCATAGTGTTTTACTCCTGATTCATCCATATCTGGCGAAACAACGATCTTGCCTAGTTCGACTTCCTGGGTCTTTGTTTCTAACTCTTTGACCTTCGACGCTAGAGCCTCCTTCCCTGAGTCTAATTCTTTTATTTTGTCCATGGCCTTGCGTAAATCTTCCTGGGCTAAATTAAACTTACTTTCCAGGTCCTGCCTGAGTTGTTGTTGCTGGGCCAGATCAATATTAAGCTGTTCCATTCTTGACTGGGAAAGCTGAGAGTCCTTTTTTTGCAGCTCTAAATCAGCGGTTAAGATTTTAATCTCGCCCTTGGACTCATCCAGGCGCATCTGCAGGTCAGAAATCAACTTTCTCGATTTGGACAGTTCTTCTTCCGTGAAGGACTGTTTTTTATTCAATTCCTTTAAGCTGGCTTCCAACTCGATGGCCCTTAATTTTTCTTTCTGTAATAGAAAAAACCCGCTTCCGGCTAAAGCTAACGTTATGGTAATTAAGACGATAAGGACAATGGTTATGGACTTGCTTTGAGGTAACATTGCGCCTCCTTTTTGCTGGATAGTCTGACTTTTTTTATTACTATAGCACTGCGCACTCAAAAATCAAGGTTTATTTTTGGAAGTCCCGGAGCTTTTGAAGAGTTCCAGGAACTCTTTTGGTGTTTGGCAGGACCATTCAACATATTTTTTTGTCCTGGGATGCTGGAAGCCAATCAGGCAGGCATGTAGCCCTAAGCGCGCAAAGGTATCGTTTTTTCCGTATTTTTTATCTCCCAGGATGGGATGCTGAATGTAAGCTAAATGAACTCTTAATTGGTGGGTGCGGCCCGTAAATGGCTTCAGCTCCAATAAGCTCATCCCTTGTGTGCGCTTAAGGGTGCGGTAATGGGTTTTGGCGTATTTGGCAGGGCTTAAGAAACTGACGGCCATATTCTTCCTTTTAAGTGGATGCCGTCCGATAGGCGCTTCGATGACATTTTCATCAAACTCCACTTTTCCTTTCACGACAGCGATGTACCTGCGTTTGACGGTGTGTGATGCAAATTGTTTGGTTAAAGCTAAATGAGTAAAGTTATTTTTGGCAATCACCAAAAGACCCGATGTCTCCTTATCCAGGCGATGGACAATACCGGGCCTGCCAGGATTAATGTCCGAGAGACTCTTAAAGCGGTTCAGCAAGGCGTTTACCAGAGTGTGCTTGAGGTTGCCAGGAGCCGGATGCACCACTAATCCTACGGGCTTATTGATCACGGCCAAGTCTTCATCTTCATAAACGACCTCTAGATGGATATCCTCTGCAGACAACGCTTCGACCCTTTTTTCTCTCACGGCCACGAACCACACATCGCCGACTTTCACTTTATGGTGAGGCTTGCGTATTTCCTGGCCCTCTAATTTGACTTGCCCCTCCAGAATCAATTGCTGAATAAACGTGCGGGAAAAGCCCAATTTTTTCTCCTGGGTACACTTAAGAATGAATAAATCCAGGCGCTGGGAAGATTGGGAGGAAAAAACTTTTAAGGTGTATGTGCCCATCGATAGGCGAAAAGGAAGGCTTAAGAGACTTTCGTTTTCTTTCTGCTCAACAAGACGAGCGAAATCAAGGCTCCGGCGAACATCAGGATGCTTAGGACCTGAAACAACGTCAATCGTAAGAAAATGAGCTGGTTATCGGCTCGCCAGAATTCAATAAAAAATCTTTTTACGGAATACAAAAGCAAATAGGCGCAGAGGATTTGCCCTTCTGGGTGAGGCCGTTCCTGCAGGATGCGTAAGATCACAAAGATCGCCAGTAGGAAAACCGAAGAATATATCTGGACAGGAATGAGAATAAACTGATGCACAGGAAAATACAACCCGACCGCTGCCGCCTTCCCATAACAGCAGCCGTTCAAAAGACAGCCAATCCTGCCTATGGACTGCCCCAAAGCCACAAAGGGAACCAACAGGTCTATGACTTTCAGGATGGGCAGCTTTTTCTTTCTTAAATAGAAGACACCTGCCGTCAAACCGGCTATCAGTCCGCCAAACCAGGAGAGGCCTCCATACTGCAGCATGATGACCTCTAAGGGATTCCTCAAATAGTGGGGGAAATTTTCTATGACGTAAAAAAGACGTGCCCCCATCACTCCAGCTATAAAAACAATAAAGGCAAGGTTAAAGATCGCATCCTCCGGGATGCCTTGTTTTTTTGCCTGACGGGTGAGCAAAAAGGTGCTGACGGCAAAGGCAATGGCCAGCATAAGACCGTAGGAATAGATGGTAAAAGGACCGAGAGTACAGATTTCAGGATGCATTTTTTAAAAGGGACCATCCCAGCACGAGGGCCCCGACGGTAATGGCGCTATCGGCAATATTAAATACGGGCCAGACACGAAAATCCAGAAAATCGATCACATAACCGAAACGCAGACGGTCAATAAGATTCCCCAAGGCCCCGGCCAGGACGAGGCTCAACGAAAAACTATACAACCCTCTTTGCTTATTGTCCCTGAGGGAAAAGGAGATCAAAACGACAGCCAAAATCGACGTGGATATAAATAATAAGGTCTGATTTTTAAGGATGCCAAAGGCAGCGCCTCGATTCGCTACGAGGGTCAAATGAAACACGCGCGGGATAACAGGCACGGATTCATGGATCGACAGATTTCTGGATATAAGGAATTTAGTGAGCTGGTCTAAAGCAAGGATCGCGATTATGATGATGGGTATCATCTTAAGAGAAAGAATGCTACCTCTTCTCCTTCTTCTCTTGGCACTTCACGCATAGACGCGCATGGGGAACCGCCTTCATCCTGGATTTGGTGATAAGGATCTTGCACTCCTCGCATATGCCAAACACGCCCTCTTCAATCTTCTTCAGGGCATCATCCAACTCATACAACAATTTCCTCTCATTCGAAGCCAGCCCTAAAGAAAATTCCCTGTCATAGGTATCTGTGGCCACATCGGCCATATGATAGCTGTATCCGGAGATATCTCCGGAAGCCTCTTTCTGGGATTTCTTTAACGTATCGTCGGATATATGCTTGATATCTTCCAGGATCTCCTCTTTTCTTTTCAAAACCAACTTCTTGAAATCATTGAGCTCTTTCTTGTTTAATTTCTTTCTCAATTGAACGTCTCCTCTTTAAATGGCTTTAAGACAATTGGCGCAGAGTTTGGGGTGATCCGGTGACCTGGCGTCAGAAAGACTATAATTCCAGCATCGCGGACACTTTTCGCCTTCTGCCTTATCGACCACGATGGCCAAATCGGGATATTTGGCAACCGCAAGCCCGATATCAGAATCACTCTTTTTCGCTACCGTAACCTGTGAAACCTTCCAAATCTCCAGTAAATCCTCTCTTAAACTGCTTAAATATGTATAACGATTTTCGTCTTTTGTCAACAACTTTATTTGAGCGTCAAATGAGCTTCCGATTAAACCCGTAGCGCGTTTTTCTTCCAACAGCTTGGATACCTCAGGGATAAGCTCTAAAACAACACCCAGTTGCGACTCGATATTTTTATTTGGGGGAATCTCTTTCTGCGCAAACTTAGGGTTCTCCTCTGGCCAGGCGGATAAATGGACGCTGGCAAGAGCTGCTTCTGATTTGTCTTTCGGCATGGCCTGCCATATCTCTTCGGCTGTAAACACGCATATAGGAGCCAGCAACTTCACCAGAACCTGGAGCATCTCAAAGAGGGCCGTTTGGGCACCCCTTCGCTCGCAAGAGGCGGCTGCAAAAGTATAAAGCCTGCCTTTGATCATATCCAGATAATACATGGAAAGCTCCTCGTTGCAAAAATCATAGAGCCTTTTGTAGGCCTTATAAAACTCATAATGATCGTAGGCGTTTTTGACTTCCTTTAAAAGCATTTGCGTGCGAAACAGGATCCATTGATCGATGCGCTTGAGCCTTTCATAAGCTGTCCGGTCTGTTTGCGGATTAAAATCAAAGAGGTTGCTGAGCATAAACCTTACGGTATTTCTGATCTTACGATAGGCCTCACGCAGCCGGCTGAGGATTTCTTCCGATATGCGGATATCATCGTTATAATCGCTAAACGCCACCCACAACCTGACGATATCCGCTCCGGAATCCTTGATGATATCTAAGGGAGAAATCACATTCCCCAGCGATTTGGACATCTTCCGGCCTTCTCCGTCGACCACATGGCCGTGGGTCAGAACCTCTCTATAGGGAGGTTTACCGTCGATAGCCATAGAGGGGATGAGAGAAGATTGAAACCACCCCCGGTGTTGGTCCGAACCTTCCAGATACATCGCGCAAGGGAATCCCAAGTCTTTTCTTTTCTTTAATACGGCCTGGTGGCTGACACCGGAATCAAACCAGACATCCAGAATATCAGCGCCCTTGACAAAAGATTTACCTTTACAATAGGGGCACTCGACCGTCGCATCTATAAAGTCCAATACCCCCCTTTCAAACCAGCTGTCAGAACCTTCTTTGGCTACCCATTCGGCAAATTTCTCGATCACTTTGGGGTCAAGAAATTCCTTTGCGCAATTGTTGCAACCTAATGATGGGATCGGAACCCCCCAGTACCTCTGCCGCGAAAGGCACCAATCAGGCCTTAATTCTATCATGGAAGAAATCCTATCTCTGCCTGAGGCAGGGATCCAGGTCACATCCTTTTGAACGACGCCGAGCATCTTTTTTCTTAGATCGTGCTTATCGATACTCAAGAACCATTGCTCCGTCGCGCGGAAAATTATGGGCGTTTTGCAACGCCAGCAGTGGGGATACGTGTGGGTGATTTGGCCAGCGTATAAAAGATGGCCCTGTTCTTTTAATTTATCGACGATATGCGGATTGGCCTTAAAGACATGCTGCCCCTTGAACTCCATGGCAACATCCTGAAAAAACTCCCCCCTGCTGTTCACAGGCATGACCGTTTCCAAATGATATCTCTGTCCTGTCAGATAATCTTCCTGGCCATGACCGGGGGCCGTATGCACAAGGCCCGTCCCTTCTTCTCTCGAAACATAATCAGCTAAAACAAATTTGAATCCAGGGCTCCTGGCTGGTTCAAAAATATCCCTATAGGCCGCACCATCCAAAACCTTGCCTGGAACAGAGTCTAATTTTTTATAATCCTTTGCCCCTGCTTTTTCCATGACCCCGGCAACCAAATCCTCCTGGATGACCCATATTTCATTTCCGACCTCTAACAGGTCATACCGGAAGTCACGATGAACGGCAATGGCCACGTTGGCAATCAGGGTCCAGGGCGTTGTGGTCCAGACAATAGCATAAACTTTTTTGTCTCGCGGAATATTCTTCAAGCCGGAGGCAGAATTCAGGATTTCAAATTTTACATAGATTGACGGCGAAGTGTGATCTTCGTATTCTACCTCCGCTTCGGCCAGGGCGGTTTCGCAGAGATAGCACCAATTGACGGGCTTAAGGCCGCGGTAAATGTACCCGCGCTTGACTAATTCAGCGAAGCTCCTGACAATGGCTTCTTCGTAAGAGGCATCGAGTGTCAGGTAAGGATACTCCCAGTCGCCGAACACCCCCAATCTTTTGAACTGTTCTTTTTGTATCTCGACGTACTTCATCGCGAAGGCAGCTGCCTTTTTGCGAAAATCCAATTGCGCGATCTGCTGTTTTTGAAGCCCCATTTCTTTCAGCAGCTGATGCTCGACGGGCAAGCCATGGCAGTCCCATCCCGGCACATACGCCGAATCAAAACCCTGCATCGTCTTGAATTTGACGATGATGTCTTTCAATGTCTTATTCAAGGCATGGCCGATATGGATATTGCCGTTGGCATAGGGTGGTCCGTCATGAAGGATATATTTGGGATGGCCTTGCGATTTCTTGCGGATGAGCTGGTAGATATCGCGCTCTTGCCACTCCTGTAAAATCAGGGGCTCCCGCTTAGGCAGATCCGCCTTCATGGGGAAATGAGTTTTAGGAAGTTTTAATGTATTCTTATAATCCATCACTTCATATATCTGCCAATGATAATATGCAGATCCTTCTTAACTTTTTTCGGGATTAGCTTTCTATCGGTGATGATGGCATATTGAAGAGTGTCTTTACAGCTGCATTTTCTTTCGGGCTTCAGGCTCCGTAAGACTCCGGAAATAATCTTCCTGGCGTTTTCAACGTTCTTTTGCAGATTCTTAACGATCATATCCACGGTCACCGACTCATGCTGCGGATGCCAGCAATCAAAGTCGGTGACGCAGGCTAACGTCGCATAACAGATCTCGGCCTCTCTTGCTAACTTGGCTTCCGGCATATTGGTCATGCCGATCACATCCATCCCCCAGCTGCGGTAAAGCTGGGATTCCGCAAAGGTCGAAAAGGCCGGACCCTCCATATTAATGTAGGTGCCCTTGCCGTGCATAGAAAACCTTAGGCTTTTGCCTGTCTCATAAACGACCTTGCTTAATTCTTCGCAAATGGGGTGGGCAAACATGATATGGGCCACGATTCCGTTTTCAAAAAAAGTCATGTGCCTGGCCTGGTTGGTACGGTCCACGAACTGATCCACCACCACAAAATCAAGCGGTTTCAATTCTTCTTTAAGGCTGCCACAGGCCGTAACCGAAATGATTCTCTCAACGCCCATCGCCTTCATCGCGAAGATATTGGCCCTGAAGTTAATCTGAGACGGAGATATACGGTGACCTCTTCCGTGGCGCGGCAGGAATACCACCTCTTGGCCTTCCAGCTTTCCGGTGATCAACTTATCCGAAGGTTCACCAAAAGGCGTGGCTACGGAAACCTCTTTTATATCCTGAATGCCTTCGATATTGTATAGCCCGCTTCCGCCGATAATGCCAACACGACCCATGGATTCACTCCTTTTTTGATAATTCTTCTGCGCGTTTCTTGGCGGCAAGGGCCGCTTCTGCCCAAGAACCCCCCTGCATTAAAATTTTTATCGCTACCTCTGTGGTTCCACCAGGGGAGGTAACTTGTCTTCTTAACTCAGATGGAGGACTTCCTGAAAAAGCAGTCAATTTTAAGCTCGATAAGGTGGTATTTTCTGCAAGCTCTAAGGCGCTTTGAGAGTCAAAGCCAACATTCTTAGCGGCCTCGGTTAAACGTTTAATATAATCCTGTCTGACCTGGTTTGGAAAGTTGCTGTAGTCATACTTATTGATTTCCATATCATAATAAATGTAGGCTGGACCGCTGCCTGCAATAGCCGTCGCGGAATCCATCATCTCTTCTTTCATAAGCCAAGTCTTACCTATGCCATCGAATAACTTCTTAGCGAAATCCAGGTCTTTCTTTTCGGCAAATCTGCCTTTGCACAGGATTGTTTGTGACTCTCCAATCTTTGCGCAGATATTAGGCATAACCCTCACCACTTTAACTTCACCTAAAATTTTCTCAATATAGCCTGTCGTGATTCCTGCCGCAATGGAAATGACCAACTTATCTTTAAGCCGGTCCTTGACTTCATTCAAAACAGCATCAAAATCCTGTGGTTTCACTGCTAAGATCAGCGTATCGGCTTTTTTTGCCAAATCAACACTGTCTACGGCGACGCTTATCCCGGATAAATGTATTGATTTATCTTTATCTTTATCAAATACCGTAACTGGGTATTTTGACTTTATCCTCTCGGCTATCGCCGCGCCCATATTCCCACATCCAATGATGCCTATTCTCTTCATCTGTTTTGGTTTTATTCCGAACTATTGAAAATGGCGCGTCCGATCCTAACCATATTCGCGCCCTCTTCGATGGCCACCTCAAAGTCATCGGACATCCCCATGGACAAAATCCCAAATTCAATGCTTCGTCTTCGTTCACCATTGATGCCGAGACGAAGCCGAGGCGTCAAATTCCAAATCCCAAGCTTGGTCATTTCATCCATAAGGCCCCTCAGTTTCCTGAAATAGGCCCGCGCTTTTTCTGGATCGTCGACAAATGGGGCAATAGTCATAAGGCCCCACACTCTTAAATTCTTTAGTTTTGATATCTCTTTAACGGCTGCGGCTGCATCAAGAGGATCCAGTCCGAACTTTGTTGCTTCAGGAGAAGTCTTCGCTTCTACGAGGATATCCTGGACCTTGTTTATCCTGGCTGCCTGCTTATCAATTTCCTGCGCCAGGCGCAAACTGTCAACGGACTGGATCAGGTCAAAAATCCTTACCGCCTCCCTGACTTTATTGGTCTGCAAGTGGCCGACCAAATGCCATTTCGCTCGAAGTTTGGCGTTTGAGGTCTTGAGTTGTTCATATTTCAAAAAAGCTTCTTGAACCCTGCTCTCTCCTATATCGGTAATGCCTAAAACCATTATCTCTTTTATCTCATCAACAGACCTTTCCTTGCTTACAGCGACCAGCGTTAAGGAATCCGGGGAACGTTTAACCTTGGAACAGGCCAAGGCCATACGCTGTCTGACTTTAAGGAGGTTCTCCTGTATACTCATGTTTAGCTGATATATTATACACGATAAAATAAAGAGGTCAACCAAAAGTGGGCTGATACAAACAGAAACGCCTGACTTTTTTATAGGCAGGCGTTCTGATTTTTCTTTAAGGCTTAGGAAACTGCGCTTTTATAATCTTGGTGTCACAGCCAATTGATCGGAATCCACAATCACCAGGGCCTCTCTGTATATTACTTTAAAAAAAAACACTTATTTTTATTCTTGTCAAGGCTAAAAATATTCCTGATACACCTCTCTAACCCTGTGGAGTACCCTGCTGAGGATATTCTTAGCAGGCGTAGAAGCCAATCCTAACGCTCTCTCTTCCAGCGCTTCGCAGATCATGCCTAAAGACGTCATGTAGGTCAGATACTTCATTCCGGAAAGGTTTTTATCCTCCTTGACAAAAGGAAGAATCAAGGGATGAGAAATGGAACTCAGGTTGACGGGGATGGCTAAGGTGTTCTCCAGCGTCTCTATAAAGCCTTCCAAGAGCGGGGTCCTGCCGGCTACTAAAAAAGAGCTCACCTCATAATAGGGAATCTTACTCTCCAAGGCCTCTTTGATGTAAGAACAGATGGAGGTTGCCGCCGAAGTAATAATCTCTGACACCAGACGCTGCTTAATGGGTTTATAGAGGTCACTTTTCTTAACCAAGATCTCTTTATCCTCGCCGATCTCTTTGGATTCGGCAATGATGCCGTGGGAACGCTTGATTTCTTCTGCCAGCTCAAAGGGGATTTTCAGTGCCTCCTGGAGCCTGACCGTCAGATCATGCCCCCCAAAAGGCAAGATCTGGATATCTTTCAGCAACCCTGAGCTAAAAAGCAGAAGCTCGGTCGTATCGCTTCCTATGTCACAGAAGACAACGTTTCCCTCTTTTGACTCTTTATTCAGAACGATCCTGCTGGTCGCCACCCCTGAAAAGATTAAGTGCTTAATCTCATATCCGGCCTGGTGGATGGCTCGGGAAAGGCTCTGGAGCGAGGAAACGCGGGCACAGATCAAATACAAATCAACCTCCAGCTTATGGCTATAGAGGCCGACAGGATTGATGATGTTGCTCTTGGAATCGATGGCATAGGCGCTAGGGACCGTATGGATGATCTCTTCGTCAAGGCTTGAGCCTAAAAGGCGCGCCTGCTCATTGGCGCACTGGACGTCCGCAGCCGTGATGACTTTGTTACCCCTCTCGGCAAGCGGCACAATCGCGCGGCTGTGTTTGGTGAGGATATCCTGTCCCGAAATATTGACGTTGATGAATTTTATTTTGATGCCAGAACGCTGCCTCAAACCTTTAAGGAGTGTGCCGACGGTATCGATCAGGCTCGCGGAATCAACGATGGCCCCATTTTTTATGCCTTTCGAGGGGATACTTTCCAAGAAGATATCCGTGATCCGTCTTCTGTTGACCACGGCGACGCCCGCCGCACACTTACTCGAACCGATATCCAAAGCACAAATAGTCCTATTGAGCATTTTTCAGTTTTATGACGGGTTCCCTGAACCTCAGGTCAATGTATTTTATTTTATTCCATTCCTTTTTTGCGGCGACCATCAGGTTGGCTAACATGGCGATCTTGGATCTGACTCTGTCCGGACTCAATTTGATTTCCAGTCCTTCGTTTCGCAGGGTGCTATCCATGTAATCAGAGTCCGACGGCCCTGGTATAATAAAAATCGAGATGTGAGTCATCTGGTGAACGTCTATTTTTCTGATTTTGCAATCCCTCAAGGCCCGGTTACTTTTGGCTTCCTCTATGATTCTTAAAGCGATCTTTAGTTCTTTGATATCGTACTTTCGTCCGACCTTAGGCCCAAAAATCTTGGTGTCCATCCCTGTGATGACAGGCAGACCCAAATTCATGGCGTCCTCTCCAACAGGGACCTCAAAAAGCACCAGATCCTCATCCAAGCCGAAAACTTTGTATAATTTGACCAGGGCGACGGCCTTCCTCTGGATGAGGTCGATGTAGATCCTATTGGGCAAAATCCTGACCATCCTGACTCTTTTGCATTCAGGAAAATACTGCAAAATCTTTGCGGACTCTTTTCTTAAATCCAGGTCCAGGATGTTTCGGCCTTTCAAATAAGAGAAATCAAACGGACTATCGCTGCCGGTCCGTATTTCGGCGATCTTGAATTGGTCCAGGGTTCTCACGAAATTCAAGGCGTAAACCCCCATAGAGATCAAAACAACAAAGAGGATAACATAAAAGCGTATCTTTTTAAAGGGAAACTTAAGCTTATTCTTTTTCATAAGCGATTTTTATCAACTCAAGACATAAGGCGCTGAATTCGATGCCGATCGCCTTAGCCGCCTTGGGCAGCAGACTCATCGTTGTCAAACCAGGGATCGTATTGACCTCCAAAATAACGCCCTCGTCCCCTTGGCTTAAAATCATATCCACCCTGGAAAAACCCTTGCAACCGAGGAGTTGATGGGCGGATAAGGCGGCAGCGTTTATCTTTGCGGCGATGCCTTCTTCCAAGACCGCTGGCACCACGTATTCTGTCATGCCGGGCTGATATTTGGCCTCGAAATCAAAAAAGGGATTTTTCGGGATGATCTCGATCACGGGGAGGCTTCGGTGATTGAGGATACCCACCGTCAACTCCCGACCCTTGATGTACTCTTCTATGAGGATTCTATCATCGAAAGTGAGTGCCAGATCAACAGCTTGCTTGATTATGGCTTCTTCGCCAACAATGGATAGGCCAAGGCTCGACCCCTGGCTCGCCGGCTTTATGACCAAAGGCAAGCTCATGCGGGAATCGAGCTTTAATTTTCCGTTATAGGAAACTTTCTCCAATATTTGATAGTGGGGGACCCGTAATCCATGAGATTCGAATATCAAACGGGACGCTATCTTATCCATGGCTAACTGGCTTGCCCGCACACCAGAGCCGGTATAGGGGATCTTCATCCTCTCCAAGAGCTCCTGGATCTGGCCGTCTTCTCCAAAGCGGCCATGCAGGGCAATAAAAGCACAATCTATTTTTTTTGACCTCATGAGCCTTTCATTCTCTTCGAAGGAATCCGTCGTAATATCCACAGCCACAACATCCAACCCGCAAGACTTAAGGGCTTCAAAAACAGCTTTGCCTGACTTTAACGAAATCTCCCTCTCGCAAGACGGACCCCCCATCAAAACGCCTAAGGTGCCAAACGACTCTATCGCCATATTTTTATTTCCGGCTCCAAATGAATATGGAACTTTTTTCTTACCTTTTTCTTAATCAGGTCCATCAAATTCAAGACATCCTGGCAGCGCGCCGAGTGCTGGTTCAATATGAAATTCGCATGCCGCTTGGATACCACGGCATCCCCCCTCCTCTTTCCCTTTAAACCGCAACTTTCGATCAAGCGGCCGGCCGTAAACCCTACAGGATTACGAAATACGCACCCCGCGCTGGCAAGGCCCTGGTCTTGAGTGTTATGGCGCAACATCCGATATTTCTTTATACGGCCGCTGATTTCCTTCCTGGTTTTCTTAGAAAGTTTCAGACGGACGCTTAAAATGATAGAAGAAGCTAAGCTGGACTTTCGATAGGCAAATCTGATTTTATCTCTGCCTAAGACTTTGATCTTACCATTATAATCCATGACTTTGACTTTTTCCACTAAATTGCCCAGATTTGCACCCCACGCCCCGGCATTCATGATCAAGGCCCCTCCCACCGTCCCGGGAATGCCGACGAGAAATTCGAGCCCTGACAAAGAACGCGACCTTGCAAACCCCAAAAGTTTGGTAAGAGACAAACCACTTCCCGCATCCAGCCTGTCGCGAGAAAAGGAAATTTTTTTGAAAAAGGGCGTGCTTAACCTGACCACGCAAGCCTCCATTCCTTTATCGCTGGCAAGGATGTTGCTTCCCGCTCCAATCACGAGAAGCGGAATTTTGTGAATTCTCACCCAGATGATAAGAGTCTTTAAATCGCCTGAATCCCTGGGCTCAATAAAAAATTGTGCCGGGCCGCCGATACGAAACGTCGTATGCCTGCTCAACGGCTCTTTTCGTCTGATCTTGCCTTTGATGCCATCCAGAAGAACCTTTTTCTTCATAAGCTCTTTTTCCTGGCCGCCTGCAGATTTTCGGATAAGGAATCACTCACCCGTGCGATATCCCCTGCCCCCAAAGTGATCACCAGGTCTTTCGGCCGAAGCAGCCTTATAACCTCCTGGGCAATCTGCTCTTGAGGCCATAAAAAAACTTCTTTTTCCGGGGCACGCTGTTTTATTTTATCTAAAATGCACTGGCTGTTGACCCCCGGGATGGGAGGTTCGCTGGCCGGATAGATATCTGTCAGAATAACCATGTCCGCCAAATCAAAGCTCTTCCCGAATTCATCCAGCAGAAGCTGCGTCCTTGAATAACGGTGCGGCTGAAAAATAACGATGATCCTTGAACGCTGGAGATTCTTGGCTGCCTCCAACGTCGCCCTGATCTCCGTCGGATGGTGGGCGTAGTCATCGATCAACAGGTAGTCGGAATCCTCAAATTTCGTCTCAAGCCGCCGAGAGGCCCCTTTGAAGTTTTTAAGGGCACACCTAATCAGCCTTAACTCAATTTTGAGCTCCAGGCCCAAGGCGATGACAGAGAGGGCATTGGAAATATTATGAAGACCCCCTAAAGCCAGTTCAAAAGTGTCGAGAAATCTGCCTCCTGAAAAACAATCAAACTCAGACCTGAGGCCTTTGCGTTTGATATTCCTGGGATAGATTTGGGCGCTTGGGTGCAGGCCGAATAATACGGATTTTCCCTTATATCCCTTAAGCAAACTTTTAAGATTCTCGTCGTCATCACAGCAAAAAACGCATCCCTCTTTGTTTGTCTGGTCCAGAAATGTCTTAAAAACCTCCAGCTCTCTGTTAAAATCTTTATAATAGTCCATGTGCTCCCGGTCGATATTGGTAATGATGGAATAAGTGGGATGATAATGGAGAAAGGAACCGTCGGATTCATCTGCCTCTGCCACAAAAAAGTCTCCCTCCCCCAGACACGAATTGGCATCGATATTTTTTAAAATCCCTCCGACGGCCACGCAAGGTTGGAGGCCCGCTTCCAGCAAGAGCGTGGCTACCAGGGAGGCCGTTGTTGTTTTTCCGTGGCTGCCCGTAACGGTAATGACCAATTTATCCTCCATCAGCTCGGCTAAAGCCTCTGCCCGCTTCAAGATGGGGAGGCCAAGCCGCTTGGCTTCCTGCAGCTCGGGATTTTCTACTTTAATGGCCGATGAATAAACAATTGCCTCAGCTCCCCGCAAGTTTTGTGGATGGTGTCCAATAAAGATCCTGGCCCCTGATTTCTCTAGCTCTTCGGTCATCCGGCTCATCTTTAAATCGGAGCCGCTCACCTTCTGGCCTTTACGCAAAAGGAGCTGTGCAATCCCGCTCATCCCAATACCTCCGATACCGATCAAATGGTAGTGCTTATTCATCCCTTAAAGATTTCTGCCAGGCCGCATCCAATTCCTGGATTGAGCCAAACGGATAAGCTGTGGCCATGGCGCGCTGAAAATTTCTTTTATCCCTCAAATGCTGACAAAAAAGAACAAATCGGTCTTTACCGAATTTTTTAATCAGAAAATCCACCAGGCTTACGGCCTCGGCATAAAAAATACCTACGACCGAGGAATCCGCCAGGCCGTAAGGATTAAAGTTAAAAAGCTCATCCAGCCCCATGAATTTATTTTCTTTTATGGCCTTACGCAAGACCCTCACGGCCGAATCCAACCGTGACCCCTCCTGATAGCTGGCCACCCCCTCATCAAGCCATAGGGGGATGGCGGGGTTCGCAAGGCCCACAAATTCTTTAAAGATAATATGCCCCATCTCATGCGGCAGCACACTCTCAAAAAAACCCTCTTCGTTGATAAAGCTATAGATGGTCTTTTCTTTTCTGCTTATCAAAGCGCTTCCGTAAGACCAGCCCGGTTGAAGGGTCGCCTGCTGATATCCTGCTTTATCGTCGTAAATATAAATGCGGGCGCGATTATCCCAGAGCCAGAAATCAAAACGGGTAAAACCCAGGGCATCGGCAATGCGGTTATAATCATCTTCAGCCTTTTCTGTGACCTTGTCTATAAAATCGGTTGGAGCGTTTTGATAAAACACTAAGAAATGCGTGCTCTTGGCGACCTTCCAATCTTTTGTATCGGCAAAGGCGCAAGGTGAAAATAATAAGATTGTTAAAAAAAGGGAAATAAGCCTCATCTAAGTTAAAGGTACAGCAAGCTCTGCCAGCAGATCACCTGAGCGGTATTCAGGAATATTCTGATAGCCTTGCCGCATTTTCGCTAATTTTTCGGGAGCACCGAGGCATTCCCGCAACGTCCTTCTTAAACCTTGAGCCTCCAGTTCTTCGTCTTTGACAAGCAAGGCGCAACCCTTCTCTTGAAGCACCCTCGCATTGTAGGATTGGTGTCTATGGGCATAGGGGTAAGGAATAATCACAGTGGGGATTTTGAAATGACACAGTTCCGCAATAGCGGTGCCTCCGGCCCTGCAAATAGCCATGTCTGCCAGGCTGTAGGCGTATTGCATCTCCTTTAAGAAACGGAATAATTTTACAGGCAAATTCAATTTCCCATACCCGCTCTCTAACAGAGGATAGTCCTCATGGCCTGTTATGTGGATAACCTGAAGAGCGAGATCTTCCTCGAGACCCGATACAGCTTCGAGAAAACAGGTATTGATCTTGTGGCTTCCGTGGCTACCCCCCATAACCAGCACGGTAAACTTATCGCCTTGCAACCCGAGAAAATCCAAAGCCTCAGGCTTATCTATCCTCTTTAAACTTCTGCGGATGGGGTTTCCCGTTACCACCATCTTGTCTTTGTGGCCTTTTAGAAACTCTTTGGTTTCAACGAATGAGATGGCCATTTTGTCGCAAAACCAGACTAGAAATCTGTTGGCGCGTCCAGGCAGGCAGTTCTGTTCATGAATCACGACCTTGACCCTTGCCATCCAAGCCAGCAGCACAAGAGGGATACTGTCCATGCCTCCGAATCCGACGACCGAATCCGGCTTAAACGCAAGAAAGATCCCCAGGCTCTCTACAGACCCTTGGATGAAATGAAAAAGCGCGATGATGTTCTTTAGA
This sequence comes from Candidatus Omnitrophota bacterium, assembly GCA_043798795.1. Lineage (GTDB taxonomy): Bacteria > Omnitrophota > Gorgyraeia > Gygaellales > Profunditerraquicolaceae > JBDRKE01. The sequence continues at coordinate 31,431 of JAZDOJ010000021.1, forward strand.
GTTAAACTCAAACGGACAGAACATGTCGATAGGGCCGCCACCCTGAAACCCTGCGTAAGGATATCGAACTTCAGGGATCTTTTTGGAACAACTAAAAGCGTTTCGATGTCTTTATGACTATCTTCCAAGGCCTCTAAAAATGCGATGGCCGGAAATAGATGGCCGCCGCTAGAACCTGTCACAACCAGGATCTTCATGGGCATTCTCCGCTGCGGCCGATATTGACAAGCAGGCCGACGCTGATCATGTCAAATATGAAAGAAGAACCGCCGTAACTGATAAAGGGGAGTGGCAGCCCCTTGGTGGGAAGCAGGCCGCAGGAAACTCCGATATTGATGGAGGCTTTCAAAACCAGCATCAAAACCAAGCCCATAGCAAGAAAACAGCCAAATCTATCGTTAGCATTTTTGATAATCTTTAAAGCCTGCTGGATAAATATCATGAAGAGAAGGAGTACGCCCAGCGTCCCTAAAAACCCCAGCTCTTCGCCGATAATGGAAAAAATAAAATCGGTATGGGCCGCTGGCAGATAAAACAGTTTCTGCCTGGAATGGCCTAATCCCACCCCGAATAACCCGCCGGACCCCAGGGCAATCTGGGATTGTATGATTTGAAAACCGCTTCCCTTAGGGTCCATCCAGGGATTTAAAAAGGCAAGGATACGCATCCTTCTGTAGGGAACGCTGAATATTAATAGATACAGCAAGGGCACGCTTGCCATCAACATGGAAAAAAGATAAGATAGCCGCACTCCGGCTATAAAAAGCATGATGAGGCCCACGGCCACGATGGCCAGGGTCGTGCCCAGGTCCGGCTGCATAAGGATGAGCAACGCCATAAAACCTAAGACGCTTAGCGCAGGAACAAAACCTTTGAGGAGGTCTTTAATTTCGTGGCCTTTACGGCTGATGAAGTCGGCCATGTAAATGATCATGCTAAGGCTTGCCAATTCCGAAGGCTGAAAACTGATAAATTTGTACCGGAACCATCTCCGGGCACCCGAGACCTCCCTTCCCAGTCCCGGTATCAAAACGAGCACCAGCAATAATAACGAAATGAGCAGCAGGGGTTTGGCATAATCCTTGAGTTTCCGATAGTCCAAACTCATCACGAAAAATGTCAGGAGTACGCCAATCAAGAGAAAACTCAGGTGCCTTTTTAAAAAGAAAAAACTATCCTTGTATCTTTCCAAAGCATAAATACTGGAAGAGCTGTAAATCATGACGATGCCGATGCAGATAAGAATCACCGTGACGGTAAAAAGATTTATCCGGATGCTGCGAACCATATCAACCCTTCCCTTTTGCCAGACTATAGACCGCTTTTTTAAAGACGTTTCCCCTCTCTTCATAACTGGAAAACATATCAAAACTTGAGCACATAGGGGATAACAATATGGAATCTCCAGGTAAAGCCTTGCGATAAGCTTTATGAACGGCTTCTTCGAGGCTGCCGGCCTCTTCGATAGAAAGGGCCTCTTTGAGGGCGTAAGCAATCTTTTCCTTTGCCTCTCCGATCAGAATAACCTTTTTCACCTTTTGGCGCGCCTCATCCAGGATAGCCACGTAGTCAACTCCTTTATCCTTGCCTCCGGCAATCAAAATGATAGGCGCCTGAGTACTCCTTAAGGCCCATAGAGTCGAATCTGCCGTGGTTGCCTTGGAATCATTGATGAATCTTACCTGATTCATTTCAGCTACCTGCTCCAAGCGATGTTCAAGGCCTTTGAAATCCTTAAGGACCCTTAAAATCAGGTCTTGCTCGATTCCTAAGATAGACCCCACCGCCATCACGGCAGCCTGATTAGGATTCAATTCATTCGTTTGTGAAAAAAAGAGAGGCCGCGCCTTTGTCTCCCTTCCTAAATCTCTTAAAACGGGGTCATCTTGATTCAAAACCACATAGTCAAACTTATCCTGATTCTCAAAGATCCTCATTTTCGCCTTAAGGTAATCATCCATGCTTCTATAGCGGTCTAAATGATTACGGGTGAAATTCAAAATAACGGAGATCTTGGGTTTAAACGCGACGATATTCTCCAGCTGAAAAGAACTGACCTCAAGCGCCACGGTATCTTCCTCTTTTATCTTATCCACTTCCTGAGAAAAGGGATGGCCGATATTGCCCAAGATAAACGCCTGCCTTGCGCTTGATTGCAGGATGCGACCAACCAGTGTGGTAACGGTCGTCTTGCCGTTTGAGCCTGTTATGGCTACAACGGTACCAGGACATAAACTCCAGGCAAACTCGATTTCACTTATGACAGGGATATTTCCTTGTTTAGCCCAAAGAATGGGTGAGGCATCAGAGGGGACTCCTGGGGAAATAATCAGTAAATCTTTATCCCTTAAGAACTCCGGCGAATGTCTGCCTAACTCTACTTGGATGGCGTCTGATTTTAATTTCCGCTTAAAGCTACGTGTGCTCTCATTGTCCTGATGATCTGTAACGCTGACATCGGCACCTAAAGTATAAAGTAGATTAGCGCAGGCTAACCCTGAGCGGGCCAGCCCCACCACCACTACTTTTTTATCTTTGTAATAATGGGTGTTCTTCATGAATAAAATTCAAAACAGAGAATCATTATCTTATCTTCAGCGTAACCAGCGTCAGGAGGGCCAACAGGCCAGCGATAATCCAAAATCTTACAATCACCTGGTTTTCTGGCCAATTGAGGAATTGGAAATGGTGGTGCAGGGGCGCGATCTTAAAGATGCGTTTTTTAAAGATGCGAAAAGAACCTACCTGCAAAATGACAGATAAGGCCTCTAATACAAAAATACCTCCGACGATAATCAGAAGCAACTCCTTCTTGATGAGCAAGGCTACCGTTCCCAACGCTCCGCCTAAAGCTAGAGAACCGACGTCTCCCATAAAGATGGAAGCCGGATGACAGTTGAACCATAAGAACCCCAGACCTGCCCCCAGGATACTTGCACAAAACACCGTAAGCTCTCCTGCGCCGCTCAAGTGCGGAATCAAAAGGTAACTGCTGAATTTGATGTTACCCGTTACGTAACTTAAGACGCAGAACGTAAAAGCCACCATCACCACGATCCCGATAGCCAATCCATCAAGGCCGTCGGTCAGGTTCACCGCATTGGAAGACCCGGCAATCACCAGCATCACGAAAAGGATATACAATCCATCCAAGTTTAAAGAAATGTCTTTCAGGAAAGGCAATTCCAACCGGATGCTGTGCTGGGGGTCAAGAAACAGAATAAGGCCAAGTATCAGTCCCAGAACAATCTGACTGGTTAACTTGGTAGTAGCCGCAAGCCCCTTGGATTTCTTTCTCGTCTGTTTCAGGTAATCATCCATGAACCCCGTGATGCCTAACCAAAGGGTGCTTCCCAGGGCGATCAACACGTACTTGTTGAGGATTTCGGCCCAAAGCATGGTGGAGATAAAAATAGCCCCTAAAATCAGGAGGCCCCCCATGGTAGGGGTATCCTGCTTGTTCCGATGCAACTCGTGTAATTTCGCACTATCCTCTTTTCTGATTTGCTCGCCGACCTTGAGTCTCCTAAGCTGCCTTATCAATACCGGCCCAAAGAGCAGGCTGAGACCGAAAGCTGTGATAGTCGCAAGGCCTGCGCGAAAGGTGATGTATCGAAAAATGTTAAAGAACGAAATATGTTCATTTAGAGAATAAAGAAGGTAATAAAGCATTTTTTTGACTAACCGACGGAACGCATTTCCAGAATCTTTTCCAGCATCATGGCCCGGGAGCCTTTGATCAGAACGATATCTTTAGGCCCGGGCTTCACTCGTTTATACAAAATGTCACGCGCCTGGAGATTATTATCGCACAGGAACACATCCTGAGGCTTCAAACCCCGCTTTCGGGCAGCCAGGGCTGCCCACTTTGATAAGGATCCGACCGCCATAAAGACGTCACATATACGTGCGGCCTCTTGACCCATCTGGCGGTGGATCTCAACCGCCTTTGGACCTAACTCCAGCATATCCCCCATAACAAAAATCTTTCTTCCTTCGGCACGAGAATCTCTTAAAACATTCAGGGCCTGTCTTAAAGATAACGGATTTGAATTGTAGGTATCATTGATGAAGGTGATATTGTTCAATGTCAGCCACTGGAGCCTGTTCGAAAGGGGCTCAAAAGTAGCCAACCGCGAAGCCATATCAGAAACGCTCATACCAAAAATCCGGCCGCAGGCAACGGCTGCCAGTGCATTGTAAATATTATAATACCCCGCTATCCTTAATGTAAACCTATATTTTTGGTTCAGCAAGAAGCCAAGGCTCTGGTCAGGGACACGGATCTCTTTTGCAGAAAAATCGCTTCGGTTTCTCATACCAAACCCTAACGTCTTTAGCCTTTCAGGTACCTTTCTCAAGATTTTTTTTAAAAAACGGTCATCGGCATTCAGGAGGACTAAGCCTGGCTCCTGGATCCCCTTGAGTAAACTTATCTTCTCCTTGAAGACGCCTTCCAAATCCTTGAAATGTTCCAGGTGGCTCGGGCCGATATTGGTGATGACCCCCATATTGGGTTGGCAGATACGCGTGAGGTATTCGATTTCACCAAAATGATTAGAGCCGATTTCCAATACGGCCAAATCATAGGTATCATTCAGGCCCAGTAATGTTAGAGGCAATCCGATCTGATTATTCTTTGTCCCCGATGTTTTAAGCACTTTATACTTTCGGGACAACACCCAGGAAATCATCTCTTTGGTAGTGGTCTTACCACAGCTACCTGTAACGGCGATAACGGGAATATCGAATCTGTGGCGGTGGAAGCGTGCGATATCTCCCAGGGCCTTAACCGTATCCTTGACTTTTATAAACGCAGTCTTGCCATCTGACCTTATTTTAGGAAACGGCTTCTGAAAGATGATCACGTTTGAGCCTTTTCTAATCGACTCCTTTATAAAACAATGACCGTCGTAATTCTTGCCTTTGATCGCGACAAAAGCCTCACCGGGCTTTAGAACCCTGGAGTCTATGCAAACGCTTCTTGCGAGCATCTCGGGCTTTCCCTGGGTCAGCCGCCCTTGCGTCGCTTTTAATAATTCTTGGACATTAAACATTCTTTCACAAATTCCTTATCGTCAAAAGGCATGATTTTATCTTTGAGGATCTGACAGGTCTCATGGCCCTTACCGGCGATCAATACGATATCCTGGGGTTGGGCCATCCTTAAGGCCGTTAGGATAGCCTCCGGTCGCTCAACGACAACGCAGAAGTTTGACTTTTTTATGCCTCGCTTTATGTCCTGGATAATATCCTGGGGATCTTCCCAGCGCGGGTTGTCACTGGTAATAATGACGCGATCGGAAAGCTCAGTCGCCACTTTCCCCATCTTGGGCCTTTTTGTCTTATCGCGGTCTCCGCCGCAACCAAAAACCAGAATGATCCTTTTCTGGCACAGGGGCCTTAAGGATATCAGGATATTCTTAAGGGCATCCTCCGTATGCGCATAGTCAACAAAAACAGAGAAGGGCGCATCTACCTTAACTCTCTCCAATCTGCCTGGGACGAGACGGAAACGTTCCACAGCCCTTTTGGCAACCGACAGAGGAATCCCCTCTGCGATAGACCAGGCCAGGCAGGCCAATATATTGGAAATATTGTGCCGGCCGATGAGCGAGGTGGAAAAATTCATCTTTTTTTGACTTGTCAGAATCTCAAACGTCGAACGCTGACAATCAAGCTTGATATTCTTTGCCATGATATCGGCGCGGGAACTTAGCCCATAGGTTGTGACTTGGGCTTTGGTTTTCTTTATCAATCTTACGGCAAACCTGTCGTCCTTATTGATGACCGCAAAGGCCAAAGGGTCTAAATCCTTAAAAAGCCTGGCCTTGCTTTCAAAATAATCTTTTAGGGTTTTATGGTAATCCAGATGGTCCTGGGTGAGATTGGTGAAAATGGCTGAATGAAAACGGATGCCCCTCGTCCTCTCCTGATGCAAGGCATGCGAAGAAACTTCCATGATGCAATAATCGGCGCCCTGTTTAAGCATTCCGGCCAGCATCGATTGGATCTCTAAAGGCCCCGGGGTCGTATTTTTAGAGGGAAAAACCTTATCCTGAAAACGATAATTAATCGTGCCGATGACACCAGGATGAGCCGAGAACTCTTTCAGCAGGGCTTCCAGAAGATAGGTCACCGTAGTTTTTCCGTTTGTTCCCGTAACCCCGATGACTTTTATTCTTGAAGAGGGATAGCCATAAACAATAGCGGACAACACTGCCAAGGCAAGACGTGCGTCCTTGACTTTTATAAAGGGCACATGATGAAGTTTCTTAAGTTTTTCGGTTCGCTCGCCCTCTAGTATTACGGCCTTTGCGCCTCTAAGGATTGCTTCCTCGATATAGGCCCTGCCGTCTTCCTGGTTGCCTTTGATGGCTACGAAAACATGGTTTTTTTTCGTAAGCCTGGAATGACAGCTGAGGCCCTTGACTTCAAAATCGCTCAGGTCCGGATACTCTTTGAGGTTGACCACGGACTGTAACAGGCGTCTAATCTTCATTCAGGCGCACCATCTTGCTGGGAAGTTGGTTGGTCTTCAGATATTTGATGCTGTCACTGGCCACATTTTTAAAGACGGGTGCCGCCACCACCCCGCCGAAATAATAGGGGCGGGGTTCATCCACGACAACAACGATCGCAATCAAGGGGTCCTCGACTGGCGCAAATCCAATAAAAGAGGCAATGAATTTACTATGAGAATAGGTACCGTTGGGCTCCAGTTTCTGGGCTGTCCCTGTTTTGCCTGCTGCCGTGATCCCCTCCATCCTGGCTAAAGTACCCGTCCCGTTTTCCACAACCTGCGCCAGTATCTTTTTGGCCCTTTCTGCTGTATCGGAGGAGATAACCTTGCGGATCATGTGGGGAGAGAATTCCTTAATGGTCTCCTGACTTTTATCTTGAATAGACTGCAGCACATAAGGCTTCATGAGCTGGCCGCCGTTAGCGATCACCGAGATGGCACCGGCTAATTGCAAGGCTGTCACACCTACCTCTTGTCCGATAGGGATGGCGGCGATGGAGATCTTGGACCACCGGCGCACCTCTTTAGCCACACCGTTGATTTCTCCCGGTAAGTCTATGCCCAATTTCTCTCCAAAACCAAAAAGCTTAACATAGCGGGATATGACCTCAGGGCCCAGCATCTGAGCTACTTTGGTCGTCCCGATATTGCTGGATTGTTGAATGACCTCTTTAAAAGAAAGCCATCCGTGCGGCCTATGGTCATGCAGGGTGTGGCTGACGACTTTATAAGAACCGTTCTCGCAGAAAAATCGATCTTCTTCCTTGACCTTCTTTTCCTCCAGGGCCGCAGAGAGTGTCACGATCTTGAATACGGAACCTGGTTCAAACAAATCGCATATCGCACGGTTGCGGATTTGGTCTCTATCGACTTTGCCGCCGTTGTTTAAATCAAAGGTAGGACGGTTGGCCAAAGCCAGGATCGCTCCCGTATGAGGGTCCATCACCACGATACAGGCGCCTTTGGCATGGGAGGACTGAAAGACCTTATCCAACTCTCTTTCTGCGATATACTGCACCACTTCATCGATCGTCAATATGAGGTTGTACCCGTCTTTAGGCAGAACCATCTCCTCCCAAATGTCTAGTTTTCTCTGGCGCGCATCCCTTAAAAAGAGGGCCCATCCAGCCTTTCCTTTCAGGTATTTATCAAAGCCGAGCTCTATCCCCTCAAGGCCGGTATTATCCAGCCCCGCAAAACCGAGGACGTGACTGGCCAAATAGCTGTTAGGATAGGTGCGTTTGCTTTCTTTGATAAACCCGAGCCCCTTGATCTTAAGCGCTCGTACCGCCTCAGCCTGTTCGGGAGTGATTTTTCTCGCCAGCCATACGAAGGATTTCTTCCGAAACAAGCGCTCCCGCAGGAAATTCGCATCGGCATTTAAAAGGGGGGTGAGTTGCTTTATCATCGATTCCTTATCCGCGTCCTTGATATCGTTAGGAGAGGCAAATAAAGACTCAGCAGGCAGATTGATAGCCAGAGGTTTAAGATTGGTATCGTAGATGGTCCCTCGCAAAGGCTCCAGCTCTAAATAGAGGTTGTGCTGCTTTTTGGCGAGGCCCGAAAGATAGCTGGAACGAAAGAACTGAATAAAGACGAGGCGCGATAGGCAGGATAAGAAGAAGACAAAAAATAACAAAAAAACCGCCTCGAACCTTGGGCGATAGTTGTTTATCTGCACTCTAAAAAGTGGGCACTTGTAAAAACCGTAACTCGTAATTCCAGGCAAGACAAATGAGGCCTTTAGGTTATGGATCTTTTTTGCAGCTAGGAATGACACCCGCTCGTTTTGAAACTACGCGTTACCGAGGGTTGAGAGTGTTTGCCTCGGCTTGCCTCTTGATCCCAAATATTCTTGATAATAACGTTTCTTGCCTCCCAAGGCCTTGTTCAAAGATTTCGCCTTCTCTTGAGGCAGGCGCCAAACGCACCAAGCGACAACTATCCGGCATCTGAAAATCGGCAAGCTCTGAGATCCTATCCCCTATCTGAACCAGAGAGGCCTGACGGGCGATATTATATCTTAAGAGGCTATTTTTATCAAGCAATTCCTCGACTTTGACCTGCCTCTTCTGGCCAGCATAGCCAAGGCGGAAAATCTCCGTTTGCTGGTATACGTAAAGAAGGGAAAAATACGTTATAAAGGTAACAGTTGCTAAGAATTTAAAAACTCTCATCTTATGCTCTTTCCGCCACCCGTAACTTTGAAGACCGGCTGGAAGCGTTGGCATGAACTTCAAGCTGGCTTGCCGTTAAAGGCTTGGGCGTCTTAATATGGATTAAACTTTGGGCATAGGCCTGACGAAAGCTTAGTTTGACCACGCGATCTTCTAAAGAATGAAAAGAGATAACGGCGATTCTCCCCTTTTTGCTTAATACCGTAATAGCCTTTTGGATGGCCGACTCAAGCGTCTCCAGTTCCCGATTCACGGCAATGCGCACAGCCTGAAAGGTCCGCGTGGCAGGATGAATCCGGAAATACCTGTGGCTGTAGCGATGGGGAATCGAACGGACCACAATATTGCTCAGCTGCGAGGTCGTAGCAATGGGATGGAGTTGTCTCTCCTTTATCAAAAGGCGGGCGATGCGGTTATGCCATCTTTCCTGACCGAAATTCCAAAGCAAGGTAGAAATCTCTTCTTCATTGAGATTGTTTAATAGGTCGTACGCCGAAATGTAGCTATCCCGATCCATGCGCATATCCAAAGGCCCTTCGTGCTGAAAACTAAAGCCCCGCTGAGGGTCCTCCAGCTGAAAGCTTGATACGCCCAGATCAAACAGGATGGCATCCGCTTTCTTGATATTCAGGTCGTCTAACACCTTATCGATGTCTATGAAATTTGCATGCACGAAATCGCAAAACTGACTGTAAGCAGCGAGCCGCTCCCGCGCCACTGCTAATGATTCCTGGTCACGGTCAATACCGATCAACCTGCCTCCGGGAAGAATACGTTTCAACATGGCTTCGCTATGCCCCCCTGTACCGATGGTGGCATCCACCACAATCTTGCCTGGACTTAAATTGAGATAATCCAACACTTCGTTCAGCATGACCGGTGTATGATATCTGGTTTCCACTAAAAACTCCAAGCCCTGTATGGCGGAATTAAACATCGATTAGTTTTTCGGCGATCTCCTCAAAGGATGAACGGGTATTTTTGTAGAACTCTTCCCATTTGTCCCTGGCCCAGATTTCGATCCTGTTGGAGACGCCTACGATAACCACTTCTTTTTTGATTTGGGCAAAATCCTTTAAATACTGCGGCAACAGGATCCTTCCCTGATTGTCGAAATCCACCTCAGTCGCGCCGCTGAAATACAAACGGTTGAATGTACGCGCCTGCTGTTTGGTAAAGGGAATCGCCTTGAACTTGCTCTCCTGAGTCTTCCATTCTTCTTCGGGAAACATAAAAAGACAGACATCCAGGCCACGCGTGACGAAAAATTTCTCGATATAATGGCCCTTTGCGACTTCGCGAAACTTAGCAGGTAAGATAAGCCGGCCCTTGCGGTCGATGGAATGAAAATACTCCCCATAGAACATTTCTCAGTCCTTCCACTTTCTTCCACTTATTACCACTTTGTATCCACAGTATAGTAAAATTTGTTGCATTGTCAAGCACAAAATTTACCTAACTTAATAAAATACAAGGGGTAGGGGATATTTCGGCTTTAAAAAGGCATATATTGTGGTCTGTTCCAGTGGGAGAAGTGGGGGGCTTCTAGAGCGTACTTGAGGATTTCAAGATATCTTTTCTGATTTGCGCGGCTAAGGCCGTTGGCGAGGAAAACTTCCTGGGGTAACGGATCCTACGGATGAACTGGACTTCCAGAGTTTCTCCATAGATATCTTTATTAAATTTCTGAATATGCACTTCAATGTTCTCTTTGTCCTGTTGTCTTAAGAAGGCTGGTTTGGGTCCGATATAACAGGCCCCCTTAAAATTTTTATGGCGCCAAATGAGTTTTACCGCATAGACCCCTTTGGGCGGGATGACTTCATGGTGTGGATCTATATTAGCCGTTGGGATGCCGAGTTTCTTTCCAAAAGATATTCCTTTGACCACCGTTCCTAAAATACTCACCGGACGAGAAAGCAGTCTCCGGGCGGTCGCAAGATCCCCTTTTTTAATCAGCGTCCTGATCAGGGTACTGCTCACGGGAAGGCCGTGGAGCCGCGACACAGGAAAAACTCTTACCTTAAAATGGTACTCTTTGGAAGCCTGACGAAGCACAAGACCGTTGCCCTGGCCGCCTTTGCCGAACTTGAAATTACTTCCTACGAATATATAGGAAACGCCCAGTTTTTTGAATAAGATATTCCTGATAAAATCAAGGGCTTGAGTCCGTGCCAAACTTTTGTTAAATCTTATAACCGCGCAGACATCGATTCCCAGTTCACTGATTAATCTGAGGCGATGCTCGAGGGAGTAGAGGCTCTCCTCTTTTTGCGGATGCGGCCAGAAGGTGAGCGCCATGCCAGTTCCTTGGATACGCCTGGCTTTGCGGACAACGCTCTCCAGAATCTTCCTGTGGCCACGATGCACGCCATCAAACACCCCTAACGCCACCACCGGCTTTGGAAACTTCCTGATATTTTTTATACCGTATATGACTTTCATGGGGGATTTAGATTCACTTGAAGCTCTTTTTTACCTTAGCTAAAACTTCTTTTGTGGCAGTGGAGAGGCTGCCGTGGAGGGTCGCGCCACTGGCTGTCTTATGCCCCCCTCCCCCGAAATAAGCGGCAATCTTATTGACATCCGCCTTTCCCTGCGACCTGAAATTGACCCTGATCTGATCCTTCGTCTTAAGATTCTCTTTGAAGAGGACGCACACCTCGACATCTTTCATGGCGCGCATCAAGGACAGGATCTCCTCGGAAAGGTCAAAAGACACTTTTCTTTTCAGCAGTAAAGACTTTCTCACCTGTGCCCAGGCTAATCGGCCCCTCTCCCCCACTTTGATCCCGGATAATATGTTCGCTAACAATTTTATATCCTGAAAGGACATATTCTTATAGACGCACCTGTAAATTTGGGAGACATCCAGATGGAACTGTAAAAGCTCGGCAACGGCTTCGTGGACTCGGGCTGTTGTGTTGGAATAACGAAACGAGCCGGTATCGGTGAGAAGGCCCACATAGAGAAAAAGCGCAGTTTCTCTATCAAAGCCAATCCGAAGTTCTTTGTAAAGCCGGTAAATCATTTCGCAGCAAGACGAATAGCCCGGCTCGACCCAGTTGACGTTCCCGAATCTTCGATTGCTGATATGGTGGTCAATGTTGAGGGTCGTTCTGTGGCCTGAAGGAAGCTTATAAACTTCTCCTGTGCGGCCAAGATCCGAACAATCCAGGACGGCTAAGCAATCGAACCTCATCTGGCTTGCGGTCATCTCTTTAAGTCTCCTGATGATATTCTTCCCGGGTAAAAAATCATACCCGTAGGGCAGTCCATCCTGATTAACGATAGTAGCGCGCTTGCCTAATTTCTTAAGGAGCCGGTAAAAGGCGAGCTCCGAACCCAGGGCATCCCCTTCCAGGTTCGTGTGGCTGGTGATTAAAAAATTTTTATTTCTTTTTATACACGCGACGACCTTTTTTACGCTCACGTCGACCCTCTTTCTTCTTTTTTGGTTTAGTCTTTTTTTCTACGGGAGTTTCCGTACCATGAAGGTGCTTGATCTCCTCGAGCACCTCCTGGATCCTGACGCTGTACTCGCTGGAGCGATCTGCTTGAAAGGAGATATCGGGAGCGAGCCTCAGATTGATCCTTTGAACAATCTTGCTGCGGATGTACCCCAGCGCTGAATCCAGGGCCTGTTGTGTCTTTTTGTAATCTTCTTCCTTACCCAGGACGCTAAAAAAAATCCTGGCGTACCTTAAATCCGGCGTCATCTCCACGCGCGTTACGGTGATAAACCCCAGACGCGGATCTTTTAATTCATCATGGATAATGATACTTGCTTCCCTTCGAATCGCCTCTCTCACTCTGTCTTGTCTTGACATCAGATTAACTCCATTTCGTGGTCCATCAGCTCGCTGCCGTCAAACTCCTCTAAAAAATCGATGATACGGCAAAGGGTACTGTCCATTTTTCTTCTGTCTTTCTCAACACCTACGATCGCCAGGGTTGATTTCTGCCACTTGTCCTCATCTCCTATCTGCGTCACCGCCACGTTGAAATGGTTACGCAAGCGCGCCTTCAAACTATGCAACACCATTCTTTTTTCTTTCAACGAATGGCTTGCGTGGATGAACAGCGCAACCTTGAGGATTCCGACCGTCATTTAAGGATGGGTTCTTGGAATCAGTCTTTGGACCAGCCTTAATTCTTCCTCTTTCGTGTTGATGAGCCCATCGAGCCTTGCCTTCAGGAGTCTGGCAAAAATCTTCTGGTAGGCTGGCCCTGGCCGAACACCCGCTTCCCGCAAATCATCTCCCGAGGTGCAAATCCGTATATGATTGTACACTTTTAAAAAATCTTCAACGTGCTTCTGCAGGAAGATATTTTTGTATTTAGCCTTCAGGAAGAGAATGACCTCGTAGCTTAAGGGCTCAAGGAATCCAAAGATCCGTGAAGGCTTGACCTTTTTTTCCTGCAACCTTTTAAGATGTTGAGGTTTGATTTTTTTGCAACTGTAAATTCTTTTTGCCTCACCCTTACGAAAAGCAAATCGCCGTAAGATCCGCCTGGTCTCGTTTAAAGAGATGGAGTCGGCAAGCCCCAAAAAGAAGATAAGCCAGCGATCTAAAGCCCTTCGCTGAGGATGGGCTTTTTCAAACCATTTGATGTTTTTTTCTATGGAACCCAGCAACGCATCGGTTCTCAAATCATGCCTCATCCTTGGACTTATAAATTTAAAACCACTTAGAGATTTCAGCCGCCTGATCTCTTTTAAGGGGTGTTCTTCCTTTAAGACGAGAACCAAATCATCGCGCAGGCGATGCGGCTGAAGTTTTTCAAGCATATGCAGCTTGACAGCCTGTTTCAGGCATTTGAGTGTCCTTGGCTCAATCCTGAAACCGTACCTCTGTTCAAAACGAACAGCCCTCAAGATGCGCGTCGGGTCATCCAAGAAGCTGCGCTCGTGCAGGATGCGGATCATCTTATGTTTTAGATCTTGCTGTCCGTGAAAGTAATCGATGAGCCTGCCGAAATCTTCCCTGCCGAGGCCAAGGGCCATGGCATTGATCGTAAAATCCCGCCTGAAGAGATCCTCTTTCAGGGAACCGGAGCGCACCTCGGGAAGGTGCCCTGGATAGGGATAGGACTCTTGACGGGCGCTGGCGATATCAATCTTGCGGTGAGGAAACAAGACCACTGTCGCCGTCCCGAATCTTTTATGCCGGATCAGTTTTGCTTTTAACCGATCGGCTAACTTTTCCGAAAAACTTATACCGTCACCTTCCACCGCAATATCCAAGTCCAGATTGGGAACACCCAACAATAAATCCCGCACAAAGCCACCCACGAGATAGACGCACCTCTTTTCTAAAGACGCTGTTTGCTGTACCAGATCAATCACTTCCAGGATTTTCTTTGGTAATTTCTTCAGGTAATCTTTCAAATCTCTCTACCCCCAAATCTTTTTATCGTTATGGCCGGGGATGATACATCTTGTGTACCGCCTTAAGCCTTTCTTTATTGATGTGCGTGTAAATTTGCGTCGTGGAGATGTTGGCGTGCCCCAGCATCTCCTGGACCGAACGCAGATCCGCCCCTCTCTCTAAAAGATGCGTGGCAAAGGAATGCCTCAACATGTGCGGCTTGAGGGGCTTTTTGATTCTGGCAGCCAAGGCATATCTTTTAATGAGCTTCCACATGGATTGACGGGAAAGCCGTTTGCCGAGCCGGCTTAAAAAAAGAAATTCAGACTCCTTGTTTTTTAAAAAATGGGGCCGGCTGACCTCACCATATCTATGGATACTGGCTGCCGCCTTTTTCCCAAGGGGAATAACACGTTCCTTGTTGCCTTTGCCGACACAGCGTAAAAAGCCGATATCCAGATTGACGTCTGCTTTCTTAAGATTTACGGCTTCGGAAACACGCATCCCTGTCGCATAAAGAGTCTCAAGGATCGCCTTATCCCTTATTCCCTGCCTGTCTCTTATGGAAGGTTGGGCTAATAAGACCTCCACTTCATTCAGGGATAATGTATCGGGGATCTTCTTCCACAGCTTAGGGGAATCGATGAGACTGCTCGGATCGCTTTTTAATACCCTCTCCCGTGCCAGAAACCGATGAAACATCCTGATGGCCGCCAGGCGCCTGGCAATGGAGTTTGCCGATAAACCTCTATCTTTCTGATTCATCATAAAATTTGTTATATCGACCCTGGCAATCTTCGACAAGGCATCCACATGGCGCCGCGAAATAAAATCAAGGTAGGCATGAAGGTCTCGACGGTAAGAGGCGAGAGTGTTCAGAGAGAGGCCGCGCTCTACCGAAAGATAACTCAGGAAGGTGTCTATAAGCTCTTTCATGCGTTATCCCAGAAAAGGGTTATTCTTCTTTTCTTCTCCGATGGTCGATGAGGGTCCGTGGCCAGGATAAACGACAGTATCCTCCGGCAGGGTTAATAATTTTTCCTTGATAGACCTTATCAGGAGCTCCTCATCCCCACCCGACAGGTCAGAGCGGCCAATCCCCTGACAGAACAGGGTGTCACCCGTAAAGACGACCCTTTGCGCCGGCTTGAGCAGGCGCAGCGCAATTCCCCCGGCCGTATGTCCAGGGACATGCAGAACCTGCAATTGTAGATCTTCCAGTTCGATCATTTGGCCATCGTCTAAAAGCCGTATCTCGGATTCCACTCTATAGGACAAGGCAAATAATTCTGAGAGATTCTGCTTTACGTCTTTTAGGAGCCCCTTATCCTCTTTATGAATATAGATGGGGACCCCGAAATTATCGTCGCAGCCAATATGGTCATAATGGCCGTGCGTATTGATGATAAGGGCGGGCCTGAATCTGTGCCTATCGAGAATCTTCTTTATCTTTCGTGCCTCGGCCCCCGGGTCTATGATCAGGCAGAGCCCTGCCTCACGAGAAGCCAGGATGTAACAGTTGACCTGCATGGGTCCAACGCAGATAGTCTCTAATATCATGGCTGTTCTGTCAAATGCCCCTTGATTTTGCCGTAGGCAAGATCCCTTAAGATGTTCCTTTTGATACGTTCTGCGCTGAACATATTTGCCGAAGTCTGGCCGCCGTAAACATCTTTTTCGATGGAATCCAGAAGCCCCTCTTCCTGTTTGATATAACGCTCCAAGGATTCCCGGAGTTCATCCTTCAACAGCGGCCTTAAGCTTTCCAGATTCTTTATCGCTTGCTTAATACAGTCCAGTTGTTTTTTCTGGCTCCTTTTTTCCTGTAAAGAAACGATAAGCTCATCCTGCCAGGTTTTCCAAAAAAGGAAGTCTTGTTGATACCGCTGCCTGGAGCTCATGGCTATCGGTTCATATTCAACCGGTGCAAGGATCATTTCTCCCTCGGGGAATTCCTGGGTTTTGGGTTTACGGGTGAACTTGCGCACAAAGGCATCGCAGCCTGTTAAGGTAAGCACTAGACAGTAACTGGTCACGAGTAATATGGTTTTTGATTTCACCGGATCATCTCCTTGAACTTTGCTTCATCTATGACTTTTACCCCAAGCCTTTTTGCCTGGTCAAATTTTGAGCCAGGGGATTCTCCGACCACGACAAGATCCGTCTGTCGGCTTACGATAGAGGAGGGGTCGCCGCCCATCTGCCTGACCACATTTTTAGCTTGAGAGCGGGAAAAACTCTTTAACTCACCCGTAAAAACTACGCGTTTTCCTGTTAAGGCCGATTTCTTTACATCTAGCGTTGTCTCTTTAAAATTAAGACCAGCCTCTTTTAATTTATGGATGAGTCCCCTGGTATGAGGTTGTTCAAAGAACTCTACGACCGAAGCGGCCATGACCGGGCCGACCTCATAAATGGCGTCGAGCTCTTCACGTTTTGCCTGCAAGAGATGATCCATGGTCTTGAACTTTTGTGCTAAAAGATACGCTGCCTTCTCTCCCACATTCCTAATCCCTAAGCCATAGACAAGCCGGGAAAGTTCCTTCTTCTTGCTTTTTTCTATGGCCGAAATCAATTTTTGCGATTTCTTTTCCTTAAATAATTCCAATCTCAGAAGATCTTTCCGGGAAAGGGAATAGATGTCGGCAAAATTCTTTACCATGCCCTTCCTCACGAGCTGCTCGATAACCGCAACTCCTAATCCCTCAATATCCATAGCCTGGCGGCTGGCAAAATGAAGCAACCCTCTTTCCAGCTGGGCCGGGCAGCTGGGATTGATGCAACGATACGCCACATCCTCCTCTTTTTCTTTGACGACTTTTGCCAAACATTCAGGACAGACCCTTGGGATGACAAACGGTTTTTTCCCTCTAGGCTCAACCACCTTGACCACTTTGGGGATGACGTCTCCTGCCCGCTCTAAAAGAATGCGGTCCCCCACTCTGATATTTAACCTCTTGATCTCATCGAAATTATGCAATGTCGCATGCCGGATGATAACCCCTGAGCATTCAACGGGCTCTAACTCAGCCGTAGGAGTGACCACGCCGGTCCTACCCACTTGGATGTTTATGCCTAAGACCCTGGTCGTGGCCTGACGCGCAGGGAATTTATACGCGACGGCCCAGCGCGGACTCTTGAGGATAGCCCCCAGCCTTTTCTGCTGGGCGAACCTATCGACTTTTATGACCACACCGTCTATCTCGTAACTCAACTTTTCTCTTCTCTCCTGCCAGGACTTGCAGTAATCAATCGCTTCATCCAGATCTTTGCAGTGTTTAGAGAGGGGGTTCGTCCTGACACCCCATTGCTTCAAATGGTCGAAAAAGGATTGCTGTGTGGCGATAGGGAATCCTTTATATTCTCCCAAAGAATGGGCGAAGAAACTCAAGCCCCGTTTTGAAACTAGGTTCGTATCCAGCAGTTTCAAGGAGCCACTGGCTGCATTGCGAGGATTGGCAAATAAAACTTCGCCCTTATCTTGCCTTTCCTTATTCAGCCGTTCAAAATCTTTTTTATCCATATAAACTTCGCCGCGAATCTCGATAAAATCAGGAATGTCTTGACCCAGCAAGACGAGAGGGATGGCGCGCAAGGTCTTTATATTGGCCGTTACATCCTCTCCGGTCTCGCCATCTCCCCGAGTTGCGCCGATCGTCAGTTTCCCCTTTTCATAGGCGATATTCGCGCTGATGCCGTCTATCTTAAGCTCGACAACATAGGAGGCCCTTTCCTGGGAACCCAACCCCTTTTGGACGCGCTCTGACCAATCCCTCAGCTCATCGAAAGAGTACGTATTATCTAACGACAGCATCTTCTGTTTGTGCTTGACGGTCTTAAAGCCTTCCAGGATTCCTCCGCTGACTCTCTCCGTAGGAGAATCCTTGGTCTTAAATTCAGGGTGGGCGTCCTCCAGGTTTTTGAGTTGACGCATCAGATGATCGTATTCCTTATCTGAAATCCGGGGCTGGTCCAACACGTAATACAAATAATCATGATGCCGAATCTCATCCCTTAACTTTTCTATTCTTTTCTTTATAGCCTCGCTCATCTATCTTCCCACAAGTAACCTTTCTCCCAAGAAGTGCGGCAATCCCGCGTCCTCGATTTTCCTTTTTGCGGTCTCTCTATCATAATCCAGGCGCTTGATCATGATCTCTTTCTTTTGGGAATCGTAAATACAATAACTTGCCAGGGGTGAACCGTCCCTGGGCTGTCCTACGCTTCCGACATTCACGATGTATTTATGTCCGGGCGCCATGCGCAGAAAACTATCTTCTTGATAACGCACGTGGACCTGGGCATCCTTAGAAAATAGGCCCGGCCTATGGGTGTGGCCTATAAAACAAACATCTGTCGTCAGCAAGCGGAAGCTGGCTTGAGCATCGGATGAGTCAACCAGATAATGGAAATCAGCGGGATCATTCAACGTGCCATGGACCAGAGTCAAGTCTTCATTCTTGTAGACTAATTTTAAGGATAATAGGAGCGACTTGTTCTTCTCTGTTAAACACCGCGCTGTCCAGGACAGGGCCACGGCTGCCCATTGATTGAAATAATCCGACGGAAATAAATGCACTGCCCCCCCGTCGTGGTTGCCGGCCACGATAACCGGCTTTAAACCGAGGACTCTCTCAATGCATTCATTGGGGTTCGCCGCATAACCCACCAGGTCGCCAGCGCACAGATACGTGTTTATGTCTTCTTTTTTAAAGGCATCTATGACGGCATCAAGGGCTTCTAAATTAGAATGAACATCAGAGAAGATTCCGTAACGCATCAGAACCTGATCCCAAACTCCTTAAGCTTTCCGGAGCATTCCTTCCAGTCCACGTCCTCATCTTGGATAGTGCGGGCAAAATGCTTACGTATTCTGTCCAAAAACTCTTTCAGGGCTCCTTCTTCTGCTTCAGCCTCAACCTCCACTCTGCCATCGCCTAAATTCTTGACCCATCCTTTGATGCCGAGGCTTTGGGCAAGGCTTTCCGCCGTGAACCTAAAACCTACGCCTTGAACCCGGCCCGTATAGTAGACATGGATTTGTTTTTCCAT
>JAZDOJ010000060.1:0-3667 GCA_043798795.1 Candidatus Omnitrophota bacterium
TCAGGACGGCTCGACCGAGCCTGCCATCAGCCACCTGGCCCTTAATGCCCACAGAAGCCCTTCTCTTCTGGAGGGAGAAAGAATGCTGGATGCCGAGAGGTGGCGCTTTCTGGATGAATTGAGCCTAGGGCATTATTTTGATTTGGATTTCCTGATTGTTTATCTGCTTAAGCTTTTGATTCTTGAGAGATGGGAGAAGATCAGGACAGCCGATAAAGAGCAATTTCTCGATGAGCTCATAAGGATTTAGCATGACAGCCAAAAGAACAGGACGTATAACCAAAATCAACGGCAATATGGTTTCGGTTGCTACCGACACTTACGTGGTGCAAAATGAGGTGGTTTATATTATCCACCAAGATGAAAGGCTTAAGGCAGAAGTGATTCGTGTGCGCGCGAACTTGGCAGAGACTCAAGTGTATGAGAGCACGGCTGCTCTAAAAGTCGGAGAGTCGGTTGAATTTACCGACGAGCTCTTGTCGGTTGAGCTGGGGCCAGGGCTCTTGGGTCAGATATTTGACGGCCTGCAGAATCCTTTGCCTCTCTTAGCAGAAAAGTGTGGATTCTTCTTAAAGCGCGGCGTCTATCTCAAAGCCCTTCCGGAGGAAGCCGAATGGGAATTTACGAGCCTGGTTAAAGAAGGCACAAAGGTGAAGGCCGGAGACAAGCTGGGCTTTGTTCCGGAGAAGATATTTAAGCACTTTATCATGGTGCCTTTTCATTTGAAGGGTTCTCTTGAAGTGGTGAGCGTCGCGGGGAAAGGGATGTACAATTTAAAGCAGTCTGTTGCTAAACTCAAGGATGGTCAGGGAAGAGCCCATGAAGTTTTTCTCAAGCAGGTTTGGCCGGTTAAGATTCCTATTGCAGCCTATGCCGAAAAACTTAAACCCGAGCAGACACTGGTAACCAAAATGCGGCTTATTGATTCCCTTTTTCCTGTATCCCTGGGCGGGACGTATTGTATCCCGGGGCCATTCGGCGCAGGAAAGACCGTATTGCAGCAGTTGACCAGCCGGCATGCAGAAGTAGATGTTGTGGTCATTGCCGCTTGCGGAGAGCGCGCTGGAGAGGTGGTGGAGACCTTAAAGACATTTCCTAAGATAATGGACCCCAGAACCAAAAGGCCTTTGAGCGACAGGACGGTGATCATTTGCAATACAAGCTCGATGCCGGTTTCAGCCCGGGAGTCAAGCGTCTATACGGCTGTGACTATTGCGGAGTATTACCGGCAAATGGGCTTGCACGTGCTTCTGTTGGCGGATTCCACATCCCGCTGGGCCCAGGCCATGCGCGAGATGTCCGGAAGATTAGAGGAGATACCTGGAGAAGAGGCGTTTCCTGCGTACTTAGAGTCACGCATCGCTTCCTTCTATGAACGGGCCGGGTTTGTCAGGCTGCATGATGGCACCCTCGCCTCTGTGACGATCGGCGGAACGGTGAGTCCTGCCGGAGGCAATTTTGAGGAGCCCGTTACTCAGGCGACCTTAAAAGTCGTGGGCGCTTTTCATGGGCTGTCCCGCGAGCGGTCGGACGCCCGTCGATATCCTGCCATTGATCCGTTAATCAGCTGGAGCAAATACCAGAGCTTTATAGATGCGAAACAGAGCGCAAGAGGCCACGAAATCTTAAACAAAAGCCATGCCGTGGCCCAGATGATGAAGGTGATCGGGGAAGAAGGGACTTCGCTCGATGATTACATCGATTATCTTAAAGGAGAACTTTTTGATTTTGTTTATCTGCAGCAGAATGCGTTTGATGAGGTGGATGAAGCAACACCCGAAGAGAGGCAGGAGCATGTCTTTAGTTTTATTTATCAGATTCTGGAGGCGGATTTTGGTCTGGGGAACAAGGAAAATGCGCTGCATTTCTTCCAGCAACTAAGACAGATGTTTCGCGGCTGGAACTCTGCGGCCTGGATGAGCGAAGAGTTTAAAAGAATAGAAAAAGAGATGGCTTCTTTTATAGAGGAGAGGCGCAAGACTAAAGAGAGCCCCCATGAATAAAGTTTATACCCATATCATACAGATCGCAGGAGATGTTATCACCGTTGAAGCCGAAGGCGTGGGTTACATGGATATTGCTGAAGTCACCACGCGAAGGGGAGTTTCTTTGGCTCAGGTCATCCGTTTGGATGGGAAAAAAGTTTCTTTGCAGGTTTTTAACGGAAGCCGCGGGATTTCTACAGGAGATAAGGTAAGGTTCCTGGGCCATCCCATGCGTATAGCCACAGGAGATAATCTTTTGGGCAGGATTTTTAATGGGAGTGGACAACCCTTAGACAATAAGCCGCCCCTTTCAGAAAATGTGGTGGATATCGGCGGGCCTCCGGTCAATCCTGTCAAAAGAGTTATTCCCAATAAGATGATCCGTACAGGCCTTCCCATGATTGATGTCTTTAATTCATTGGTCGTCTCTCAGAAGTTGCCGATTTTTTCTATAGCCGGGGAGCCCTACAACCCGTTATTAGCCAGAATCGCCATCCAGGCCGAGGTGGATATTATTATTTTGGGGGGGATGGGTTTAAAGTACGACGATTATCTCTTTTTCCGCGATACATTAGAAGAACAGGGGGCCCTGGCCCGCTCCATCTTCTTTATCCATACAGCCGCTGACCCCACCGTCGAATGCCTTTTGGTCCCGGATATCAGCCTGGCCGTAGCTGAACAGTTTGCTTTAAACGGCAAACGCGTTTTGGTGCTGTTAACCGACATGACCAATTTTGCGGATGCCCTCAAAGAAATCTCTATCACCATGGAACAAGTCCCCTCCAACCGCGGATATCCGGGAGATCTTTACAGCCAGTTAGCGGCCCGCTACGAAAAGGCAGTTGATTTTGATACAGCTGGCTCCATAACCACCTTAGCGGTGACGACAATGCCAGGGGATGACGTGACTCACCCCGTGCCGGATAACACCGGATACATCACCGAAGGCCAGTTCTACCTCAAAAATAAGGTCATTGAGCCTTTTGGTTCTTTGAGCCGTCTTAAGCAGCAGGTGAATGGCTTGACGCGCTCTGACCATCGCACGATTATGGATTCCATGATCCAGTTGTTCGCCAGTTACCGGGAGACGCTTGAGAAAAGGGCTATGGGATTTCAGATGTCAAACTGGGATAAGAAACTTTTGCATTACGGAGGGCTTTTTGAAAAAGAGATGATGTCCCTTGAAGTGAATATTTCTTTGGAAAAGGCGCTGGACAGAGGATGGCAGATCCTGGCAGAGTGTTTTTCGCCGGAAGAAACGGGTATAAAAAAATCCATGATTGAGCCGTATTGGCCTAAAAAATAGTAAACAGTAACGAGTCATTAAACGTTATGGGTAAAATAAAATTGACCAAGGGGGAATTAAAAAGGCAGAGGGATGCCTTGAAACAGTACCAGCGGTATCTGCCCACCCTGCAGTTAAAAAAACAGCAGTTGCAGATCGAGATTCTGCATCAAGTTTCCTCTTTAGAGAAGAAAAAAGAGCAAGAGAAAGAGAGGCGTCAGGATATCCTTTCGTGGGCAGGATTATTGTCTGAGCGCTCGATAGATATCAAGCCCTGGGTCAGGCCGCAAAAGACAAAAGAAGGTGTGCGCAATATCGCTGGCGTGGATCTGCCTGTTTTTGAGGGGGTTGAGTTTGCCTTCGCCGAATATGATCTTTTTGAAGCACCTCTTTGGGT
>JAZDOJ010000063.1:0-5113 GCA_043798795.1 Candidatus Omnitrophota bacterium
CGATACCGCCAGTATCCCTGAAAATCACCTTTTAACGTCTTTCCTAATCCCTTGGGGTCAGCGGCAAGATAAGACTCAATACGATTAAGGATCTTTTTGACCGTCTTTTTATCAAGCTTCTTAAGATCCTCTTCAACTTGATCTAAATAGACGACTTTATACACTGAGCTTCTTCCTCAGCTCTGATCCGGAAATAATCCTGGATTTGGGGTCGTTAAAGCGGTCTTTGGCAATCTGGGCATCGGCATAGTCCTCTAAGTAATGGACCAAGGCCTCTGTCACGTAGAATTTCTCACTGCGATGCGTAGTTTTTGCCAGGGAAGTCAACCTATTGACCAAATCAACAGGCAAGCGAAAGGCTTTTAAGATAGTCATATTTTTCCTCCTTTGTAATATAAGTATAACATTGTTATACGTATATTACAAGCAAAATATTTTTAATATTTTCTTATGATCGTGATGAGCTTTCCGATGACACTGAAATCTTTATAGATGGGTTGGTACTGGCTGTTTGCCGGCTCGAGGTAGAATCTATCGCCTTTATGCCTTAACCTTTTTAAGGTCACTTCATGACTATCCAGGAGCGCTGCTACGATATCTCCGTTATGGGCTGACGCCTGTTTAATCATTACCGCAAAGTCCCCTTCCATAATACCCGCCTCAACCATGCTGTCCCCTTTGACTTTTAAGGCAAAGACATCCCTTTGGCTGAGCCGGCCTAGAAATAAGTCATCCGTGTCAATATACCCTTGAGCGTCTTCATAAGCCAGGTCAGGCCTGCCTGCGGTAATAGTAGAAATAATCGGAATGGCGAAAGTGTTTTTTAGGAGTTCGATGCCGCGGGATTTGTTGCTGCTGCGTTTCAGGTAGCCCTTGCTCTGGAGAGCATTCAAATAGTCTCTGACTGTTCCCGTGGATGAAAATCCTAACTCGCGGGCTATCTCTCTGATGGTTGGCGGGATATTGCGGCGGACCTTCTCGCGGATAAATTCCAAGACCCTCTCTTGCTTCTTTGTCAGCTCTTTATTCATAGAGCTGACAATACCACACATTTGTGTGGGTGTCAAGAGTTATTAGATAATAGCTTCTTTCTAATCTTCTCTAACGGTGCACCCTTTTTACTCCTGATGTCTTTTTCCGCTTTTCTGATTCTGCGCATAAGAACTTTATCCGATTGAATCTCTAATGTTTCATCGGCCATTTATATTACCTCCTTGAGAAATTATTAGCTAAAACGTCTTACAGGCTTTGTTCAACGGGTTTGTTCAGGGGGACGGATGGACGGATTACATATTTCTATACGCCAAAGGCCGCGGGGCAATTAAGGTCACAATAACTTTATTTTTATCTTTATCAACACTATAAATCACGCGGTAATCGCCTATTCGGTATCTATACCGCCTCTTTTCTCCTTTTAATACCTTGATATTCGGCCCCCAAAAAGGATTGTTTTCCAAGTCTTCAAAGCATTTATTTAATCTCTTTGCAAGCTCTTCGGGGCATGCCTTGTAGAACTTAAGCGCTGCCGGCATTAAAAGGACTTCAAAATTACCCACGTTTTACCTTTCTCCAGTTAACGCCTTTCGCTTTTAGATACTGTCTTTCTCCCTCTGCGACAGTTCTTTCCTCTGTCGGGCTCAGGGAACTTTCTATTTGCTCCAAGAGCAATTCCCTTATAAATGAGGATATGGACACATATCTTTTCCTGCACAGCTTTACTGTCTCTTTATAAAGAGAAGCCGGCATTCTTATGAGAAGCTCTTTATTCATTGTCACGGACATTTCTATCACCCCCAGAAGAAGTATATCATAGCGATATACAATTGTCAAGAAGGAATCTTCTCCTTTCCCTAACTTAATAGACGCACAAAGAGACGCAATCTAACGGAAATATTTGTGGAAAAACCGGTGGCGGGAAGGATTAAGACCTCCTGGTTCAGATAAGTTCCCTCTTTCAGTATAATCTCCGGGCCTTATCAGATAGGCCGGTGCCTCGCCTCCTGCGAGGACGCGCCCTATCTTCCAGTGAGTTCGCAGAACTTCCTGCTGATAAGTGCCCTTGACGCGCTCGGCGCCGAGTTGGATCTCCCGGGCAATGGCAGCGCGAAGCTTAGCGTATGTGGTTTGGGTCAGGGATGGTTTCATGCGGCCGATATCTTTTGAATCTCCGCTTCTATGGCTTCGAAGAAGTTTTTGTAGAAGGTCTTGTCCTCAACCACCCTCTCCCCTTCCTTTATCTGGCTGGCCTCCTTGCCGCCTCCTCCCGGCAAAGGAATGAGGAATAGGAAGAATCGCGTGTGGTCGGCAACGTAAGAAACTTCTGTCGTCTCTAAGGCGCTTAGATACAGCATGGTTTTCTCGTCGCTGCTGGAATCCAGTTTTGCCTGCACGACCAGGACAATGGTCCTTTTGCCTCTTTGAAAGGAGCGCTTGGCTAAGATAAAACCTTTGTCGGGTTCCTCCTCGTCAATGATAAAGTTCTTGGCGCACAGCGCGCGGGTGGTTGCCTGGAAAAGCGCGTTCTTGGCGACGGAGAACTCCCTGGAATTGTAGGAGGCCTTTTCGCGAAAGACTTCTTTGTAGACAGGAGTCGCGCATCCAGATAGAGCGATAATAAGAAGCAAAGTTAAAAAAATCTTCATAATTACGATTTCCACCAGGCGCCGCGTTGGGCTTCAACGGCCCAGGGCGTAAAGGGGGGCATGTAATTGATACCGAAGTCTGTATCGTAATACCAGAGCCTCACGGGTGCGGTGTAGCGCGAACCGCCGTAAGCCCAGGCGCCATCTGCAACCTGGGTCTCCCAGAGTTCTACAAAAGAACCTCGGATAGTTAATTCCTTGCCGCTCCATCCTTCGTGGAGTCTGGGATAATTTTCAAGGCCGCCGTTATAGTTACCTGTAGTGGTATTATCCACGCCGGCGATAAAGGCGGTGTTAACTGTCGTGTTAGAAGCAGTCCTGCTGCTAAGAGACGATGCGCTATTGGCATCACTCCAACTATTAGACAGCAGGTTGACTGAATCACAGATGACAGCCGTCGGTTGCTTATTCACGGTATTGTAATCACCCTGGATATAAAGCGGGTCATTGGTGACAACCGTCAGCCCTCCTGTCCTGTAAATCTGCGAGCCGCTCACAAGACGGATTCCCGGCGCTGTGCCGGTATTGTTAGCAAAGATGAGGCCATTAGAAGGCAAATGGTTGGGGAAACTAGGCGTTCCTTCGGGGTCTCCCGGCGCATACCCGGCTAATTTCTTTAAATCAATATTCGTCATGCTGATATAGCTGGCTTCCCGGTTGTCGTAGAAATCATTGTCTATGACTACGGTCCCTGCGGGAATATCCGTACCTTCAATAAGCAGGGTCCCTCCTACTCGGATGTTGCCGTTTTCTACTGTAACTTCCGCCTGATTCGCATAATATCCGCCAGGTTGGATAGAGCCGACTACAGGCACAGCAAGCTTCGTCACGCCATGCACGCTGCTTTTGACGGTCCCGGCCCAGCGCGTCTGGGACTCTGTCAGCCAATTTGCGCTGTCGCTGTCTAAACCCGCCATATTGAAATAAGCCCCTGTTCCGGCTTTTCGAATCCTAACCGTCCCTCCCATGCCCCGGCCGTCTTTGGTGCGATTATAAATATCTGCAGCGGAGCGTAAATATTCGCTGTTAATGGTAAGTGTACTGCCATCGGAATGAAGATAAATATTCTGGTTTCCGTGGATCCTGCCGGTAAAAGTCATATTCGGCCCCGGCAATATCTCAAGGTCATCATTATAAAATACGGCGTGCTGGAAAGTAAAAATCACCCGAAGGATGATAGCCTGATTCAAAGTAACGGTAATGGAGGAATTTGCCGGATGTTGGCAAGTGGAAGTCACGACATAGGATTTTACGGTCACCTGTATACCGTCTGGGTCCGTAATAAGGCGCGGCCCGGATTCGGCTTCGTTGATTACGGAATTCACCTGAGCGCCAGTCGGAAATGCAACGTTAGCCGCGTAAGTGGTCACAAGGGTTCCGGCAGCAGGATATCTGGTAACGTTCGGGCTGACCTGAAAATTAGCGATGGCATTGATAAACTGGTTAATGGCATCCTCCATCCCCCCCTCGGCGAGGTAAAAGACCTCTTTTTCCAGGCGCTGGCGATTGAGCAAGGTATTTTCACCCATGATCTTATGAAAGAGAGGCAAGGTCAACGTGAGGAAAAATAAGATGACCCCGTAAACCAGAATAAGCGCCTGCCCTTTGTTCCTCATCGCAAGCCTCCTCACTACTGATTCCTCAATTTGACGATGGACGCCATGGTTACCGAGGCTATTTTATTCTGCGGTAAAATCCGCTGCAGCGTCAACTTGATCCTTACCTCATTAATAGCCAGGGATGAATCAATGCTGTTATCCTCGAATTCTATGTTTGCTACTTCGTGAGAGATAATGAATTGATTGCCTTTTTCAAGGCGCCTCAACATATTCTGTCCAGGGACGTATTGATAATGAATTTTATTGCTGGTGTCCCATTCGGTGGCACCTAATGTATCAATGATCAAACCATTGCCGTCGAGGTCAGCCGGCAGATAAAAGCCAATGGAATGATTGTTGGGCTTAGAGGGAATGGCCATATTCGGAGAGGGGTTCCCCGTTCCCGTGCGTGTGGCATTACGCAGTTCTTGGCTCATGTAGGTTAAAGCATTACGCGCCACAGAGCGCAAATCGCTTTGGCCGGTGATACTTTCCCAAAGGTTAGACCCTTGGATAAAGAAAAGTGTAGTCAGGGTACCGACAATGGTCAATATCAACGTGGCCATCAGCATCTCCATTATCGTAAGCCCCTTCTGACCTTTTAGTCCTCTCATTTTACCTTGTCCTCTTCGTGACCAAGACATTTGTACGGTCTAAGCTGTTCTTATACCTCCAGGTCAGCGTGACAACAACCTCTAAGGGATCTCCGCCTGGATTCACATAGGTCACCGCAATATGCTCATTGTTAAGTGTGTAACCACCGACAAGAGTGGCATAATTATTACCTGTTGGCCCGTCTTCATCCCCGTTTGGAAAAAGGGTGTTCAAATCATCAAAAGCCGCACATTTAATCTTTTCCAACATGTTGCCAAG
>JAZDOJ010000031.1:0-27109 GCA_043798795.1 Candidatus Omnitrophota bacterium
AGGCAGGCGCGAAGTAGAGCCCTGCTGCCCACAGCAGGGCGAACGGTGAATCGGGAGATACGGGAGCGCCGGCCAAGGCGCGGCGCCTTAAATCATCATAGAAGACTTAAAGTATATTCTGATTTTGTCGCATGAGCGCCGCCAATCTTAAAGCCGTCATTTGCCTGGCGGCTTTTCTGCTTTTGTCCTGGCCCCCAGCCCCACTTTTCAATTGTTAATTCTCGCCTTTCTGATATAATTAAGTATAAATTATCTCTCTGCCTACCTCTTGTTTTTAACCTATGCCAGGCATCAAAATACTCTCTGCATTCTTATTCTTAGCCTTTTCCTTCGCCCCTTTGGAAGCAGGCATGCTTATAGCTGAAACAAAAGACTTTGTCCTTTCTTTAGATAGCTATTTCAGGACAGACCTGGTTTCTTTCAAAAATACGGTGGACCTGGATAGCCATAACAAGGATGATTCTACGGCCTACTTAGGCCTGGATTACAGTTTTGGGTTTAACCTGGAATCCAAAGATAAAGAAAAAAGGTTCTTTCTGAAGCTGGAGCGTAACGGCCCCTGTGATTACAGCGCGCCCCTGTTCGTGCACAACACACTGATGACGTCCGCAGGCAGCATTGAGCGGTATCGTAACGAGAGCCTGCTTCCCCAAATAGAAGAATTCTGGATGGATGTGCCTTTGCTTCAACCGATAAGGCTTAAGCTGGGCCTTTATACCTACGAAGTGGGAAATGGCTTTAGTTTGCATGGCTGTTATGAGAATCTCGGGCTTACCCTCTTTACAGAATCCGATGGATTAAGCTGGAGATTTTATTACAGCAGGCCTGACCTGCACAACGATGTTCGCTGGGGCCCGCGCATACGCCAGGAGCAAGAACAGGATTTTCTCTATGAGCCAAATGCCGCCAACTTTTTTGCGCTGGATATGACGTTTAAAAAAGGCGAAAGCACTTTGCAGCCTTATGTAGGCGCTTTGGTGGATTACACCTCTGCCGGAAAAAGGGACAATACCTTTACCACGCCTACGAACAGGGATATTTTAGGAACATTTGGCTTGAGCTGGACCCTTAAGCAATCGGATTTTTCCTGGAGCATAGAAGTGGCGAGAAATTTTGGAGAGGCCAAAAGCGCAAGCCCTGAATATAAGGATGTGCAGCATACCGGCTATTTAATATTCACGCAGTTAGATTATCAGATGGGCCGGTGGACTCCGTATTTCGCATTTCTTGCAGCCAGCGGTAATAAAGTCAGTCTCGAGCAGGCTGAAAACCTGGAAGAGACATTAACCAGTTCAAAAAACAGGGCCTTTAGCTATTATTCGCCCCTCAACAACAATCTGGATGATTCGGTCTGCGGCAGCAATGCGGATATGCTTCCCATCGTGGCCATGGGAGGCGGATATGGTCTGAATTACGGAGTGCCAAGGCCCGGGACTTTTGCCTCTGCAGATTTTGACAACCTGCTCATGCCACAAGGTGGCTTTGACTTCCAGATACAGGAGAATTTGACCCTTGGGATTTATGGGTATTATCTGAGTCTTTTTGAAAGACCTGTGGGTTTGCTTAATGGAAAGGCCCGATATCTCTCAAGAGAGCTAGGTTCTGAAATAGACCTGTTCCTTGATTATCAGCTAAACAAAAATACATTGATCAGTTTATTAGGAGGCTATTTTTTCCCGGGACGTTACTTTAAGGAATTAAGAAACGATAGCGACGGAAGCCTCTTAAGTCCTTTTGTGCGCGGAGACGGAGAACCGGATGAGGCCTATCAGATTGAGGTAGCTGTAGAATTCAAATTTTGATAAGGAGGAGCTGTGGTTACCCTTGAAGAGTTTAAAAAGTTAGATTTACGGGTGGCTAAAATCTTAGAGGTGAAAGACCATCCGGATGCCCAGAAGTTATTCGTTTTAAGTATTGACCTGGGGGATAAGACCAAACAGATTGTTGCAGGAATAAAAGGTTCTTATAAAAAGGAAGGCCTGGTTGGTAAGCAAATTATCGTGGTCGATAATCTTGAGCCAGCGCTTTTGAGGGGTGTCGAAAGCCAGGGCATGTTGTTGGCCTGTCAGGATGAGGGAGGGATTTGTATCATCTCCCCCGATAGAGAAGTGAAATTGGGCAGCAGCGTGAAATGATCAAGCAAATTATTCCGAGTGAGTTTTGTTTAAGCTGCCGGGGTTGCTGCCGGTTTGCTCAACCCGAAACCAGCTGGTCTCCTGTCCTCTTGGATTCAGAGATACGGCAGCTTCTGGAAGATAATTACCCCCCATCGCTCATATCAAAGACGAAAAGGATCCGTCCCGTTCCCGATACGCAAAGCGACCGTTTTTTGTGTGCGTTTTTAAGCCCGGATGACTTTGCTTGCAAGATTTACAGTTCGCGGCCCCTGGACTGCCGTCTTTATCCTTTTATGATCAACCGCAAGGGGAACAAAGTTTTTTTGGCCTGTGATTTAAGATGCCTTTTTGTCGAAAAGAATTTGGGAGCTGGGGAGTTCAAAGAATATATCCAGTGTGTGTTTGACTTTCTCAACAGCCCCCCAACATTAAATCTCCTAAAGAATAACCCCCAGATGATTCAGGAATACGAGGGCCTCCTGGACCTCCAAGAGATAAAGATTTAGGACGTGAGACTCAAGAAATTAGACGTTAAAGATAGAAGGGTGTTCGCAGAGTTCTTAGGATTAAGCCGCCATGAGCTGTCCGTTTATGCCTGGGAGAATATTCTTATCTGGAAGGGTCTCTATGATATCAGGTGGGCTCTCTTGGAGAAGACACTCTGCGTGTTCTTTATTGACAAAATCGGCTGTTTCCAGTATCTGGCTCCTTTGGGGCAGGATTTAAGCAAGAATGTCCTAAAAAAAAGCTTTGAGGTGATGGATGCCTTTAATAAGAATAAGGAAATATCCCGCATTGAGAATACCGAAGCAAAAGATGTTTCTTTTTACCGGAAGATGGGTTTCAGTTGCCGGATTAAATCTTATGATTATCTTTGTAACAGGCTGGATTTAGCCCATTTGTCCGGCAACAGATTCAAGTCCAAGCGCGCCTGCTGCAATTATTTTATGAAAAACCACTCCTTTGAGTATAAGCCTTTTTCTTTAAGATATAAAGCGGAGTGTCTCACTCTCTATGATCTCTGGATGAAACAGCGTGAGGCCCAAAGGGGCGATTTCTTATATCGAGGGATGCTTAAGGAT
Organism: Candidatus Omnitrophota bacterium; assembly: GCA_043798795.1. Classification (GTDB taxonomy): domain Bacteria; phylum Omnitrophota; class Gorgyraeia; order Gygaellales; family Profunditerraquicolaceae; genus JBDRKE01. The sequence continues at coordinate 3,200 of JAZDOJ010000031.1, forward strand.
AGCCAGGTTTGTCTTAAGGAGGCCCTGGATAGTTTTTCTGATTTAGATTTAATAGGGCGAGTCGTTACCATAAATAATGAAGTCAAGGGATTCACTTTTGGCTATGAATTAAATCACGAGACATTTTGCGTTTTGTACGAAATAACAGACCTTGCGGTTAAGGGTTTAGCGCAATTTATTTTTCGCGAATTCTCAAGGGAGTTAAAAAAATACAGATACATCAACATCATGGATGATTCGGGATTGAAGAACTTAAAAGAAGCCAAGCTTTCCTATAAGCCGGTTCAATTAGTACCCAGTTTTAATCTCACGCAATGAGATGCCTAAAAATTTAGAAGAGATAGAATTTACCATATTTGATACGGAGACAACCGGCCTGGATCCTGCCTCTGGCGACAGAATCGTTGAGATTGCCGCCGTAAGATTCAAAGACAAAAAGAAAATAGCCAGCTTTGAGACCTTTGTCAACCCGGGCCGTCCCATATCCGAAGCCGCCTTTCAGGTGAATAGAATAACCCAGGAGATGCTAAAGAATGCACCCGCGATGGGAACCGTGCTTCCCAGATTCCTGGATTTTATCCAGGGCAGTTGTCTTTGTTCTTATAATGCGGGGTTTGATCTAGAGTTCTTAAATAATGAGTTAAATCTTTTAGGAAAACCCTCTCTTCAGGATATCGTGACCGTTGATATATTAAGAATGGCGAGGCGCTTATTGCCGGGTTTAGAGCGCTATGCGCTTTGGTTTGTATCCGAGAGATTGGGTATCAACATCACGCAGAAGCATCGCGCCCTAGCCGACGTGGAAATGACCTGGGAGGTATTCAGGCGGTTTACAGGAATCCTACAGTCAAAAGGCATAACGGATTTTGAGCATTTCTCGCAACTCTTTGCCATTAATGCGCATTTTTTAGAGAGCGCCACAAACCAGAAGTTGGCCCAGATACAGGAAGCGATTGATCTGGGGGTGAAGCTTAAGATAAAATATCTCTCTAGTTCTGGCGCTGAGGTCACCGAGCGAGAAGTCATCCCCAAAGAGATAAAACAGGAAAGCAGCCGTAGTTATCTGGTGGGATTTTGTTGTTTGAGAAACGATGAGCGGACCTTCCGGGTGGATAACATGCTGCGCCTTGAGATCTTAAATGAAAGCGAAAAAGGTAAATTTGCCGTTTGAGGCAAAAAAAAGCATTCTAGCCTTTGGCAGTCAAACCAAAAATACTCTCTGTTTGGCCAAGGGCCGCTTCGCTTATTTAAGCCCGGTGCATCCTGACCTAGGCAATCTTAGCGATTTCCTGAAGTTTGAAAAGGACGCAAAATTTTTTCTAAAGAAGAGGCCCCAGATCATCGCCATAGACTTACATCCGGACTATCAATCCAGTTTATTTGCCCAGGATTTACTTCGAACTCAAAACTTCGAACTTCGAACCGTACAGCATCATCACGCGCACATTGCTTCCTGCATGGTCGAGTGCGGTCTTACGAATCAGAAAGTCATCGGCGTTAGTTTTGATGGAACGGGCCTTGGCCTGCGAAGTCAGCTTTGGGGAGGAGAATTTTTAGTCTGTGATTATAGAGATTTTAAACGCAAGGCGCACATAAAAGAAATTCCGCTTTTAGGAGGAGAAAAAGCCATCCAAGAACCCTGGCGATTGGCAGCAGCGTGGCTCTATCAGGCATATAAAGATAGGTTCTTGAACTTAAAACTCGGTTTTGTCAAAGGCCTGAACAAAAAACATTGGAGGATTTTAAAACAGCTGTATGCATCAGGTACCCATGCGCCTTTAGCCAGCAGCGCCGGCCGGCTTTTTGATGCGGCAGCAAGCCTTATCCTTCATAAATATAAGGTGCGCTTTGAGGCTGAATTAGCCATGGAATTAGAGAAGTTAGCTGCATCTTATCATCTCCGGGTCCAAGCTTATCCCTTTGATTTAATCAAGAGCAAAAATGAATACATTCTTGATCCGCTACCTATGTTCAGGCAGATCGTTCTCGATTTAAAACATAAGGAGCCTAAAGAGAAAATGGCCTACCGAATTCATTCTACTGTTGCCCAGATGATAAAGAGCGTGTGTTTATCGTTAAGAAGGGACCATCGACTCAATAAAGTTGTCTTATCAGGAGGCGTCTTTCAAAACAGGTTGCTGCTTGAAATGAGCCATGATTTATTGCGGAAAGGGAACTTTGAGGTTTTTGCCCATCGGCAGCTGCAGGCGAGTGATGCCTGCCTCTCTTTGGGCCAGGTTGCCATCGCGAACGGGAGGTATTAGGTTATGTGTCTGGGCATTCCCATGCGGATTAAAAAAATCAAGGGTGACTTTGCGGATGTGGAATCCGCCAGGCTCATCCGGACCGTCAATATCCAGATGCTGCCTAAGGCTCAAGTGGGTGACTATGTGATTGTGCATGCGGGGTTTGCCATCCAGAAGCTGGATCCCGCAAGGGCCAAGGAAACCTTAAAGATGATAGATGAAATACATTGACGAGTTTCGTAATATTGGAGCCATCCGCAAGCTAGCCAGAGCCATAAGGGAGATCGCGCCTTCTCAAAACATAAGCATCATGGAGGTCTGCGGTACCCACACACAGAGTTTCCGTAGGTTTGGTTTGGGTAGAATGTTACCCCCCGGCCTCAGGCTGATTGCAGGACCAGGGTGTCCTGTGTGCGTGAGCCCTCAGGATTATATCGACCAGGCTATCGAGCTGGCAAGAAAAAAAGACGTTCTTATTTTAAGCTTCGGGGATATGCTGCGCGTTCCAGGCACAAGCTCTACCTTAGAAAAAGAAAGGGCCCGATTCGGCAATGTCCGAGTCATCTATTCTCCTCTGGACAGCCTGACTGTCGCTGGACTCCATCCGCATAAAAAAATTGTACTTCTGGCCGTGGGGTTTGAGACGACAGCGCCGACTATTGCCCTTAGTATGATGAGGGCAAAAAAAGAAGGATTGAGAAACATTTTCTTTCTCTGTTCATTAAAATTGATCCCTCCTGCCATGGCGCAACTGGCTCAGGACCCGAGACTAAACCTGAATGGTTTCTTATGCCCGGGGCATGTTTCGGCTATTATCGGGCTGAAACCCTACGAGCTTCTTGTCAAAAAGTACGGCATCGGTTGTTGCATCGCTGGTTTCGAGCCCCTGGATATGATGGAAGGATTGTATCTTCTCTTAAGACAGATAGGTCGCAAAAAACCAGGCGTCGACAATCAATATGCGCGTGTCGTCAAAATTCAAGGTAATCCCAAGGCAAAGAAAATTATTAATCACGTCTTTCGTGTGTCGGATAATGCTTGGAGAGGTTTAGGGGTTATCCCAAAAAGCGGCCTTTCGATTCGAAAGGAATTTGCGCGCTTTGACGCACAGAGAGAATTTAGTCTTAAACGAATTAACGAATTAACGAATCAACGGAAAACGAAATGCAAGTGTGCTGATGTTCTAAAAGGGATCGTGTCTCCGCCCGAGTGCCCCTTGTTTTCAAAAGGCTGCACGCCTGATCACCCGATCGGAGCCTGCATGGTCTCAAGCGAAGGAGCCTGTCATGCATATTATAAATACCGGTAAGAAATCAAATCCCAAATCCCAATTTCCAAATCCCAAACAAATCCCAATTTCCAAACCCCAAACTTTCAAATCAAAAGGTTTCGGTCATTGGATATTAGAACATTGGAGATTATTTGGAATTTGGTGTTTGATATTTGGTGCTTTAAGTGGTTGCAGCCAGCCGAAGGATATGAAGGAAGCTGAGGGGCTCGCCCAGCAGGCCCAGCAATATTATCAGGAGGCTGTGGAAGCCTATAAGGGCTTAATCAAAAAGGGTGACCCTTCAGGTCGGCTGCATTTTGAGATGGGGCATCTTTATTACAGCCACGGAGAGCTGGAAAAGGGTGTCGAGGAATTCAAGAATTCACAAGAACCCGAGGCTAAAAAATATTTGGCGATCTCCTATTATCGCTTGAGCCTTTTTACTGACGCCTTAGAGATTTTTAATAATTACGAAGCCGAGGACGCCGAGTATCTGTTTTATAAGGGCCTGACCTGCGAAAAATTAAACTTGTATGAAAAGGCGCTCGATATCTATAAGAAGATCAACAATCATCCTTACAGGGCCAAAGCCAAAGAGCGCGTCCATTTGATTGAAAGACAGGAAAGTCTTGAATCCATCCAAAAGGTCGATCCGGGCGTCTATAAAATCTTAAGCCGCGCGCCGAGTGCGGATGCGTATCCTCAGGCCGGGGCCCTGGTTTTATTCAGCGACGAGAAAATCGAGGTGACGGCTGACGGCAAAGAGGTGACAAGCCTTCATTACATCATCAAGATCCTCAATGAGCGGGGAAAGGCCGATTTCTCAGAGACACACATCGATTATGATTCGACCTTTGAGAAGGTTGAGCTGGAATACGCCCGCACCATCAAGCCGGACGGCAAGGTTCTGGAGGTAGGCAGCCGCCACATCCGGGATGTCTCTAAATATTTAAATTTCCCGCTTTATAGCAATGTTCACGTTACCATCATCTCTTTCCCCGAGGTCACCGAAGGCTGCGCCATAGAGTACAAACTGAAAATTTACAATAATAGACTCATCAATAAGAAGGATCTTGTTTTGGCCTACACCCTCCAGTCTAAGGAACCTATCCTAGAAGCCTCATTTTTGATGCGCCTACCCAAAGACAATCCTCTACATATAAAAATTCTTAATGACAGGTATAATGATTTTGGCGCCCAGATGACCCCTGAAATAAAAGAAGAGGAAGGTTTTTTGAGTTACCATTGGCGCTTTAAAGACATCCCGCAGATCATCCCGGAAGCCGACATGCCACCGGCTTGCGAAATCAACCCCGCGATCCTGATGTCCACGTTCGATAACTGGCAGGAGATTTATGAATGGTGGTGGGAATTGGCTCAAGATAAAATAGAAGCGGACCAGGCCATCAAGAGAAAAGTCAAAGAACTGATTCAGGATAAGCCAAGCGATGAAGAGAAGATCAGGGCGATTTATAACTTTTGCGCACAGAAGATCCGTTATGTGGCCGTGGAATACGGAGAGGCTGGTTATGAGCCGCATGCGGCCAGCGACATTTTTAAAAACAAGTACGGAGACTGTAAAGACCAAGCGATACTCCTGGTGACCATGTTAAGGGAGGTGGGCCTTTCTGCTTGGCCGGTCCTGATCGCCACAAAAGATTATTATAATTTGAATGAGGATTTCCCGAGCGTACTTTTCAATCATTGCATTGCCGCCGTCTCCCTTAAAGATAAGGTCTATTTCCTTGATCCCACGGCCCAAACCTGCCCCTTCATGGACCTACCCGTCGATGACCAGGGCCGGAAGGTCCTGCTTTTTAAAAAAGACGGCTATGAAATCAAAGAGACAATTCTTTTCCCGGCAACGCATAATCTGGTCAGGCAGGTCATTTCGCTTAAGGTCAAGGCCGATGAGACAATAGCCGCAGAAAAGTCAATTCTCACATTCGGTTTCTATGACCAGGGACAGCGTTATTGGTTGCTTTACACTCAGCCGGAGCTCGTCCAGCAGGTGCTCAAAGCCAGAATCCAGGATATTTCCATTGGTGCTGTGCTCAATCAATATACGATTGAGAATCTGGATGATTTAAATAAGCCGATCGTTTTAAAATATGATTTTTGGGGTCCTGAGTTTTTTACGGTAGCCGGAGACCTTCGTCTCCTGCCCCAGCTTGGCAGCGTGGACACGTCAATAGTAGCCAAGGAGAAACGCCGGTACCCTATTGATTTCGTATTCCTGGAATCCTCGGAGACAATGAATGTGATCGAGATTCCGGATAACTTTGCCATAAAATATATACCCGACAACGTTGAAGAGGATAGCCCGTGGATGAAGATTTTGGTCGAATATGTCCGCCAAGACAAAAGAATCGAAGTGAAGCAACGAACGGAAGCCAAAAAGGGTGAGGTCGCTCAAGAGGAGTACCTGGATTTTAAGCGGTTTGTTGAGGATGTCGCCAAGAAAACCAAACAAAGGATCGTCTTGGAAAAGAAAAAATAGACATGCGAAAGGCCTCTCAAAAAAAGAAATTGCATTCCATTTACCTTAAGCTCTTTGCAGCTTTTGGCCCACAGCACTGGTGGCCGGCCAAGACGCCTTTTGAGGTCATGGTGGGCGCCATCCTGACCCAGAATACCAATTGGGCCAATGTGGAAAAAGCGATTGATCAGCTTAAGCAGCATAAGGTCTTAGACCCCGAGAGAATCCATCATTTATCCACGTCAAAATTAGCCAGGCTTATTAAAAGCGCCGGTTACTATAACATCAAGACCAAGCGGTTAAAGGCCTTTTTAAAGTTTTTATTTGATCATTACAAAGGGGATCCGAAGAAAATGTCCCGGGTGCCTGGCCTGAAACTGCGTTCTCAACTTCTTTCCATAAACGGCATAGGGCCGGAGACCGCGGATTCCATCCTGCTCTATGCTCTACAAAAACCGCTCTTTGTGATTGATGCCTATACTAAAAGGATCATGGCGCGGCATGGCTTCATCGCAGAAGATTCCAGCTATCAGGATGTGCAAAATTTGTTTATGCAAAACCTCAAAAAAGAGGTAAAATTATTCAATGAGTATCATGCACTTTTCGTGCGCTTGGGCAAGGAATTCTGCCTTAAAAGAAAGCCGCTTTGCGAGAGATGTCCACTAAAATAATAGTTCGAAGTGTATTATTTTTACTGATTACGAGTTGGTGTTTACCGTTTACTGATGTTTCTGCCGCACCCTGTTACGGCACCCGGATGCCCGGCAAGAAAAAGCTCCACATGGGGCTTCAGTCCTACACCATCTTTAACCGGTATCTGGAACATGAAGCCGGGTCCTTACGCAGCCAGCAGCAATTTTTTCTCTTGTCCCTTGGGTTTTATGATTGGTTTGCGCTCGACTTAAAAGGGGGAGCCGGTTACATAAAGCAGCACCCCTTGGGAAGAGATGAAGTGGATTACCCCACCTATATGGGCGGAGGATACGGTTTTCGCCTGAAGCTTTATGAGGCAAAGAGTACAAAATGGGTCTTTGGCTTTCAACATATCAGCATTCACCCTCTATCCATTGATCTGGGGGCTACAAAGCACAAGGCGGTCTTAGACGACTGGCAGTTTTCCACGCTCCTGTCCTACGATTTTAGAAAAATAATGCCTTATCTGGGCGCAAGATGGTCCAGGGCCGATTATATCCATTGGATTGATGGAGAAAGGGACCGCGTGAGGTCGGATTTAACGAAAGGTCTGGGCGTGATCGTGGGTTTTGACCTGCCCCTGACAAAAAAAATCTGGTTGAATTGTGAAGGCCAGTTTCTAGACACGGAAGCGTTGGCCCTGAGTTTAAACTTTAGCTTATAAAACAGATGGTCAACAAGGAACGCTTAGTCAGACTGACTCAAAAGCTTATAAGCATCTGTTCTGAAAATCCTCCGGGAGATGAGTCTCGAATAGCCAGATTCGTACAAAGTTATCTTAAAAGGCTCAAGGTGCGCACGAGGCTCTATGAGTTTAAAAAGGATCGTCTGAATGTGGTGGGGTATTGGGGAGTCAGAGAGCGCAAGCGGTCTCTTCTTATAACCCCGCATTTAGATACAGTGCCAGCCGGAAGAAGCTGGACCCGCAGCCCTTTTGCTGGAACAATTCACAGAGGAAGAATTTACGGTTTGGGCGCAACGGATTGCAAAGGAAATCTTGCCTGTGCGCTGGAGAGCATACGAAGCCTTGTTGAAGAGGAAGTTATTTTAGATTACAGGCTTATCTTTGCTGCTACGGCCGACGAAGAAAGTGGTTCAGAGCTGGGATTAATCCCCTTGCTGGAGCGCGGGATTTTAAAAGCGGATGCCGCCTTGATTTTAGATTCGGACGATTTTAAGATTATTGTCACGCAAAAAGGGCTTCTGCATCTTAAAGTCAAGGTCAAAGGCAGGCGCGCTCACGGCGCTTATCCCTGGCGAGGCATCAACGCTATTGATGTCGCCATCGATATCATCAAGTCAATAAAAGCACACAAGTTTCAATACAAAAAAAATAAATTTTTGAAACCTCCGACCGTTAATACCGGCACGATTAGAGGGGGAGATAAAGTTAATATCGTGGCGGACTGGTGTGAATTTGAGTTAGATGTTCGTTTTTTGCCAGGAATGCAAGCAAAGGATTTGCTCGCAATAATCAAAAAGATTATCAGCAGGCACGCCAAGGGATGCACGATAGAGATAGAAGGCCTGCAGGCGCCCTACAACATCCAACAAACACATCCTCTGGTCGCCTCCCTTAAACAGGCCATGCGAAAAATCAAGGTTCATCCTGTCATTGAGGGCTCGGAAGGCGCAACCGTCATCACGTTTTTACAGGGAAAAAATATTCCTGCGGTGGCCACGGGCTTTGGTTCAAGGGGCACGGCCCACGCAGCCGACGAGTACGTTAGCATCGATAACCTGTACAGAGGGACCTTGGTGCTTGAAGAATTTCTTAAGAATTTTTAATTTCAGACAGGAGAGAAGGGGTTAAAAACATGGAAGGGATCAAATTCTTTAAAAAACCGAGATTAAAAAATCCTTACCTGATCGTAGCCTGGCCGGGAATGGGGGAGGTTGCTTTTAAAGCAGCCTCTTACCTCGTGGAGCAATTAGGGGCGCGGGATTTTGCCGTTATCCCTGCCGAAGATTATTTTTATTTGACCGCCAGCGTCATCCGGGACGGCCTCCTGGATCTCCCGGATTTGCCGCAGGGCAAATTCTACTATTGGAGGAATCCCGCCGCGAAATCAGCGTTGAAAAAGACGCAAGACCATGATATAATAATATTCTTAAGCAATGCGCAGCCTGATCTAGCCAAGGCGCAGGCTTACGCTGAAACGATATTGCAGCTGGCGAAGAATTTTAACGTTGAAAGGATCGTCAGTTTTGCCTCCATGCCGCAACCCATCGACCATACGCAGGAGCCGCGGGTGTGGCTGGCCTGCACATCCGAACAGATAAAGAAAGGTCTTCAGGCGTTTATCCCGGATATACTATCGCAAGGGCAAATCAGCGGCATGAACGGTTTGTTTTTAGGCATGGCCAAACGCCAGGGTCTTGAGGGTTTTTGTCTGCTGGGAGAAATCCCTCTTTATACGATTCAGATCGAAAACCCTAAGGCCTCCTTAGCTGTATTGAATCTCTTGGCTAAGATCTTGAACCTGAAGATTGATTTGGCTCCCCTCGCCGAGCAGGCCCGTCGCATGGAATCGGAAATCAATAAATTACTGGATTATTTCAAGCTGGGTTCAGGCGGCCAGATCAACCCTATCGGTGAGGAAGAAATAGAAAAAATTAAAAAAACCCTTAGCCAATTGACGAAGCTCCCCGGTTCCGTTAAAGAGAAGATCGAGAAGATCTTCGACCTGGCGAAGAGCGATCTTTCAAAGGCAGGGGAATTAAAGAATGAGCTGGATAAGTGGAATGTTTATAAAGAATATGAAGACAGATTTCTAGATTTATTTAAGAAAGAAAAGGACAAGGATAATTGATGAGTAAGCCTTCTCAGGTCTCAAGCGCCGGGTTCGTTTCCGAGACGGATAAACAGGCTCCTCGCGCGGTCAAAGCCGTTCTTTTTGATTTGGGCCGAGTGCTGATCGATTTTGATCACCTGCGCGCAGCAGAAAGCTTATCCTGTTTTACGGATAAGTCAGCGCAGGAAATCTTCGATCTTTTCTTTGATTCGGAACTGACGGCGCTTTTTGAAGAAGGCAAGATTTCTCCCCGGGGATTCTTCGCAGAAGTCGGGAGGATGTTGAGCCTGGACATCAGCTACCATCAGTTTGTGCCGATCTGGAATGAGATTTTCTTTTTCAGTGAAAAAAACCTCGGCGTTTATCAATGTGCCCGTAAGATCGAAAACACTTATAAATTCGCGGTCCTTTCGAACATAAACATCCTGCATTTGGAATACATCAAGAGGACATTTCCTCTTCTTAATGCCTTTACGATTATAGCCAGCAACGAGCTGGGATTGAGAAAGCCACACCTTGATATTTATCGCAAGGCCCTCCAGAAGCTGGGAGAGCCTGCGGAAAGCGTCTTTTATGCCGACGACAGAGCGGAGTTGGTAGCTTCCGCAAGTGAGTTAGGTATGCGTAGTTTTATCTTTAAAGACGTGGAGGTTTTGAAAAAAGACCTCCGCGGGGCCGGGGTTGATATCTTCTAACGATAAGTATGGAACAGCAAAAAATTCTTCTCGGGCACGGAAGCGGCGGCAGGCTTATGCATCAGCTCATCGCAAACTTGATGCTCAAGAAATTGGATAACCCTATTCTCAAGGAACTTTCTGACAGTGCCCGCATCCCCTATAGAGAAAAAATCGCCTTTACAACTGATTCTTTCGTGGTTAGCCCTTTAACCTTCCCGGGTGGAGATATCGGGAAGCTCGCCGTATGCGGGACCGTCAATGACCTCGTCGTGGCAGGGGCTCACCCTGAGTATCTTTCTTTGGCGCTGATTCTTGAAGAAGGGCTGGATTACCGTCTCTTGGAAAAAATCGTGGAATCCATTGCCGTGCACTGTCGCAGGACAAAAGTCTCTTGTGTCACGGGCGATATCAAGGTTGTGGAAAAAGGCGCTTGCGATAAGATGTTTATCAACACCGCAGGTATCGGAAGAATGGTGAATGCCAGACCCTTATCCGTAAAAAACATAAAAGCAGGAGATAGGGTTATTGTAACCGGTGAAATTGGCCAGCACGGAATGGCTGTGTTAAGCAAAAGAAAGGAATTAGACTTAAAGCTCAATATCAAAAGCGATTGCCATGCTTTGGACGGCCTGCTTTTGCCGGTGTTAAAAAAGATACAGGGTGTCAGGTTCATGAGAGACCCGACGCGAGGCGGCTTGGTTTCGACCCTCCATGAAATCGCCCAGGCAACAGGATTGGGCATCCGAATAAAAGAAAAGCAGATTCCGGTATCAGTCCAGGTGAAGGCCGCCTGCGAATTGTTAGGCATAGACCCTTTATATGTTGCCAATGAGGGATGTGCCGTTGTGGTGGTGGCAGAGAAGTCCGCGGATAGGGCTCTGCGTTTATTAAAGAAACATCCCCTGGGAAGGAGGGCGCGGGTGGTGGGCGAGGTCATGAGTAAGCCTCGAGGCCGCGTGATATTAGAAACGCGTTTAGGGACCGAGCGGATTCTGGAGATGCTGACCAGTGAGCCGCTGCCGCGCATATGTTAGAATGAAGACAGTCCGCTACCAGAGGAGATTTTACAGGGACGGGGTGGGGGCCAAGGATTTATTCAGAGCGCATATTGTGGCAGGAGAGTCGGATTTATTGATTCTTACGGATAAGCCTCTTGATAGAAGCTTTATCGAAAAGCGGCTGCGTCTGTATCGCTTGGCCATAGAGACGTACATCCATAAAGACAGACGGTTTGAAACAGCCTTAAAACCCTTGGAGGTTGAAATAAAAGCCCCGAAAATTATCAAGGCGATGGCCTTTTATGCCAAGAGGGCCCATGTCGGGCCCATGGCGGCGGTCGCCGGTGCGATCGCTCAATTTCTGGGTCAGGATTTATTGAAGAGGAATTACAAAAATGTTATCATTGAAAACGGGGGAGACCTGTTTTTAAAAACCACAAAAACGCGCCTCATCGGCATTTATACCGGAAGGTCTAAAATTTGGAATAAGCTCCGGTTAAAGATCAAGCCATCGGATACGCCCCTTGGCTTATGCACGTCTTCGGGGATGATGGGCCATTCATTGAGTTTTGGGAATGCCGACAGCGTGACGGTCCTCTCCAGAAATGCCTGCTTGGCGGATGCGGTGGCCACAGCCGCCTGCAATCTGGTGAAAACAAAAAAGGATTTAAAAAAGGCGTTACGGTTCACAAGAGGCATCCGCGGCGTCTTGGGCGTTGTCATCTTCATTAAAAATAATCTTATGAGCTGGGGCCGGGTCCAATTAGATGCGTAAAGTTAACATTCTTTATGTGATTACAAAATTGGAATTAGGAGGTGCCCAAAAACAACTATGGAATCTTATCCGCCACTTGAGTAAAGAAAGATTCAATATTTTCTTATTCACCGCGCGTGACGGACTGCTCATGGATGATTTTTTCTCTTTGGAGGGTTTGACGTTAAGAAAATCTATAAATCTCGAACGCCGCATCAATCCCTTCAAGGATCTCTTGTCTTGCATAGAAATCTATCGCTATATCAAAGAAAACGATATTGATATTGTTCATACGCACAGCTCCAAGGCCGGAATCGTGGGCCGCCTTGCCGCTAGGGTGGCTGGGGCCAAATGGATTATTCATACGGTCCATGGTTGGTCTTTTAATGATTTTCAGTCGGTTTTGCGCCGGGTTTTCTTTCTCTGGCTGGAAAGATGGATCGCCCGTTTTACGGACAGGCTCGTGGTTGTTTCAGAATACGATAGACTTAAAGGATTGAGGCATCGGATAGGCAAGTGCGAGCAATACAGGCGCATATCTTATGGAATCCATCTGAGTGATTTTCTTTCAAAAGATAATGAGGCCAGGAGTCGGCTGGGGCTCAAAGATGCGGATTTAGCCGTAGGAATGGTGGCTTGTTTTAAGCCCCAGAAATCTCCGCAGGATTTTATCAGGCTGGCTTCTGTCATGACCAAAAAGCTCACTCGTCTCAAGTTTGTTTTAGTCGGCGATGGCCAGTTGCGTCGCAGCGTTGAGAAATTGATCCGTAAATGTGATTTGAATGAAGATGTTATATTAACCGGCTGGAGAAAGGACGTCCGGGAGATCCTTGCGGCACTTGACGTGCTGGTGTTGACCTCCCTGTGGGAAGGGCTTCCTATTTGCGTGCTGGAGGCCATGGCCGCGAAAAAACCCGTGGTTGCAACAGATACGGGAGGCATAGCGGAGATCGTCCGGGAAGGGCAGACCGGTTATTTAGTCAAGCCACACGATATAGATCAAATGGCAGAAAGGCTACGTTTTTTATTGGAAGATGAGCGTTTACGACGAGACATGGGGGCAAGCGCCCAACAAAGCCTGGGAGAAGATTTCACCGTGTCCAATATGTCAAAAAATACAGAGAGCCTTTACGAAGAACTGATTGGCGCAAGCCAAAGAAAGGAGCAGGAGGATGTTCAGCGAAGACATTAGGATTTTAATAGGGAATATCGAAAAAGTCATTATCGGAAAAACCGAAGCCATAAAGCTTTTGCTTGTGGGCCTTTTGACCAACGGGCATATCCTGATCGAGGATGTCCCGGGCTTGGGAAAAACCATGTTGACGTTAGCTTTGGCAAAATCCATCAGCGGGGATTTTAAAAGAATCCAATTCACTCCCGACTTACTTCCGTCGGATGTTACAGGAGGGTTTGTCTACAGCGCCAAGACAGGGGAGTTTGACTTCAGAAAAGGGCCGGTGTTTACAAACCTGCTTTTAGCGGACGAGATCAACAGGACGACCCCCCGCACCCAATCCGCACTTTTAGAGAGCATGCAGGAATTCAAAGTCACCGTGGATGGAAGGAACTTTCCTTTGCCACGCCCCTTTCTGGTGGTTGCCACGCAGAACCCCATAGAATATCAAGGGACCTATCCTTTGCCTGAGGCCCAGATCGACCGGTTTCTTATGAAAATCGATGTGGGGTATTTATCTGTGGAGGAAGAGATCAAGGTTATGAGCGGGCAAAAAGTCAAGCATCCCATCGAGGACCTCGGGCCCGTCATGGATTTAGAGAAGGTCATGGCTTTACAGGAAGCCGTAAAACAAATCGATGTTTCCCCCAATGTCCTGGAGTACATTGCCCAGCTGGTAGGCGCGACTCGCGTAAAAAAAGAAGATATCCGATTAGGAGCCAGCCCCCGCGGCTCCCTTTCGCTCATGAAAGCCAGTTGTGCCTGGGCGTTTCTTGAGGGGAGAGATTTTGTCATACCCGAAGACGTGGTGAAGCTTGCCGTTTGGGTATTGAAGCATAGGTTGATATTGCAGCCGCGGCTCGCTATTGCCGGGAGGACCCCCGAGGATGTCGTGGTAGAATTAATCAAGACAACGCCTATCCCTTAAGAGACATGCTTAAATTATATTTGAAGAAGTGGGCTGTCCTTTTTGTTACGCTGGTCTCCAGTTTCATCATCGGCATCAGGACCTCCATGGGTTTTTTCCATCTTTTGTTCTGGTTTCTTTTAGCGCTCATCACGATAAGCTGGGCATGGATCCTCATAGAATATTTTGGCGTCCGATTGCATCTTGTGCGCAAGACTTTAAGCCAGGTCAACGAGGATGATGTATTGGAGGTCGAAGCATTGATCCGCAATAGTGGTTTCCTGCCTCTTGTAAGCCTCGGCTTAGAAGATTATCTTCCTTGCGCAGCCGAAGAAGAAAAAAAGAAAATGCTTTTTATAGACCATTTAGGGGGGGGTTTTTCCAAAAACTTAAAATATCATTGCAGTTGTCCCCTAAGAGGAAAATACAGGCTCGGCCCCTTTAGAGTTTATTACTTCGATCCCCTGGGGCTTTTTTTCTTAAAAAAGGCTTTTAAGGAATATAGTGAACTTTATGTGTATCCTGCGACTTTCCCCATCAGGAAGCTTCCCGAGATGATCAAAGGGATCCTGCCCTGGTTTGGAATCCAGACAAGCCGCTTCAGCGGGGATGAGGATGAATTTTTCGGCGTCAGAGAATATAAAGAGGGAGACCCTATCAAGAAAATCCACTGGATGACGACGGCCAGGAAAATGAAGCTTATCGTCAAACAGTTCCAGCGGCAGAGTTACTACCGGGCCACTGTCCTGTTTAATCTGGAGAAAAATAAAAATTTTGGCACAGGCAAGCATAAGGTGGCAGAGTATATGATTAAGATCGTAGCCTCCATAGCTAAATATCTTTTGGAGAAAAACATCTCTTTCGAGGTGGTGGCGAGCACCGGCGAAATGGTTTATTTTCCATTTAACAAGGGCCCGGAGCACTATGACAATTTCCTTAAATTCCTTTCCGTGGTCCAGGCCGAGAGCACGATAACCCTGGCGGATATATTTGAAGAGCGCAGCCGTTATGTCCCGAACAATTCTAATTTATTTCTTGTTATGTTGGATAAAGACTGGGGGTATATGACCCGGATCCTGGAGTTGATGGAAAGGGATATCGATATCATCCCCGTGCTTCTTATTTCCTCCACCTTCTTGCAATCTTTCGATCACAAAGAAGTCAGCATGGACATAAACATAAAATTGGCTCAAAACTGGGCCGTAAAACCCATACTTATTACCTGCAGAGCCTCTTTAGAGGAAGCCTTTAACCGACAGATCAAATGACAAATCGAGACCAGGATAGGCTCATAGAGATTGTTTTGACCTCTGTGCTTTTATTGCTGGCGACAGCCTTGTTTGGGGGGGCCTCGCTGGGCCCTTATCGCCTCTTTCTCATCGCAGGCCTTCTTGGCGGATTTTCTTTTGCCTGGTATATGCGCGAAAAAGAACAGCCGGCAACCAAATATTTTTTGACGGTAGGTGCGCTGTCGGTTTTAGTATGGTTTATAGTTTCAGTAGCCAATTCAACCCTTCTCTACAGGGACGTCGTCCTCATTTGCATCAAAGGCCTCATTTTCATTGAAGTGGTCCTCAGCTTTGACATTCATTTACTGCCCTATATGCAGCTATTGTGTATTCCCCTGTACATGTGTTTCCCTTTCTTTTTCCAGGGCCAGATGGAACCCCTGCTTATGCTGACAGCGTTCTTTAATATCCTGGCCTGGTTTATTTTATTGAAAATGAAACTTTACAATTTCCTGAACGTCCCCTTGAGCAAGATATGGTCGAGGCGCCATATTCCCATCCTGTCTTTAGTTATTCTTTTGTTATTAAGTTTATCATTAGGGTGGATTTTATTCATCGGCCTTCGGTTGGATTCGATGAGAAAGGGAGGCCTTTTTCTCGTCGAAGAAATAGATTTAAAAGGGAGCAGCAGCCAGACAGAGCAGACATTTTACGATTTACAAGACAAGTTGATAAAAGAGATGAGCGATGTGATTGAGGAGAGGCCTTCTTTGCAGGACAAATATGAAATGATGAACCAGCTCGACGTGTTAGTAAAAAAGACAGAGGATTCTAAGCAGGTGAGAAAGGCTGCCACGGGTCTTGTCTCGCACCTTAAGATCGAGGGCCCGGGGTTAAAGGAATTGGCTGAGAAGACGACCTTGACTATTCTGAAAGAGTATGTGAATGCTATCATCAAATACCAGCTCAGTAAAAAGGAAGAGGAGATGCGGAAGAGTCTTCAGAAAACACCATTGGATATAAAAAGAGGCATGACAACCTCTGCTTTGGTCAAGAAGATGAATTTAAGCTCTTCTCCTGAGGAGGTTGCAAAGCACGAAAAAGAGTTGCAAAAAACCATTCAGAGCGCCTCTATCAACACTAAGTTGAAAAAGGAACGGATGGATCTGGTAAGGAAAATGAAGGAATGGAAATCATTTGAACTGTCTAAATGGGAGGCGCTTGCTCTTCCTATGGAGAAGATGCCGCTCCCTCAGGAGAAAGAGCAGAAAAAGGTTAAATACAAAGATTATGCGAAAGCTACTCCAGTCACACAACCCTTGACTCCCGAGCAACGAAAGTTAATCGCCAAGGCTGAGGCCTTAAAAGAGATGATCCCCCCTGAGTCTTTAACCCCTGAGCAACAAGAGTTAATCGCCCAGGCTGAGGCCCTGAAAGCCACCTCAACCCCAGAGCTTCTTAATCTTGAGCAAAGCTTAATCGATGAGCAATCTGAATTTAAACCAAGGCTAGTTAAAAGAAGCAAGGCTGAAGATGCATTAGAAAGAAGGCTACTTTTAATATCTCGCCTCATTTGGAAATTATTTATATTGTTTCTTTTGATATTATTGATATTGATAGGGCTCTTTATTTGGCTTCTCGTGCTTTATTTTCGTACGCAGAAGCGCAAGAAGGAGATCATGGCACTTTATCACAGCCATACCAATGAATTTATCATCCATTTAAATGAGAACATCAAGGGGGTCTTGGCCCTTTTTGGCTTGCCCTACAAGAAGACCATGCCTCCTTTGCATTATGCTGATTTTATTGAAGGCAAGTGTTTGATAGAAAACAAAATATTTAAAAGATTTACCATTAAGTTCGAAGAAGCCAAATACAGCAGGCATCTGTTAAAATCGGAAGATGCCCTTACAGCCTTAGATGGTTACAACGGATTGTTAAAAACATTATTTAGCGGTTGCCATAAGTCTATTCTGGCTATGAGATATATCTTGGGCCTGATACAAACAAGGCCTTTTCTTATGCCTGATAAACCAGAAGTGCCCAGATAAGAATGGCGGTTATGTCGGTTAAATGTTTTCTAATATTTTCATGCGCATTCCTGCTAAGCCTCATTTTTATAAACGCTTTCAAAAAGTTTAGTATCCGCAATCAATTGTTTATCTCCAAAGGCGTTTCTCTCGTTGGGGGCATGGGCATGGGTTTGTCTTTTACGCTTGTTTCGTTGACCGGCCTTATGTTAAGCCGTAGTTTATCCAGAGAGACAGGAGGGATCATCGTCTGTTCCCTCTTGATGCTTGTTTTTGGTATCATGGATGACAGACACGAATTATCCATACGCGCCAAATTCTTACTGCAACTTATTGCAACGGGTTTATTGATTTTATTGGGGGCAAGAACGAAGATTGTCTATATCGGAATCCCGCTGAATATCCTTATCACTTTCATTTGGGTTATTGGCATCACCAATGCCTTTAATCACTTAGATGTTATGGACGGAGCGGCGGGCGGTTGCGCTTTCCTGATAAGCGGCACATTCTTTATTATTGGCGTCTTTCGGCAGGATATAGGGAGCGCCGTTTTATCTTTGTCTTTAGCAGGCGCGGCTTTCAGTTTTTTTCTTTGCAATTTTCCTCCTGCGAAGGTCTACATGGGTAATTCCGGGAGCCATTTCTTAGGATTTGCGCTGGCTTCCATTGCCCTTATCATCAGTTATGCGCCCATGGAGAGAAAAATAGCGCTTATGACGCCACTCCTTATCTTGGGGTTACCCATATTTGATACCACCTTTCTGATTCTAGCCCGTAGTATTAAAAAGAATCTGCCCTTTAAGAAAAGTAACGACCATCTGGTCTTAAAATTTTTATCCTTGGTCGGGTCCAAGAGAAAGGCCTTAGAATATTTGTTCGTTTTATGTCTCTTTTTTTGTTTATGCGGCCTGCTGGTGAGTCAGGTTTCCAATTTTTTGGGGGGCCTTGTGGTTGCCTGTATTGTTCTGATCAGCCTGAGGGTCGCCTTGAAGATGCTCAAGGTTTCGACGGATGTTTAAGAAAAAAATAGTCATTTTAGGAGGGGGGTTAGCAGGCCTGAGTGCGGCCTGGCATTTACAAAAAAAGGGGAGAAACTGCCTGGTTTTTGAAAAAGAACCAGAGGTGGGCGGGTTATGCCGCTCAAAGAATATAAATGGCTTCATCTTTGATTATGACGGCCATCTCCTTCATTTCAGGCACAAATATACTTTTGACTTTGTTTGTCAACTGCTTGGAAGAAATTTAGCCAGGCATGACAGAAACGCCTCCATTTATACCAATTCTAAATATCTGCGTTTTCCTTTTCAGGCCAATCTTTACGGCCTGCCTGCACGGGTGGCCAAAGAGTGCCTTTTCGATTTTATTCAAGCGAACCAGAATCACCATCACGAAGAGAAGAACCATTTAAATTTTTCAAGCTGGATCCATAAGACTTTTGGAAAAGGGATCGCCAGGCATTTCATGGTCCCTTATAACAGAAAATTCTGGACCGTTGAGCCGAAGCACTTGACCTGCGAGTGGCTTGACGGTTTTATCCCTGTGCCTTCTTTGGCCCAAGTGATCGAAGGCACCATCGAGGAGAGCAAAAGACAGTTTGGCTATAACGCACGATTTTGGTACCCCAGAATTGGGGGCATCCAGGAATTGGCCAGGGCTTTTGCATCCGGGCTCAAAGGTATTCATACGTTCCATCAGGTCGTCAAGATTGATATGAAGAATAAACAGGTGCATTTCAGTCACAAATTGAAGCAGAAATACGATATTTTGATTTTTAGCCTGCCCTTGCCCGAGCTCTCGCATCTGGCTCAAAGGCTGCCTTCTTCTGTGACTGAAGCTCTTAATGGATTGAGATGCACCTCTATTTTTAATCTGAATCTGGGGATAGGCAGGCCCCACCTGTCTGATAAGCACTGGGTTTATTTTCCGGATAAAAGGTACGTTTTCTTCCGTGTAGGATTTCCTGTTAATTTTGCGCCCCAGTCCGCACCTAAAGGAACCAGCTCCCTGTATGTCGAAGTCGCTCACTCTCAAGAAAGGCCTATAAACAAGAATACCATCTGTCACGATATCATAAGAGACCTTATCCGCGCGAGGATCCTGGATGCCTCGGATAAAATCTTAACCAAAGATGT
Source organism: Candidatus Omnitrophota bacterium (assembly GCA_043798795.1). GTDB lineage: Bacteria > Omnitrophota > Gorgyraeia > Gygaellales > Profunditerraquicolaceae > JBDRKE01. The sequence continues at coordinate 22,584 of JAZDOJ010000031.1, forward strand.
CAATGATATTCCATACGGATACATTATCTATGATCAAAAAAGAAGCAGGGCCCTGGCACGCATTAGAGATTTCTTAAGAGAGAACGATATTTACGGCCTGGGCCGTTACGGGACATGGAGCTATATGTCGATGGAAGACTGCCTGCTGGATGGAAAGAGAGTGGCAGGGTTTTTATAGAGCGAGGCCTTCGCTAAAATAACTATGATAAAAGAAATATTTTTAAAGCGGGACCTCATCCGAGAGCTGGTTATGAAAGAGTTAAGGGTGCGTTATTCCAGGCCGGTCCTCGGATTTGCCTGGGCTTTTTTGTCTCCCCTTTTCCTGGTAGGCATTTTTTATTTGGTGTTTTCCGTGATTTTACAGGTCAGGACTAAAGAGTGCCCTTTTATCCTTTATCTGATGAGTGGCGTGTTCTCCTGGAGGTTCTTTCAAGACGCCCTGATGGGCTCCGTGACAAGCCTGCTTGATAATAAGAATCTGATAAGAGAATCGAATTTTGCGCATTATCTCCTGCCGCTTTCTATTGTTTTAGCCAACGGGATTAATTTCTTGCCATCTTTAATCCTATTGATCATCAGTGCCTTTTTAATCCTCCATGGGCTACCCCTGTTTATAGTATGGCTGCCTGTTGTTTTGGTCGTTCATCTGATGGTGACGATAGGACTGTCGATTCTGTTTTCCCTCCTTTATGTCAGATGGCGCGACATCAAATATCTGCTTGAGATTTTTTTAAGCGTATTATTTTACTTAACGCCTGTTTTTTACTCGGTTTATTTGGTTAAAGGCGTGTTCTCGGATTTCTTTTTTTCAGTCTATGTTGCCAACCCGCTTGTCGGCATCTTGAATCTCTACAGGGTCTCGATTTTAAAGGGTTTTTATCCAGCGATCCAAGGGGATGTTCCCGTGGCGAGCCTCGTTGGCATCCCTGTGGTATTTGCCCTTATTATTTTATCATTGGCCTTTTGGGTATATAGAAAATTTAAAAACTATATTAATGACTATCTCTCCTATTAAAACCTGCGCTGACCAAAAGCAAGTAGGCAGAGTCATGCAGCTATGCTCCGTAGGCAAGAAATATCCTTTTGCAAAACAGCATTTTTTGCCCCTGAAAGACTTTTGGGCGTTAAGAGATGTTTCGCTGGATGTTTATCAGGGAGAAATGGTAGGAATCATAGGCAGGAATGGGGCGGGCAAGACTACCCTTTTAAACATCATGGCCAAAGTCTTATTCCCAACAGAGGGAGAGGTTTTTTCGAATGGCAGGGTGCTGGGATTGTTCAATCTGGGGGTGGGTTTTCAGGATGAGCTGACGGGAAGGGAAAACATTTTTCTTAACGGCTCTTTGCTCGGCGCTGCAAAAAAAGAGATAGAGGGCAAGTTGAATTCTATTGTAGAGTTTTCTGAGTTGGGTGATTTCATCAATATACCCCTGGGGACCTATTCTCAAGGGATGCGTCTTCGCTTAGGATTCAGCATTGTCGTTAATCTGGAATTTGATATTCTTGTTATAGATGAGGTTTTGGCTGTAGGGGATGTGCTTTTTCAGAACAAGTGCTTTGAGCGCCTTATGGATTTCAGGCGCGAAGGTAAAACGCTGGTTATAACCAACCAGAGCCTGGATCTTATGGAGAGACTCTGCGATAGGGTCATTCTACTTGACCACGGCAAGGCTTTATTTCAGGGGGATGTCGTGGAAGCCATCAATAGATACCGGCTCTTATTAAATACAGAGAAGTTTTTTGTGGGAAGGGCCCCTTCTTAAATGGATTTGGTAAAAGACACGAAGAAATGGGCGGAGGATATCTCTTGCTGGAATAGGGAGCTAGGGACCAAAGAAGTTGTCATCAACAAAGCAGAGTTCTTCAATGGGTTGGGAGTCGGCTGTTCTTATATCAAAAGCGGCGAACGTTTAAGAATCAAGGTGTATTTTACGGCAAGAAATAGAGTCAAAGATTTGCATTTCGGCATTGCTATCTTTAGAGAGGATGGGGTCTATTGTTATGGACCTAACACCGCTTTCGAAGGATCCGAAATTCCCGAACTAAAAAAGGGGGAGGGGTATTTCTTGCTGGATTGCCATAAGGTGTGGCTAGCGCCCGGAGAGTACCGCATCTCTGTAGCCATTTGGGACAAACGCGAAATCCTGGCCTTTCATTACCACGAAGGCTACTACAAATTTGCTGTCTTAGGAGTTGCGCCGACTACCGGAGAGCTTTTGAGCATTCCCGTAGAAGGCGGATCAGAAGACGGCATCAGCCCCCAAATTAAAAAAGAATGCTATGAACAGGCAAGTGCGATTGAGGACCAGCGGGACATAAAAACAGAAACAGGAGAAAAAAGTGAGCCTTTCCTAAGGCTGCTGAATCATTCCGGAGAGGAAAAGGATGTTTTCATGACAGGCGAGCCTGCCACATGTCTTATAAATTTTATCCCTTCCCTCAACGACCCCAGGGGCTCCTTTTTTTGGCTGGGGATTTATCGAGAGGATGGCATTTATTGCCAGGGGATCATGCGGCCGCTGGATAGAGGGACGCGCTGTGAAATAACATTTCCGGAGTTGCCCTTGTTGCCGGGTGGCTATAGGATAGCTCTGGGTATTTGGGACAGCCAAGCCGGGAAATTTCTCATGTTTCATCCTGCAGCCCGCTCATTCCGGATGGTTGCGTCATATCAGGATCACGGGACCATTTATTTAAAGCACTCATGGGATTGGAGGTTGCCCTAACCGATGAATAAAGCATACCCTTTCGTCAGTATCGTTACGGTCAATTATAACGGCAAGCAACTGTTAAAAAACTGCTTCGATTCGTTATCGGGCTTAGATTATCCCAAAGACAGGTTAGAGATTTTTATGGTTGATAATGCTTCCCGCGACGGCTCCGTGGATTATGTAAAAAAACAATATTCTAACGTTCAGGTTTTAAAGAATAATATCAACAACTATTGCAAAGCGAACAATCTCGGTATCGTCAACTCCAAAGGCGAATATGTGGCTTTTCTGAACAACGATACGAAAGTAGATCAAGGCTGGCTGATGGAACTCATTAAAGTCATAAACAGCGATCAAGAAGTGGGAGCTGTCGGCAGTAAGATCCTTTATATGGATGGCAAAATCCAGAGCGCCGGACATATCGAATATCCTAATTATTATTGGGCCGATAGAGGTCGCCTGGAGGAAGATGGGAAGCAGTACAATAAGATTGAAGAAGTAAGCAGCATATCTAACTGCTCGGCTTTATATCGCAGAAAGGCCATAGCTCAAGCCGGGACATTTGACGAAGACTTTAATATGTATATGGAAGATGTGGATATGGCTTTTCGGCTGAGGCATAAGGGCTGGAAGATTTTATTTGTTCCCAAAAGCATTATTTATCATGCATTGCATGGTACCAAGCAAAAGAGCGAAGAAAAGGATTATTTTATTACAAGGAACAGGCTGTTGTTTATTGTCAAGCACTATCCTGAGAAATTAGCGGAAAGTATCTCTGGTTTTGGGCAGATCATTGAGTTCTCCAATGCTGACTTCCAGAAGATCCTTGCCTCAATCTCCAATAAATTGTTTGTGCTTCATGGGGCCCCTAAAGCAAAAAAAATAATGTCAGAGCTTCAGAAAAGCGTAGAGATGCTTGATGGGTATCGCCAGCATTCTTTTAGAATAGAATTGGATAGAAGGACTTGGGCCTTGAGAAAAGAGCTGATGACCAAAGATAAACAGATCGTCTCCCTCCAAGATCAGTTAGGTTCCAGGGCAGCCCAGCTGCAGGCCCAAACCGCAGAAGACAGGGTTAAAAATGAGCGAATCAAGGCTAATCAAGAGGCCGTTTTCTCTCTGGAAGAAAACCTGTGCACCAAGGATGAACAAATCGCTTTTCTGCAGGAGCAGATCAATGCGAGGGATACCCGCATCCATTCCCTGGAGACAGAAACCGGCGACAAGGAAGACCAACTTAAAGCCAAGCAGGAAGCCATTGCCTCCCTGCAAAAAGCCCTCCTAGCCAAAGAAGAACAGTTCCCCTCCCTGCAAGAGAATGTCCGCGCCAGGGATGAACAGATCACTTCCCTGCAGGAGCAGATAAGTTCCAAGGATGCCCAACTGCAGATTCAGGAGACAGAGGCCAGCTCCAAGGAAGACCAGCTCCGGGCTAAACAAGAGTCCATTGCCTCTTTGCAGGAGCAGATAAGTTCCAAGGATGCCCGCATCCAGGACTTGGAGACAGAAACCAACTCCAAAGGAGACCAGCTCAAGGCCAGTCAGGAAGCCACTGCTTCTCTGCAAGAGAATGTCCGCGCCAGGGATGAACAGATCACTTCCCTGCAGGAGCAGATAAGTTCCAAGGATGCCCGCATCCAGGACCTGGAGACAGAAACCAACTCCAAAGGAGACCAGCTCAAGGATAAGCAGGAAGCCATGGCCTCTCTACAAAAAGCCCTCTTAGCCAAAGACGAGCAGCTTCTCTCTCTGCAAGCGAACGCCCGCACCAAAGATGAGCAGATCGCCACTCTACAAGAGAAGATAAGCTCCAAG
>JAZDOJ010000055.1:0-31348 GCA_043798795.1 Candidatus Omnitrophota bacterium
TTAAAAGTATACCATATTTCTTCTCATCTTTTCAAGGGCAACAGCAAAAAAATAGATCGCATGCGCTTTTTAGTCCAGGGTCAGGAGTTCATTCTTAACCTTTTCATAATCTGAGGTATCCACCTGGCTGTAAATCTCCTGCGCCTGCCTCAGGTATTCTCTGGCTTTGTTCTTATATCCTTTTTGCTTGTACAAAAGGCCTAGATGAAGACTGGCGGAAGCGATTTCTACCTTGGCCTGGATAGATTCGGCGGACTCAAGCGCTTTCTTAAAATGCGTCTCTGCAGAAGAGGCATCCCCCATCTCCATGTATAATTCTCCGATCATATCATGGTCGCTTGAGAGGTTCAGCGCATGGCCCAATTCCTCGTCAGCCTTAAGGCCCCGCATGTAACAATCCAGGGCCTTCTGGTATTGCTTCTCCATCAGATGCACTTCCCCCAGGTTAAAATAGCAGTCGCTGAGTTCCTCTTTCAACCTGAGGGACTCGAACAGCCTTAAGGATTTTGTGTAGAAATCCCTAGCCGCGTCCAGATCCTCTTTGTTCGTAAACAGAAGGCCGATATTAAAATAGTCGCAGGCTAGATGCACCTTGTGCGTATAAAGGTATTGTCTCTCGCGGTTAATCTCAGAGCTTTTTGTCAATAATTCCAGGGCCAAATCATGCTCCTCTTTATCCATATGCCAGACAGCCATCTTTCTCAGGGCCACGGCCTCACTCAGTTTGTCATGATTTTTCTGGCTCAAAGACAAGGCCTTGGTGTAAAAATCGAGGGCCCTCGGATAATCCCCATCTAAATAATAGGTCCAGCCGATTCCAAGGTAAGCAGCGGCTAAATGTTTGAAGTCATTTCTCTTCTCGCTGAACATGGCGTAATTATAATAAGTCTTAAGAGTACTCTCTTTGTCGCCCAGGCGCTGATGGGTCTGTGCCATCAAAGGGTAAGCAGCCAGAAAAAGAGGATCCTTGCGGATGATGCTATCGCAAGTCATGAGCACCTGAACATTCTCTCCTTTCTGAAATAATTTTTTAGACTTCAGAAATAAAACGTATGTATTGGGGTTTCGGCTAGCCAGGCCTGAATAGAGATAAGCAGCCGTTGCCAAAAGAAAAAGGGACAAGGAGACAAAGGCGACGGGCCTTTTATAGGCAGAAAGTTTAGCCATCTTCTTAAGCTTAAGCGGCTTAGGTCTACCCCTGAATAAGACAAAGTTCGGATCCCCGTAAAGAAGGTACGTGGCCCAATGGAGAGCGCCTATGCCATAATCTTTAATTAACTTGAGGCGGCCGACCCTGACGCACTCTCCGACCGACCGGCCCAAGACCAATTGCGTATAGAATTCTTTGGCAAAGGTCAAACTCACGGGATCCTCTATCTTTCGCAGGGCCCCCAAGTAGTGTCTCACCCCCGAATAAAGAAAGGCGCTGGCCAGGCTGTAGCTCTTCTCCTGATAGTCGCATTCCACAGCCTCCACGGCCCTGGCAGAACTGCAGGCATTGGAAAAGACCAGGGCAGGCAAAGAAAAATCTTCTCCCATGGTTAGGACATCCTGCGCCGTTAACTTACCGTCGCTAAAGACCCACCCCGAATGGGCAGGATGGTGAGGATCATATTCGCAGTGGCCGGCAAAATGAACGATATCGTAATCGCGGAGGTTCTTTTTTGCGTAAAGGGTATCGATGCACGTGGACTTGAAATGAATGGCAATCTGTTTTCTTTTATGGTCAAGCTGATTTTTTATGAACACACCCTCTAAGTACGCACCCCTGAGGTCACTGGTAGGATTGGCAAGGATGAGCATCTTCATAGTACCGGATAAGCTCCTGTATTGAGGAGGGCTGACCTGCTCTTTGGTGCGCACCACGCGGCCCAGATTAAAATTGAGACACAGAAAGGTGCCTGCGTCGCACAAAAGTTCCCAGGGGATATGGATTAATTCCTCATCCAGAGATACGATCAAATCCGTTGATTTTGTGGAACGCAGCGTCTCTTTGACCGACTTGGTCAGTAAATGTTCCCACAGCAGTTGTCCGGCCTTTTGCAGGCTCTTTAGAAGCTCGCTGGGGTCAGCTCCTCGCTTGCCGATCTTGTTCAATACAGAAACTGTCTCCTGGCACAAGGTATGAATCTGGGCAAAAGAGACCTGACATTGGCTAAAATGCCTTAGGGTGGAGGCCAACGGCCCGTGCTCGAAAACGCTCATCTTCAGGCCGTCGTCGAGCTTAAAAATCTCAAGGATCAAACGGTTGGATTCCTGCATCGGGATTTGTTTAGGAGCGGACGTCTACTAATACGCTGGCAAGTTTGCTGTTCACCCGGGATATCTCTACGGTATATTTTCCCAGAAAAACATGCTCAAAAGTAACCAGGCCTGCACCGGTAAGATAGGATTCTAATTCCGTGTTGTCTTTGATAAGAGCGACTCTTAAATCTTTAATGACCTTCTGGGTGATCCTATGTTTAACCAAGACGCTCAGATTAAAGGCGTTCACTCCAATGTTCTCTATTTTAATCTCGGCCCTGATATCGAAAAAATCCTTTAAGATGGTTACTTCATCTTTGAAATCTTTTATGGAGCGGCTGCGCAATACGGCAGCAGGCACCAGCTCCTGCCCCACCAGGACATCTCCTGTGGTGCTGATAATCTCGGAGGCTTTTTCTTTAAGCCTCAAGACGATTTCTAAAAGAGAAGGCTTGAGTTCAAAGGCCAGCATCTTCCTGACGCGCTCCAGGAGTTCAGCCGAAGGCTGGACTTCAGGCATTTCGCCGGATTTCAGGCTGAAGGTTATAGCCTCCATACAATCGTCGCAACGCACCAGATGCGCTTTAAGGCGTTCGGCTTCCTCCGCAGGCAGCCGGCCTTCGATGAAACATACAAGCGTCTCCTCATCGGGATGCGCTTCCTCTTCTCTTTCTTTTGATTGCTTCCAGTTTCGGTAGACCATCCGGATCATCCTTTCAAAATGATCTTGCATGGATAATTGCCTCTCTCATTATAATAGACGCTCCAAAATGAAAAATCTAACGATAAAAAACCGCAAAACCTTTATCCTTAAAACAATCGCGCAACCTGTCGACAATCCGCATCTTCTGCATATCCAAAGCACCCCGCGAAAGACTCAAGAGCTCACCCAGCTCTTCTAAACGGATCCCCCTGTTCAAATGGAGCTCCAGAAAATACTGGTCGTCGGAACTCAGCCTCCCAATACAATCACGCAACAAATTGAGCCTCTCTTTATCCAGAAGCGTCTCGGAAGCTAAAGGAGAATCGTCGGTGAGGGAATCCTTAAGGCTGAAATGCCCCTCTGCCTCCTGGTCAAGCGAAATCGGAGACTTGAGCCTACGCAGATAACTTAAGGTAAAGTTGACTGTCACCTGCCTTAGCCAGCTGGCCAGCGAGCAGCCGTTCTTGGCCTTAAAGCTTCTTAATTTTCTGAAATCATCTTTGATTAACGAGACGAGTATATCTTGGAAGATGTCTTCGACGTGATCCTGGGTAAGAGTTGAACCTTTGACCTTCAGAACGCTGTAGATGTATTTATAAATCAGGCGGGCATACTTATTCAAGAATTCGTCCCAGGTGGCTGTATGGCGACTTAGGCACCTCTGGACAAATTCCAAATCATCCATAACAACACAAGTATAGCACAAAAGCGTCAAAAAAACAAAAAATTATGAGTTTAGTGATGACGCAGCTTTATTTGAAGAGGGAGTTGGAGAGGATGAAGGAAGCAAAGACGATGGAGACCATGGACATGAGCTTAATCAGGATGTTAAGGCTGGGGCCTGAGGTGTCTTTAAAAGGGTCTCCCACGGTATCGCCTACGACGCTGGCCTTATGGGAGAACGACCCCTTGCCCCCCAAGTTTCCTTCCTCTATATATTTCTTGGCGTTGTCCCAGGCGCCACCGGAATTGGCCATCATCACAGCCAGGACAAATCCGCATACCAGAGCACCGACAAGAAGGCCTGCCACGGCCTCGATTCCAACCAGCAATCCTACGGCAATAGGCGCAATAATGGCTAACAACGCCGGAAGAATCATCTCTTTTTGAGCGGCCGTCGTAGCAATACCCACGCACCTGGCATAATCCGGTTTGGCCTCACCTGTCATGATCCCGATAATCTCTTTAAACTGCCGGCGTACTTCCACGACGATCTTGCCTGCGGCCCGGCCTACGGCGCGCATGGTCAGGGCGCAAAACACAAAAGGAAGCATGGCTCCTATAAAAAGGCCGACCAACACACTGGGATTCATCAGGGTCGCCGTTATCTCTTTTCCGTATAAAGCCACCTGGTCTTTAAAAGCCGCAATGAGGGCTAATGCGGTTAAAGCTGCCGAGCCTATAGCAAAACCCTTGCCTGTGGCTGCCGTGGTATTCCCCAATTGATCGAGAGCGTCTGTGCGCCTCCTGATCTCAGGAGGCAGGCCTGCCATCTCGGCATTGCCTCCGGCATTATCCGCCACCGGACCATACGCGTCCGTGGCCAGGGTTATACCTAAAGTAGAAAGCATGCCAACGGCAGAGATGCCTACCCCGTAAAGGCCAGCCTTGAAGTAACTTATCATTATAGCCATACACACAATCACCACCGGCACAGCGGTTGAAATCATACCAACGGCCAGACCGCTGATGATGACCGTTGCCGGGCCTGTGACGGATGCGTCGGCTATGGAACGGGTCGGCTTGTAACTATTTGAGGTATAATATTCGGTTGAAAGGCCTATGATAATCCCAGCGACTAACCCTGCAAGAACTGACCAGTAAACACCAATGTGCGCTGGGCCCAGGGTGTATTTGATGAGAAAGAATGAAAAAATAGCTACCAGAAACGCGCTGACAAACACGCCCTTTCTCAATGCTGCCAGCAAGACATTCTGCTTGGCCTCTTCACTACTTCGGACGAAAAACGTCCCCAGGATAGAAGCGATGACTCCTACCGCAGCCATAACCATGGGAACCGTTACTCCGGCCACCCCCAGACCAGCGGTAACCCCCAAAGCAGCGGTTGCGACAATAGAGCCCACATAAGATTCATAAAGGTCCGCCCCCATCCCTGCCACATCCCCTACATTATCTCCCACATTATCCGCAATCGTTGCGGGATTTCTGGGGTCATCCTCAGGAATGCCAGCCTCCACCTTCCCCACTAAATCCGCACCCACATCCGCAGCTTTGGTAAAAATACCGCCTCCGACTCTCGCAAAAAGCGCCTGGGAACTGGCGCCCATGCCAAAACAAAGCATGGTGGAAGTAATCGCCGTAATCTTATCCGTGCCAATGGGAATCGGATGCGAGGAATAATACCAATTGAGGAAATAATACCATATGCTTAAATCCAGGAGCCCCAGGCCTACCACGACCAAGCCCATAACCGCGCCGCTTGAAAAAGCCACGCGCAAACCTGAATTTAAACTCTTCATTGCCGCAGCCACGGTGCGGTTGGAGGATTGAGTCGCGATGGTCATCCCGATAAAGCCGGAGAGGCCCGAAAAGAAACCGCCGGACAGGAAGGCAAAAGGCACGAATATGACGAGATAATTCTTGAACGCGAGGTACAAAAGGAGGCAAAAAACCACTACAAAAAAAATCGAGACCACCGCGTATTGCCGATTCAGATACGCCCGGGCTCCGATACGCACGGCCTGGGCAATCTCTTTCATCTTGTCAGTGCCTTCTTCTTTCTTAAGGATAAAAACAGCCAGATAAGCGGCAAAACAAAGAGCTAGAATCGAGGCCATCGGCGCTAACAAGAGCAAGTCAAAACCCGCCATCTAAAATCCTCCTTCTTTTTTAGAATTAAATAATGATTTTATGAAAGGCATGGTAACACAATCCGAGGAATTGTCAATAGTTATACCGCCAAGATGACTGAATTATTCTGGCAACTTTTGCCTGATGCATTTGATATCATAAGTATCTATTCTGCCATCGCCATTGCAATCGTACCATAGCGGGTTATCATTCTTTTCGATATCCTTTTCCATTCTTTTGATATCCTCGCCATCGATTTGGCCATTCTCATCCGCATCACAGCGCAAATGTATCGTCATAGGCTTAAAAGCAACTTTGCCAGTTTTATCAAGTAATTTCTTATCGATTGTCACGAAATTTTCATACGAACTAGTTCCATCTCCCCGGCCGTACGTCATTCCCAAAACATACGATGCAGAATCAACGGGCATGGATGAACCCGCAACCGGCCCAAAGATAGCCCTTCCCAATAGGACTCTCTTGCCGATGACGCCTGCCTCAGGAGCTTTCGCATCCAGTTTCCCAACGATAAAGACTATTTCGCCCGGGACCGTCTTAAAATCCGGGTCCATATAGGAAGATTTTTTAACACCATCTGAGAGATACCATACATCCTCATTTTTTTCTGCGTTGATCACTTCCAATTGCGTTGGGTCAAATAATAACCTTACTCCACCGCTCACCAGCCTCACGCCTTTTTTAATATCCGCGTAAATGCGTACCTCAAGTTCAGTCCTAGTATAGGCGCCCTCGGCGTATACATCTACGTCTGCTGCCAGCACGCCTGTAAAATTCAACAATACCAGCACCAGTCCACCCACGCTCGACGTAAACAGTTTTCCCATCGACTACCTCCTTGCGAGCTTTAAATAAGGCTACAACCGAATTTATTCAATTTATTTGACTTTGCCTAAGTTAAATCGATCTTTTTATCCCAGGTCGTAAAAGTCGCGCCTCCCAGATGAAAGATCAGCTTGACCTTATCCGGCTGCCAGGTTTCTTTGAAGAAAGACTCTTCGGCGCTGGCAAAAATCACCTCTCCCATAAACAGGAAATGGTCCCCGGCCTCGCGAATATCTCTTAATGTGCATTCCAGGTGGCCGACGCATTCCTGGATAAGGGGTGTTTTAATCAGGCGGTTGGCTTTTTGGGGGGTTAATTTGGCTTCCTTAAATTTGTCTATATCCCTGCCCGAATGTTTTCCGCAAAAAATTACGCTCTCCAATAGCTCAAGGTGGGGGACATTGACGATGAACTCCTGGGATTTTTGGATGAACTCTGCTGAGAGGTGGGATTTGGCTACCGCGATTCCCAGTAAAGGAGGCTTATGGCTTAAGGGAGAATTCCAGGCTAACGTGATGATGTTAGACTTATCCTTATAAGCGGACGTGACCAGAATGACCTGGCCGCTGTTAATCAGGCGGTTGGCTTTTTCTTTGGGGATCTCGACTTTCATTTTTTGAGGAGTGAACGCAAGGTACCAGGGATGCTTTTGGCCTTAAAGCGCTTATCCACGCACACCAGAAGTGTCCTGGCCTGGACGATCAACTTTTGGTCCTGATTCTTTATCTCATTAAGGAATTCGATGCTGGCGCGTGATATATCGCCGATTTTTGTATCGACCGTCAGAATATCCGCATAATGGGCGGGAAACTTATAATCAATCTCCTGGCGTCCGACCACAAAGAATATTCCCTCAGCTCCCAGATCCTTGAGAGCCGCTCCGTGCTCTGCCATGTATTCGGTGCGCGCCTCTTCCAGGAATTCCAGGTACTTCGCGTAGTAGACAACGCCCCCGCAATCCGTATGATGATAATAAATCTTGAACTTCACGCTATTTTTTAAAAGCGGCGATAGCCTTCTGATTGTCGGTCGTACTGATGATAATTTTCGCAGGACATCCGGCGGTGCAGGCCGAGCCGTATATCTGCTTGATGTCTAACATCTCCGAAGCCATCTTGGCTGTGATGTCTTTCAAGGCTCCTGGCTTATTCTCAAGGTCCACCACAATGCAGTCGTTCAGTTTGATAGAGGTGTAATTGGCTTTCTTCAGGGTTTCTTCGGCTCTTGCATCATCCGGCGTCACCAGCATGATCCTGGCTTCATTACCTACCGCGTAACCTGCCACGGCATCAATGTTGATCCCCGCGTCCGCCAATAATCTCGACATGTCCGCTAATATACCTATCTTATTGGTGACGGTTACCACAATCTCCTTGCTCAACTTCGCTTCCTTAACCATTTCCTGCCTCCTTTCAATGACACGTTTAACCTTATTCGTACAATAAACTGATACGGAATGCCTGCACCGCTTTTTTCAACTCTCCCGGAAAATAAGGAAAGGGAGCCGCTTGCTTAACCGCTTTAATGGAATACGGCACAAGAAAATCATCCGTGGCGCTGATCACCTGGGGCTCGTCCGCAAGATTCCCGTCGGATGAGATGCTGAACCTCAGGTCCACTTTGCCTTTCTTGCCCTCAGGGGAATTGAGCTTGGCGAACTCGTTAATCTTTTTGCTGATGACGGAATAATAATCAGGCACCGTATTCTCAAAAGCAGGATCGTATCCGGAATTCCCCGCCTTGCGGGCAGCCGGTTTATTCGACCCGAACTTCTCAGACACAATCTTGCCCCGCTCCATAGAAAGCACAGCTCCCTGCTGAGGACTGATCTCCTCAAATTCCGTATAAGGGGTTTCTCCTGACATAAGATGGGGGGTGAGGAGAATGACGAGCTCCGTCCTATTGTTCTCATCGATGGTGCTTCTAAAAAACATGCCCAGTAAAGGGATGTCTCCCAATAGAGGAATCTTCTTTACTGTCTTTATCTTTTCATCCTTCTTCAGGCCGCCGATGATGATCGTGACCCCATCCTTGACCATCACCGTTGTCTCAGCTTCTGAGGTGGAAACAATGGGAATCTCTGTCACCTTGTCATCCGATGTGATTTCCGTGCGCACTGCAGAACTGATCTCCGGTTTTATCTTCATGGTTACAAAACCGTCCCGATTGATGGTCGGGGTGACATAAAGTTTTATCCCCGTATCCACAAAATTGACCGATTGAGCGGTCACGGCACTATCCCCAGACTGGGAAACGGTGCTGGTGATATAGGCCTCTTTGGTACCCACAAGGATCCTGGATTCCTGATTGTTCAACACCATGATCCGGGGGCTGGAAAGTATCTTGGTATCCCCTATGGTCTGCAAAATCTCTAGGATGGCCTTGAATTGCCCCGGACGATTAGGCGCTGCATCGGCCGTTCCGATGGAGAGCCCATCGGTAGCTGTCAAAGGCAGGGAGCCGGAAGCCTTGAAATATTTCTCTATCCAATAATCCCAATCCACGCCCATCTCAAACTTGTTCGTGGGCCTCACTTCCACAATCTGGGCATCGATGAGAACCTGGGGCGTCTTTTCATCAAAGGCCGTGATGAGTTTTTCGATCTCAGCCAGCTTGGTGAGATAATCCGTCACGGCAATCTTGTTGGTGCGCTCATCGATGCTGACCGACCCGATATTCTTGGTAACGGCCTCCTGTAATTTATCCTTAAGCTTGTCCGCCGTGCCGTATTTGAGCTCGAACACCTTGGTCTTGATGGGGGCATCGGCGCTCCTGATAAAATTCTCCATATCGATGATCTTGGAGGGAGCGTCGATCAAGACGACGGTGTTAGACCCCTCATCCACCACGACCTTCCCGATACTGCTTTTGATCTGCACCAGGGCCTTGGCGAGGTCCACCGCCTTGGCATACCTGATCGGCACGATCTTGGCCTCCTTTTTATCCTGAAAACGTTCTCCGTAAAGTAGCTCGTAATCTTTTTGCGTCATCACATTGATGATGTTTTCCTTCTTTTCATACGCCAGATCATTTGCCAGGAGGATGATCTCAAAGACATCCTTGACATCCACGTTCTTCAAGAACAAGGTGACCTTGCCCGTAACGTTCTTGCCGATGACGATGTTCATGCCGGAGCGTGTCGCCAGCATCTTCAGGACATCCACAACATCCATCCCCTTAATATCCAGGGATATCCTGTTGGCTTCATCAAGCGCCGACATGACGGAACCCGTCTTGCCAAACTGGCCTGACTCCACTTCCTGTGCGCGGGCCTGCGGTAACAGGAACGGCAACGAAAAAATCAACATATACAAAAATTGTCTCTTCATTATTCCTCCTACATATACAACTCGTATTTGGTTCCTAAATAATCCAGGATCACTTTGCCCTCCTGGATGTCGTCAATCTTTAAATCCCCTATCGCCTGACCTCGAGTCAGATAATAAGTCCTCTGTGTCTTTTTATCTTCGATGACAGCCTGGGGAGGATCGCTGGAGATGACTCCTACCAGCGTCATGTCTTTGAACAAATCCAGGGTATTCGTAACGGCAGCCGAAGACACGGGCACGACATCCGATACCGTTGCCGCACGGAAAATCTGGCGCTGCTGGACCCCTTCCAAATAAGATTCCAGCGGCTTGACGTCAGGGCCGCTGGTTGAAGGAGTCCTTGCCTCCCCCTTTGTCACTTCAGGCAACTTGACTCTGCTTAGATCGAGCACGGGATAGAGGAAAGCGGACAGTAAAAAAAAGACGGATACGATAAGGAACGATGTCATGAACGTCCTCAAGGGAAAACTTTTTGGCTGCGCTGACTTTTGCTGGGATGAAATCGTAAGTTCAGGAATTGTTTTTTTCGGCAAAGAGGCCTCTTGCGCTGCCAAGGTTTGAGCCTTCTTCGGCTTCTTTTCCCCTCGGATGAGTTTAAGCAGCTTCTCTTCTGGTGAAAGGCTATCTTTCATAAACCCTTGCCTCTTGTTCCGTCAAAGATTCGACGACCTCCCCATCTACCACCGCCCGTTCTTTCATGACAATTGTCTCCAAGCAATCATGGCAGAGAATGGCGATCTTTCGGGGATACCCTTGCGTGGACTGGTAGATCAATTTTACGGCATCATCCGTAAACAGGTGACCCTGGCCATTGAAGCCGGCTTTTTGAAGCCTAAACTCTATCAACTCCCTGGTCTCTATCTCGTCCAGCGGGTTGATGGTGTATTTCAGGGTGATACGGTCCATGAAATTCCGGATGCGCTTGATGCGGCCAAGCAATTCCACCTGCGCCATGATCACCAGCTGCAGCAATTTATATTCGTTGGTCTCATAATTGAGCAGGGTGCGTAAGACCTCTAGATTTTCCCCGCTGACATTCTGGCCCTCATCAATCAACAGGATGATGGTCTTGTTTTCCTCGACCCCTTTTTGAAAAAGGTATTTTTCCAGGCACTCCTTAAAATCCAGGGTGGACCTGAAAGAGGGCGTGATACCGAACATCCGCACGAAACTCAAGAGAAACTGGAACTCCGATTTGTGGCTGGGATCCAGAATCATGTGAAAGATAAAATCATTTTCATCCTTGAAAGTCTGTAGCAGCGTGCGTAGCAATGTGGTCTTGCCGGTCCCCACATCCCCGAGGACGAGATTAAGACCGCGGCGCAGGCGTATAGAGATCTCCAGGCGCTTTAAGGCGGTATCATGGCTTGAGGAACGAAAGAAAAACTCAGGGTCAGGGCTGGTGGAAAAAGGTTCTTTTTCTAAACCTAATATTTTAAAATAACTCATTCCTGATTTCCTGAATAGATTTGTTTTCTCTTCTTAAGGCGCGGATTTTTTTAAGCTGCTGGACGGTAGAATCATCAAAGTATCGATAGCGTGTTTCAGGGCTGCGGCTGGCTTCCCTTATTAAACCGATTTTTAAATAATATTTTAAAGTATAGATAGAATACCCAGTGAGGCAGGCTAAGTCCTTGATTAAGTAAATGTTAGAAATAGTATTCTCCATCGCTCTCTAACTAGAGAGTGTATCTCTATTTTAGTCTTTGTCAAGTCAAATATTGGTTCTTTTTGGTGAGGTTATTTCATTCGGAAAGAGAAACTTGAGAGATGGAAAAACTGCCCTCCAAAAGCTGCGAACCGGGCTTGGCGTTCAACTGAAATCTTTGGATGTCAAGAAGGATCAAGGAATTCTCGATACTATAGAGAAATTTCAGATATCCTTCCATGGTTCCCTCCGTCCTCAGGTCAATCGACGTCTCTCGATACTGTTGAGCGGCCCTGGGTGTCTGGGGCCTTATATCGATAATGCGAATGTTGGCCTCTTTGGCCAAAGTCTCAAGGACAGAAAGGACGGAAACGTCAGGATTTTCAGCGACGCCCAAAAGATGCTGGCGGGAAACGAACTGGTCATATTTTTCCTTAAGCTGTGTTTCCTGGCTCAAAAGATACGCGTACTTCTTTAGCTTCAGGCGCGCCCTCTTGACTTCTTTGTTCAGGATATCGGCCCTTTTTAATAAAGGAGAAAGGAAAAAGGTAAAGACCCCGCTAAAAAGGATCACGGCCAAGGTCACAAAAAGAATCGTCTTTTCTCTCTTAGAGATGAGTCTTTGCATCATTTCTTAAGGCACTCGATCTCGAAATCCACCATATCTCCGGATGCCGTCTTCTTTTTGGTCGCATATCTGACCTTGATACGGAACGGCTTGAAGACGCTGGATTTCTCGATCCGGTCGACAAAGGCAAATACGGAATCAAGTCCCGGGCTCTGCCCGCGAAGGAGCACCTGTTTGTTCTCCTCAAAACTCATACTGATCAAAGCAGCATCCGCGGGGACAATCGCGTGTAATTCATGGAGAATATCCAGGCTGCTGGACACATTCAGGTTCCTGGCTTCCAGCAACTCAAAGCGGCGCTCAATATCCTCCAGGGGCTTAGCTGTTTTCGAAATCTTGGCGAGCTCTGACCGAAGGCGCTCCAGGTACACCTCTCTGTTGTCCAGGTGTTTGGCCGAGCCTATCCCCCATGCCATCATAATGACAAGGGCCAACACAGCTGCCTGCAGGCTTTTTTTGCGTGAAATAACTTTGCGTGTCTCATCCTTGATGTCTTGCGGCAGAAGGTTAAGGCTTGGCTGAGGCTCTTTTAAACACAAACCCAGGCAAGAGGCAAAAGAAACTTCGGAATTCAAGATGACACCTGACAGGTTCGGGGGAATATTTAAATTGGGCCCCAAGGTCAGGATCTCTGCCGGCAGGGAAAACTTTGCCTCCAGGGCCTCCTTCAATTCATCCAAGGCGCTGCGGGTACCCACGAGTGCAAATTTGCGGATAGGCTCTGAAGAGACGCTCTCCATGTAGGTTTCAAGCGTCTTGTCCATCTCATCAAAAAGCACATTTTTCCATCCGAAAGCCTGCCGATCCATTTTGACCGAGCGGCTGAAAAGTAATTTCCTCGAGCCCACCACCGCTAATTCAGCCTGTAGAGCGTCCACATCGATTATCATCGTGGATTCGTGATCGCCAGGCTTGAGGAAAAGGTAAAGATTCAGCAGGGCATAGGAACTTAAGATGATACTCATCCTTGAGGCTTTAAAGCCCTTTAGGATGTTAAGTATGCGTTCGATGTTGTTCTTTTGGACGATCGTCAGGTTGATATGGGCGTATCCCTCTTTATCCGTCGAGATGATATCAAAAGCCGTGACCAGCTCATGGGCCGGATAAGGCAAATACCGGGAGGCCTGAAGGTTCGACATCTTCTCGATCTCCGAAGGTGTGACCGCCGGCACCTTAAGGTAACGGCAGGTGGCTTGATTTCGCGGCAGGCAAACAATAATAGGGTGATGATCGTAGCCCATCTTTTTGAGAGACTGCTGCCATAGGTCGCTGAGCTTCTTTTCGTCGGCATTCGCCGGCAAAGGGAGAGCCTGGCCCTCCAGGAGCTCAAGGGTTTTTGCGTCATGGACGCTTTTGCATTTGATGACCTTGAAGGCCGTATCGGTGACACAGCCGCTGAACGTGAATTTCTTCCTAGCTCTCATGCCCATCTAAGATTCGCTTGTCCTTTCGCGAATAGAACGCTTCCATCTTACGTTTTATTTTACTAGAATTACCCGTAACTTCAATCAAAAAATACTCCGATTGAAGTGTCACGTTGTTCATCAGGACATTGAAAAGCATTATCTCTTCTGCGGCGGAGAGCGGCACGTCAATCTCAAGCTTATCTTTAAAATAACCGTTGTTCATTCTTAGCTGCAGGATTTTGCTTGTCAGGCTTTGCGCATACGTATCGGGGATGCCCAGTTTTTTTGCGATGCCGGCCGTCCAGATGTGGAGCACAAAGGGAGTTACCGTATTGATATTGATGAGGCTTCCGCCCTTAGCGGTGATGTAATCTTTTATTTTCAGGTAATCCTCGACCGTAAAGCCTTTGACCAGGGTCAATTCCTCTGGCTTGCTGAAAGCGCTCCCCTTGCAGGCATATCCCAGTTTCTCATACATCTTATCTTCATCGGGCCGGTCTCCACGCCAGATGAGGAGTGCCTCTACGATAGCCTCTGCCTGGGGAACCCC
The DNA here is from genome assembly GCA_043798795.1 of Candidatus Omnitrophota bacterium. Classification (GTDB taxonomy): domain Bacteria; phylum Omnitrophota; class Gorgyraeia; order Gygaellales; family Profunditerraquicolaceae; genus JBDRKE01. The sequence goes on from JAZDOJ010000055.1 coordinate 14,163, forward strand.
TGAGCTCTCCAACAAAACCAATAGAGTTTCGGGGTTGGCGGTGTTGATATTGATCTTTCGTTCTGCATCCTGCACCCCATAGACCGTCTGAGGAGTTGCGTCTTCCTCGCGAAAGATAAAGCTCACCGTCGCCACCTCACGAGGATTCTTATTCAAGGTGATAACCTTAAAGGTGCGTTCGTTATCTGCCCAGTTTTCAAAAGGTGAGTCATAATCATTCGTGTCTTTTTCGATCTCGGCGATGGCCAGGCTCAGGCCTGCCTTGGCGAGCCCTAAGGCCTTGAAACTGTCCCTATGGGTGCGGCTCATCCTTAAAGCCATAGAGACACGGTGACCGATACCTACGGCCAGGATGGTCAGAGTGGCCAAAACCCACAAGCTTACCATTAATGTTTGAGCCCTTTTCATCATGGCGATTCAGCCGTGATCGGCAAGTAAATCGTGCGCTCAAAATCCTGGACCGTTTTATTCCTTAAGACAAGCTTTATTCTAACGGCCACAGGGAAAGTTTTCTGCTCGCTCTCCAAGACCCAGCTGTCTTTAAATTTCAGGGATTTGTCGATGGGGTCGATATATCCGTATTCAAAATTCAGCTCCTGCAATCCTTGAACCATCTCATCGGGGGCAACGCCTGATTTCTCATCCAGCGCGAGCTTCCCTCTTTTGCATAGACGCATCAGCTTATCACCTTGGGGGCTATAAGAAACGAGAGCGACCTCTTGGATGAGGGTATTCTGCCAAAAAGTATCAATGAGCGTCAGGAAGCTTATCTCATCGGCCAACCCCAGGAATCGCGTCTGGTCCTTTGAATAAGCAAAGGAGTTACGCAGGTCCAGCTGGATGCGCTCCAGGATAAACCGGCCCGCCTGAAAAAGCGCAATCCTGTCTTCGATATTCCTGTAGCCAAACACCCCCGCATGAAACGCGGAATACACCGTGACCAGGACGATGAGAAAAATGGAAGAAGAAATCAACACCTCAACCAGAGTAAAGGCGTTCGTCCTTTTCATTTTCTTAAATAAGTGTTGGCTTCCAAAACCTGGAGGCGCCCCTGCCTCTGCCAGCTGATTTTGATATCCGTTTTATATAAATTCAAATCCTGATCCAAGATGACCGAACGCGCCCAGTTAAACCTACCGGAATCCCCTTTTTCGAATGTCTCCCTGAGGGCCTCTTGCGCCTCTTGGAATTCCAGTTCCTGTATTTTATCTTCGGCTATGAATACGGCTGCTATGATGTCGCAGGAAAGCCCTGTGGCCTGAGCACAGAAGGATAAAGCCTGCAAGACCACCACAATTCCAGCCGTAAGTATGGCCAGCGCCATAATCAATTCCAGCAGGCTAAATCCTCTAATCCTCGGTGAGTATTTTGAGGCCACCGAAAACTCCTTTTGTGGTCAGGATGACTCTTTTCCCTCCCGCATTCATCACTTCGAGCGTCACGTTGTCGATTTGCCCGTCAGGATAAAAAAAGACCTGTTTCTGGGTGCTATTTAGAAAAAGACCCTGCGGCAGGGAGAGGTTCCTTAAAGGGCTCTCATCGTCTTTGAACTGAGCCCAAAGCTTCTGATTTTCATTGTCGATGGTCAAGACCACGACCTTCCCTTCGACAATAGAGCGGTCTTTCAGATACGTCATGAATAATTGCAATTCGCCGCTAAAATTATTCAAACGAAAATCGTCAAAAGAGTTTCGAAAATGCGGCAGGGAAACGGTAATGAGAACAGCCGTTATGATAATGACGAGCAGGAATTCAATGAGGGTGAAACCCTTGCGGCACTCACCAGTTGCCGATGTCATCGTTATCCGCCTCCAGGCCGTTGGGGCCGGAAGAATAAAGGTCATAGTCATTGCTGTGGGTGCCGGGGAATTTATAGAAATAGAGCTTGCCCCAGGGGTCTTTGGGGTCTTTTTTGAGGTACGGCCCCTTCCAATCCGGCAAAGAGGCAGGGTTTGTGCGTAAGGCCGCTAGTCCTTCTTCGTTAGAAGGAAATCGGCCGGTATCCATTTCAAACATATCCAGCGCCAACGCGATGTTGGCCTCGATATCTGCTTTGGCTGCGGCAACGCGCGCCTGTTCCGAGCGGCCGACCAGCCGCGGCATCACCATCGCAGCTAACACGCCGATAATGATGACGACGAGCATCAGTTCAATAAGGGTAAACGCATTTTTGTTCATTCGATTCCTCCTAGGCAAGGGGCTATCTGACGATCAGGTTAATCTGGAATATGGGCAGCAACATCGATAACACGATAAAACCGACAATCAATCCCATCGCCAGAATGATCACCGGTTCAAGCAGCCGGGTCATGACTTTCAGGGACCGGTCCACTTCCCTTTCGTAGTCATCGGCAATGCGTATGAGCGCCTGCTCCAGATTTCCTGATTCTTCTCCGACGGTTACGATATTCGTTACAAAAACAGGGAATAGCTTGGAGTCTGTCAGGCACCGGGAAAAACTCTCCCCCTCCCGAATCCGCTCTTTAAATCTTTGCAGTTCCGCTTTTAAAACCTGGTTATCCAGTGTGGTGGTGGCTGTTTCCAGGGCATAAACGACCGGCGTGCCGCCGGCAAGGAGCAAGGACAAGGTGCGCATCAAACGTCCAATCTGGGACTTAAGGGCTATGGGGCCCCACACGGCGAGTTTCAGCTTTATCTTATCCAACGCGGCTTTTGCCTGCGGCTTCCTACTGATCCTTTTAAAAGTAAACACCGCCAAAAGGACAAAGGCCAGTATCAGCCATCCGTAAGAACTTAAGGTCGCCGACAAACCTACCAATATCCTTGTCGGCAGGGGTAAGGCTTGCCCCATGTCTTCAAACATGGTAACCAACCGCGGGATGACAAATGTTAAGAGGACAATAATGGTTAGCGTCCCAATAGAGAAAACAAAGGCAGGATAGGTCAGCGCCGCGCGCACCGAATTTTTTACTTCCTCCTCCTTTTCAACGTAGTCGGCCAGGCGCTTAAAGGTCTGATCGAGGCTCCCTCCTACCTCTCCGGAGTGAATCATAGAAATGTAAAGGGGAGAGAATAGTTCGGGGTGCGTATTCAGGCTTTCCGAAAGGGATTTTCCGTCTTTTATCTTATCTATCATATCGGATAGCACGGTCTTTAAATATTTATTGGGGGTCTGCGTAGAGACAATGTGGAGGCTGTTGAGGATATTCACCCCTGATTCAATGAGGCTGGTAAGGTCCCTGGAGAGCAGGACAATGTCGCGGCTTGAGATCTTACGAAAACTCAAAAATCTTTTTCTGTAAAGGTAAGAATCTTCAGGCTGGATGGAGAGGGGAAAATACCCCCTCCCCGAGAGCTTGTCCACCACATCCTGCTCAGAAGCAGCCTCCATAAAACCCTGGATGACTTTCTGCGGTCCGGCTTTGGCGGTATAGGCGTAACGGGGCATAATTATTCAGGAAGCTCTTCCTGCTGGGTGACGCGGACGAGCTCGTTAAAGGTGGTCAGGCCCTTAAAGACTTTTTGCAAGACGTCCTCACGCAGAGTGCGCATGCCTTGCGCGATGGCTTTTTGTTTTATCTGCTGGCTGGATGCGCGCTCAAGGATCAGTTCCCGGATCGGCTCGGTGATCATCAAGACCTCGTAGATGCCGGTCCTGCCGTGATAACCTGTGAAACGGCATTCGGCGCAACCCTTCCCTTCATAAATTTCTTGCTTTTCAGGCTCAACTTCTATTTCCCCTTTTAGATGCTGAATGATTTCGTGTTTAGATTTGACGGGGACTTTGCATTTCGGGCAGATCAGCCTGACGAGTCTCTGAGCCATCAGGCACTCCAGGGAGGAAGACACCAGAAACGGCTCTATCCCCATATCCAGAAGGCGCGTCACGGCTCCGGCCGCATCATTGGTATGGAGCGTTGAAAAAACCAGATGCCCGGTCAGGGCCGCGCGAATGGCGATCTCCGCCGTCTCATAATCCCTGACTTCTCCGACCATCATCACGTTAGGGTCATGCCTTAAGATGTGGCGCAGGCCTGTGGCAAAATTAAGGCCGATCTTGGGGTTGACCTGGATCTGGTTGATCCCCTTGAGCTGGTATTCGATAGGATCTTCCACGGTGATAATCTTTATGGTGTTGGAATTGATGCGCGCAAGGCTGGCGTAGAGCGTGGTGGACTTCCCCGAACCTGTGGGCCCGGTCACAAAGACAATCCCGTGCGGTTTCCTGATGACGGTCTCGATCATCTTGAGGTCTTCTGGCAGAAGCCCTAACCTTTCCAGTTCCAGGAAGAAATGCGGGCTTAAGATTCTTATGTGGACGGCCTCGCCGAAGGCCGTGGGTAAAGTCGAAATGCGCAAATCCAGTTCCTCGTTGCTGACCTTAATTCTTATCCGGCCATCCTGGGGGAGACGACGCTCCGCGATGTTCAGCTGCGCCATGACCTTGATGCGGCTGACGATGGCTGCATGGAAATATTTGATGGATTCCGGTATATTGATATCGTAAAGCACACCGTCAATCCGAAAACGCGTGCGCAGTTCATCCTGAAAAGGCTCCAGATGGATGTCCGTGGCCCTGTCTTTAACCGCCTCGGTGAATATCTGGTTGACGAATTTGATAATAGAGGCATCCTGGGCAATCGCCTCTAAGTCCTGCACCTCATTTGCCTCCGTAGCGACAGTCTCAACGGGCGCCTTGTCCGAAATAATCTGTTCCAGGGTTTCAGCGCCCACCCCGTAATATTTGCGTATGGCGTCGTCGATCTCGCTTTCACTGCTCAAAACCCCTTTGATCTCAGCGCCCAAGAGCAGTTTCAGGTCATCGAGCGTGCGTATGTCCAAGGGGTCTCTCATGACAAGCGTCAGGGTGTCATTATGAAACTCGAGAGGTACGATCTTATAGTGGCTGGCAAACTTTGCGGGGACCCTCTGGATGACAGCCGGGTCTATCACCTCATCTTTTAACCTTACGTAGGGGACGTTTAACTGGCGGGAAAGGATAGCGAATATTTTCTCTTCGGGCACAATGCCAAGCTTCACGATACTACTGCAGAGCAGCTCACCTGTCTTTTGCTGCTCTTTGAGCACTAGTTCTAGCTGCTCCGGGGTAATGACCCCCTCCTGGATCAACATCTGGCCGATGAGATTTTGGTCTGATAGGGACATCATTTTACCTGGTAACGCCTGGCTTTTTCACGGGCCCATTCCTTCTCTTTTCTTTTAAGTTCTGCCCGGTGTTTTTCTCGCCATGCCTTTTCAAGGCTAAGCCGCTCCTGTCTCACTTTAAGCGTTCGTTCGCGCCTGGCTTTTTTTTGAGCCCGCAGCTTCTGTTTGTCTTGCCTCTCCTTCGCTGATCTTTGCTCCCGCAATCTTCTTTCCCATTCTCTTTTGGCCTGCGCCTCTTCCCGCTTCCTCTGAGCTTCAGCTTTTCTTTGGAGCTTCTTCTCCTGGCGACGGACCTGTTTCTCTTGGCGCAGCTGTTCTTTTCTCCCTGCCTCCTTTAGGTAACGCGCTTCCAGGAGCTGCCTTTCCATGGCCTGGCTCTTGGCAGAATCATCCTGGGCCAGCAAAGGCGCAGGGCTGCAGCAGATCAAAAAAATCAATAAAGGAAGTGCCGCAGACCTTTTTAACAATGGGAGATAATTCATTATTATCGCCGAATCTTTTTCTTGATCGCCCTCTTGATCAAAGAAAGCTTTCGCAACTCCTCATCCGCAATGTCGTCTAACTGCCTGAAATAAAATTTGATTTTCTCGATATGCTCCCTGGTCTTGGGCTCTAACGGCTGCGGGATATGCGTTAAACTGTCCAAGCTCATATTAAGGGACCTTTTGATCTCGTCTAACCAATTGACGACGAAATCCACCGCCATTTCGCTGAGATCCCCATCTTTAATCGTTTCAAAGATACCCAGCATGTTAAAATAGGCATCCAGCTGCGATATGGAAAGGAGACAGGCGTTAAAGAGAGGGAAGAGCACGGCGGAATCCTGGGAGCGGGCAAAGAGCCCCTTTATCTCTTTGGACTCTTCAAAGATCTTGTTGCGCATATCGAATATCTTGAAATCCATGGCCCAGGCGCTGGAATTCAAGAATAAGAACAGGAATAGCGTCGCTATTATTTTTCTCATGGCTCTCTCCTTATTTTTCATCATGCCTCTATCAGGAATCTTCCATAACCACTTTCGATACGGTCATCGTGCATTGGGCGATGCTGGAATCTTTTGACTTGGGGCTCAACTGAAATTTATCGATGTTAAGAAGTGTAGCGGCATTCTCGATGTTATGCATAAAACCCATGACCTGCTCCATTTGGCCTTCACACGTCAGGTTCACGACGAACTTCTTTAACTTATTCCTTTCTTCCTTGATGCCCGAGGGCTTCATCTCCACAATATAAAGGGAGCCTTTACTGGCGATATTTTCAATCTCTTTGAGCAGAAGCGTCGTTTCTTCTTCGTCGCTGAGGGCCTCTTTTAGGAATGTGGCGTACTTTTTGCTTTCGCTCAAGATCTCATCTTTTCTGTCCAGGACATTCAGATCCCGGATGATCGCTGCCTCTTTCTTCCTGATGGCCTCATTAAGAGATCGGATCTTGGAATAGACAGGCAGGATGATCAGGAGGTTAAACAGCGAGAAGAGGAGTAGGCCCCCTGTCGCATAAAGCATGGTCTTCTGCTTTTTAGGTAACCGCAGGAACGTCTGATATAAAGGCTGCAGGTTTATCATAAAGCCATCAATCCGTCTTAACCAGGACGCTCTGGATCTCAAAATCCGTCACGTCCTTGAGCCCCTCTTTTCTTTTTGTGGTATACCTGGTCTTGACGTCCTTGAAATATTTTGATTTGCCCATCTGTTCGACGAAAGAAAAAACGCTGGACATCACTTCCGCCGTTCCCTTGACGGAAAAACGTCCCTGGACATCAAAACGGATATCGCTCAATAAGATGTCATCCTTCATAATAGCGTAGAGTTCGCCAAGCACCTCCAGAGAATACCCGCGCTTGGAAAGATACTCTTTGATCAGGTTGATCTTTGTAAAACTGGCTTCCAGCTCGCGGGCATCATCATGAATAGCCTGGAATTTCTTGTCTAGCTTCTTTAGAATGGCGCTTTTGGCATAAATATGCGTCAGGAAGACGGAAAAGATAAGCACCCCAATGGTCAAAACAGAAATCCCCGTCTTGATCAAGTCCCTGCCCCTCTCCTGGAAGGCCTTTCTTAATCTTATTTCCTCAGGGATCAGATTGACTTTGATCTTGTCCTGACAGACCAGGGGCGAAAGGACGTCAAAAAACGAAACCCGGCCAAAAGACGTTACCTGCTTCAAGGCATACCCAGACACCGCTACGTGCGTCAGGTAGGCCGTGCTCTTGATGGTAAAATGCAGCGTCTGACCCAATGCGTTTTCTACACCCTTGCTGTCGCTCAAGACACCGCAGAGGACCAAGGTCAAGGGAAGCTTTTCAATATCTTCGTTTTGATAGCCCTCTATCGACCTCTTCACCTCTTCGATAAATTTTCCCTCATAAGTCTGGCTGTCCTCTGATAGATGCGCCGCTCCCAGGGGAAGGCTTCTGATAAAGAGGGGCTTGCCCTTAAACACTACAAGAAAATCAGTCGAGCTTTCATCGATATGGACGATAGCTGCCGGAGCGTTTTGGGTCTCTACTTTTAAGAGTCTCGCGCTTGCACAGGCGATTCCCTCCGCAGCCAAAAAGGAATCATCAAACCTCAGACCTGCCTTCTCCAAAATCTCAACCTGCCTTTTGACAACATTGCGCGCCACAATGACCAGCAGGATTTTGGAATAATTGTTTTTATAGACGCCGATATCCAGATAATCGACGATAATCTCCTCCCTGGAATAGGGGGTGTGCCGGCCGGCCTGCAGGGCAATGATATCTTTGATCTCCAAAGGATTCGTGGAGGGGATCTCAATATTCTTGGTGATGACCAGGCCCGTCGGGATGATGTTGATGACCCTGGCGCTGCGTAGGTTGAACTCCGCGAACTTTGAACCTATCATCTTGGCGATTTCCTCATCGGTTGAACCGCTGGTATTTGCGGACCAGGCATCCAACAACTCAATCTTATTCAAAGAAGTGGCGATTTTGACAATTTTGACGCTTGTGGCCCCTAATTCCACTCCTGCCAGCTCTTTTCCCGATACGTTGGGTAAATGCGTCCATGGATGAAGATTGAGTTTAAGCATGCGTTTAGGATTCTCTCCAATATAAAATTTCTCCCTCACTGTCCACGATACACAGAACTTCCACGTCGCTAGCCGTCGACGAAGAAGCACGACTGTCAATCATGAAATAACCGGATTGGGTCGTCAGGAAATTCTGAGAAAGATGCGTCAACTTAGCGACCTCAGCCGGCGTCAAGTTAACGGCCTCACCCAGAAGCGACACGATACGCTCCGGTGAATCGAAGATATTATCATCCTCTGTAGCCTCCAGGCCGTCTTTTCCCTGCCGGAAGATCAGAACTTTATCCACCGTCCCAAGGTCTAACCCTAAAGCCAAAAGCGCTTCACTTGAGGCGGTATTGATATTGACCTTGCCGTCTCCGTAAAGGGTGAGCAGGCTTTTTATCTTCTCAAATATATCCTGATTCATGCCCTTGACCAATAAAATCTCATCCAAGACTTCAAAAGGCGCATCTTTGGCTTCGTAAGGGACGCTTGTGTTTCTGTAATAAGGGTCTTCGGCACCGCCTGAGGCACTGGACAGAGCGCTATCGCTATCCCGCCAGTCTATAATGCAGCTCGCCAGGTCCTGTGCCTCTATTTCGTTCATACAGGCAGCTACCTGAAAAAGGCGTGCCAGCTCAGGAAGTCCTGCCAGATTCATATTAATCTTTCGTTCTTCGTCCCTGATCTCCCAGCGATTTCCTTCGACACTCTCCGATTCCCTGGCCATCAAATTCTTCAAAGCCAGATACGCCTTTGGCCCTGTGTTTTCTAATTTCTTCAAATAGATGATGGCTTTTTTTACACCGGCTTCAGCCCCAAGATGGGCCCTGTCTCTTGAATCAAGCCTGCGCACGAACGTGATCTTTTGCCTGACGGTATAATTTAAAATGACCGCAAACACAGACAGGATGCAAAGAGACCAGAGGGCCAGCATCAGGATGCTTGAACGCCTGTCAGAAGTTCGCGACCGAAAGAGAAACGGTCTTCGTGAATACCCCACCGTCGACACCCCCTATCACCAATTCCATACGCACGGCTAAAGGCAAGACTTGCGGCGTCAACCACTCCTCCAACCAGACATACTTTTTCGTGAGTTCATCAAATGTATAATACTGGAATCTCAATGACTCGACCTTCTCCAGGGCCTGTTTCAAAGAACCCTCATCCCCGCTGTAGACATCGGAGAAATCGCCAAGCTCCCGGGTCAGGGCCTTGTTGTTGGCGTCATAAGAATAAAGGGCCTGTCCTACTGTTTCTGTCTTCAAGCGACGACTCTGGACTAATGTGGCAAAGACAAGGGACTCCTGTGCCCCTGAAAAATCAATCCCCTTGAAATGAAAACAATTCCTAAGGTCCGATTGGAATTTATCTAAAAAGATATTGATATCCTCACTCGGCAAAGGTTTCTGGATCCTCTCCCAGATTCTTAAGCCGGTGCTAAGCAATCCGTATATCGCAAGGGCCACCAGGCCAACCAAAGCGCTCACGATAATCAGTTCCATAAAGGTGAGACCTTGGCCTTTGGCTGTCTTATTCTTTTTCTTTATATAAAACAAGGGCGCTCCTGGACACATTCGCTTTTCTTCTTCCCTCCTGCCAGAAGAAGGTTAGATCGACTTGAAATAATTTATCTGTTCCGGCCTCCTCCCGAAGGAGGCTCGACAACTCCCAATGATAATGCTCTCCCCTATGCGTCAATTCCCCATGCGTCGAAAGATCCCCTAAATGACCCAGATGCTCTAAATGGTCCTGGGCCTGCCATAATCTTTCGTTGGCCAGGGGCGCTACCTCCAGATAATGCGCGCTGTAACTGAAAGTATTCAGCGCAATAAAAAAAGCTTCATATATTAAAATGGCGCCCAGCGCCAGGACGTTTGCGGCGATCATGACCTCGATGAGCGTAAAGCTTCTTTCAGTCCCAATTCGTGACATCGTCATCGCTTTCCACGCCGTCTTTGCCCAAAGAATACAAATCGTAATCCGAGCGCCGATGGTCCCCCGGGCACTTATATTTATATTCCCGGCCCCAGGGATCCAAGGGTTTCCTCTCTAAATAAGGTCCGTTCCAGTTCTTGGCTGAACCGGGATTGCTCAATAAGGCGTCCAACCCCTCTTGCGTCGTGGGAAAGTCACCGCTATCCAGCTCATAAAGCTTAAGGGCTGTAGCCATATTCGCCCGCACATCGGCGGTCGCCGCAGAGACGCGTGCCTGTTCACTTCGGCCGGTAAGCCGCGGCATCACCATGGCAACCAGCGCGCCGATGATGATGACAACGAGCATCAGTTCGATCAGCGTAAAACCCTTCCTTTCTTGCATATCAACCTCCCTTATAACCTACCTAAATATTTCTTCCACTCCTTCTCCAGCTCCTCCAGGCTTCTTATCTTTGCCGGATAGGCGAACCTGAGGGCTTCCTCCAGCCTTTTTCCGTCCCGCAATTGTCTGCAAAAATCGGCAAAACTGTAGGACCCGAATACCTCAATCAAAAAACCTATCAGGGATACGGATTGGAGATAGTACGTGCTGATGAGCTGGTCCGCGCTTAAGAACAGGACCTGTTGTTCACCCGTCTTTGTGCGCGAGGAACGGATATAAATCCGGTCCATTTTTCCAACGCTGTCCAGGTCTAATTTCATCATATCCGTAATAGACAGGAGGGAATCTTTTTCATAAGCAACTTTGGCTGCCATTTTTATCTGCGGCCGCCTGGCCTCCTCAGCCCACTGGGCTACGCCTTCATCCAGCCAGCGGGGGATTTCTCCTTTAAACCCCACAAAATCCCGGAAGATAAGGTGAGCCATTTCGTGAGGAAGTAAAGACTCCAGGAACCCTTTGCTCCAGGCATAACTGATAATCTCTTTTTTACGGTAATCCGCCATCCCTTCAGACCAGCGGGGCTGGCCTGTTGTTTTTATAAAGGCCTCGCGGTCCGGAAAAATATAGATTTTGACCCTCTTTTCCCACGTCCAGAACTCGGAATACCGGGGGTAGCCTATATCCGTAGCTATCCGGCCATAATAGACCTCCGCCCTTGCCGATACATCCCTGGCGAATCTATCCTCACCCTTATAATAGACGAGGAAATGGTCGCCGACGACTTCCTTCCACTTATCTTGAAACTCACTTTCGCTAAAAAATGGATCCTCGGCGAAAGTAGCCTGGGAAGACAAAAGAACGAAACCCATAAACAGAACAAGTAAAATCCGCATGTCTTAAGTTACCTGGCCATTAAGTTGATTTCAAAAATCGGCAGAAGCATCGCGATGACGATAAAGGCAACGATGAGGCCCATGACGAGAATCATCAGGGGCTCAAGCAGATTGGTCATGATCCTGACCGCCTCATCCGTCTCGCGCTCATACGTATCCGCCACCTCGCTGAGAGCCTCCGCTAACTTGCCTGATTCTTCACCCACAATGACAAGATTGGTCATAAAGGAGGGTAGCAGACCGGAAGTCTTCAGGCTCTTGCCGAAAGAACCTCCCTGTTCCAATTCTTTATGGCTTGTCTTAAGTTTTTCTTTGACGACCTCATTGTTAATCACGGCAACGGCTATATCAATTGCCTTCAGGATGGGGATGCCGCTTTTAATCAAAAGCTCCAGCGTCCGGCAGAAACGGCTCAAGTTGACTTTGAGGATGATGCTTCCGAATAAAGGCAGGCGGATCTTCAGACGGCTTAAAACGGCCTTTCCCGCTCCTGTTTTGGATTGCTGGATGAGAATCAGGATAATGACCGAAAGGGCCAGCCATACCCATACCTCACTCAGGCCCCTGCTGATGGAAATGAGGATTTGGGTGGGTAGGGGTAACTCCTGCCCCATGCTGAGGAAAATTTTTGTCAGGCGCGGTATGACAAAGGTAAGCATGAACACGATGGTCGCCGCTCCCACGATCGCCATAAGGACCGGATAGGCTAAGGCCATACGCAAGCGTGAAATAAACTCCTCCTGCTTCATACGATAATCCGTAACCCTTAATAAGGCCTCTGGCAGCGCGCCCGTATCCTCTCCGGCACGGATCATGGCAATATAAAGAGGGGAGAAACAATCCGGATGAGCCGCCAGGCTGGAGGAAAACGTCGAGCCTTCTTTAAGGTTATCATGGATATCCCCTAAGACAGCCTTAAGGGTGCGGCTTTCTGACTGTTCCATGATGATATGGATCGCACGCAGGATCGGCACACCGGACCTGATCAGCGTCGCCAATTGACGGCTGAACACCGTGATCTGGCGCGTTTTCACTTTACCAAAAGACTTACCTGTTGAAGCGGCTGAGGCAGAAAGGGTGACTTCTTCTTCAACGCGCATGGGGATGAGCCCAAGGGCATTGATTTTTTCCACAGCCTCTTTCTCAGAAGCTGCTTCCAGCTGACCCTCCATAACCTCCTGCGGACCCTTCTTGGCCGTGTACCTGTATAGACTCATAAGTTTTAAGAACCTCCTTCTGTGTCTATGTATTTGTTAAGCCTCGTCCTTTGGGCACCGGTAATATCCAGGAAGCAGACAGCAATATTGTAATGCCGCTGCGCCGTCTCCTCAATCCTGATGATCCTGGCCAAACACTCAACCGGTGGGCCTGCGTCAGGCAGTTCGATATTTAACTCCAGGAACGCATCCATGGGAGGGGCCTCTTCTGATATAAAGAGCAGGCCTCCGGCAGAAATATTTTTTGTCATACTCAGGTGTTCGGGGAGCAGGCCTTTTTTTACGAGGTCATCCTTTGATTTAATCACCCGGTAATGGATATTGACTTTCGAGCTTAAGCGCTTGAAGACCCTGGAATCAAAAATAGGGATGGGCGTCTCGGTAACCGAAGGCATCAAAGCACCAACGGCTGGGCCTTGCGCCTTTTGCTCTTTCTCTGATATCCGCTCCTCTTCCGCAGAGGTGACCTTCATCACTTCCTCAGGTGTCGTGATACCTAGCAGGACTTTCTGCCAACCGTCCTGGCGCAAGGTCCGCATCCCCGAAGCCACAGCCGCTCTTTTTATCTGGCCCGAGGGGGTTTTCTTTACGATAAGGTCTCTGATGGTATCATCAATAAGGATCACTTCATAAATAGCGGTCCTGCCGAAAAAGCCCGTAAAATTGCACACCGGACAGCCCTTGCTCCTCGATATCTTGATAGCGTCAACCTTCATCCCCAGGTCATGGGCGATCATCTGTTTTAATTCGGACGGACCTTTCGTGTCTTCGTATTTGCATTCCGGGCAGTTCACCCGGATCAGGCGCTGGGCGATGAATGCCTCGACGCTGGATGAAACCAGGTACGGCTCCACGCCGATGTCGACCAGGCGCGTGATCCCGCTGGCTGCATCATTGGTATGCAGCGTCGAGAAAACAAGGTGACCGGTGAGGGCGACACGGATGGCGATCTCCGCTGTCTCAAGGTCCCGCACCTCTCCGACCATGATCACGTCGGGATCGTGCCTGAGGATACTGCGAAGCCCGCGCGCGAAATCCAGGCCGATCTCCGGCATCACCTGGATTTGGGTGATCCCCTCCAATTCGTATTCGATCGGGTCTTCGATGGTAATGATCTTACGCTCCTTGGTGTTGATGCGGCTTAAGCAGGCATAGAGGGTGGTAGTCTTGCCGCTACCCGTGGGTCCTGTGACAAAGATGATGCCGTGAGGCTTCATGATCAAGGCCTCCAGCAACTGCACGTCTTTCTTGGCCAGACCCAGCTTTTCCAGATTGAACAGCATCGTGGTGGGAAGAATTCTGATCACGACACTTTCTCCGAAAGGGGTGGGGATCGTTGAGATCCTCAGGTCCAGGACCTGCTCCTGGACCCTGACAATGGCGCGGCCATCCTGGGGGAGCCTGCGTTCGACGATATTGAGGTTCGACATGATCTTGATGCGCGAAATGATTGCGCTTAAGAAATTCCTGACTTCCTGGCCCACGCGGACGTCGTAAAGCAGGCCGTCTATGCGGTAACGCAAGGCAACATCCGAACGATAGGGCTCTATGTGGATATCCGTAGCGCGTTTTTTCCAGCCCTCAAGGATGATCTGGTTGACCAGCCTGACCACAGAGGCATCTTCTGCAAGCCTCTCAATATCCTCAATGGCTTCCTGGGGCTCACCCTCCTTTAACGGCTGCTCTTTGATCCCGACAGCTGAAATCTTATCCAGCGTCTCGGCAGCCAGGCCGTAATATTTCTTTAAGGCCTCCCGAATCTCTTCCTGAGGCGAAAGGGTCATCACAATATCAAACCCCAGTTGCGTCCTGATTTCATCCTGCGTCTTAATGTCCAGGACGCTTGAGACGGCTATGGTCAAAACCCTCTCCTCCAAACGCACGGGTATAAATTTGTAGTAGGTGGCGATTTTTATGGGGACCTTGGCAATGACCCCTTTATCGATAACAGCCTCTCTCAGGTTAAGGATGGGAAGTTTCAGCGCCGCTGCCAGGAGATTCAAAAGCTCTTTTTCCGAGACGGCTCTATGCTCCAGGAGAACCTCCTGAAGGCCTTTTCCGGAACTTTCCGCTTCCTTTAATAAAGGCTCCAGGTTTTCTTTGGCGAGAAGGCCTTTTTCAACGACGGCCTCGGCTAATAGGGTATCAATCTTCTTGGACATCTCGTTGGCTTACACTTTATGATAGCGCTCCAATAAGGTAAAACTCTTCCTCGGGCTTGACGTCGAATTGCCCGTTGATAATCCTGGAGCATCCCCCCAGGGTCTCCTCAATCGTCACATACACGCCCTTCTTCCCCGTATAGACCTCACCCACGAAAAAGGGTTGGGTGAGGAAATTCTGCAATTTTCTGGCGCGTTCATACAGGATCCTGTCCGCATGAGAGAGCTCATCGATTCCCACCACCAGAACTATACGCCTTAACTCTTCGTACCGTTGAAAGATCCGGATGACCTCCTGGGCAATATCGAAATGGCGCCTGCCTACGATATCGATATCCAGGTTGGCGGAGCTGGATTGTAAAGGGTCGATGGCCGGATACAGGCCCAACTGGATGCGTTCGCGCGAAAGCACAAGCACAGAATCCAGAAAACTAAAGATGGCCACAACCGCCGGGTCTGTCAGGTCATCCGCAGGCACATAGACGGCTTCAACGGATGTGATGGAGCCGGCCGTCTCTTTAGAGGAACGGATCCTTTCGTGAAATTCGCTGACCTCAGACAAAAGCGTCGGCTGGTATCCTGTCTCCGAAGGCACCCGTCCCAGCAGTGTAGAGATCTCAGAGCCTGCCTGGACAAAACGAAAGATATTGTCCACAAACAAAAGCACATCCTGATTTTTGCGCTGGACAGATTCTGCCATGGTGATGCCGGTCATGGCCACCGCAAACCGAGCGCCGGGAGGCTCGTTCATCTGGCCGAACACCATCATGGTCTTGGACAGAACATCGTGCTTTAATAATTCATAATAAAGCTCGTTTCCTTCTCGGATGCGTTCCCCCACGCCGACAAACACGCAACTGCCCTGGTATTTCTTGACAATATGCTGGATGATCTCTAAGGTCAGAACACTCTTGCCAAGCCCCGCTCCTCCCAGAATCCCGGTCTTGCTTCCCTTGACTAAAGGGGAAATCAGGTCAATGATCTTGATCCCCGTCTCCATCACCTCAAAAGAGCGGCGCACGGATTTGTCTTTGGAGATCTTGACGCGCGTGCCCATATCTTCTTTACGTATGGGAAGTTTTTCCTGATAGGTGAGCTCTCCCTTCTGGTCAATAGGCTCTCCTAATACATTCAGGATACGGCCGTAAAGTTTATCTCCCGCGGGGATTTCGATATGAGAGCCGAAAATCTCGACCTCCTGATTACGCTGCAGGTTGATGGTCGAATTAATGGCAATGCAACGGGCGATATTGCCGGGAATATGTTCCGCCACTTCCAAAACAACCTCTTCTTCCTCCCAGGTTTTTGTGTGGAGGACGGTAAAGATATTGGGGACATCGTCGGCCGTGGGGAATTTTACATCCACCACCGGCCCCTGCACGGAGACGACCTTTCCCTTGGGTTTTGTCGTTTGGTTATTGGTTGGCATAGAGTAAACGGGCGCTGAAAAGCTCCCTCATATTCCGGTCAATGAGTTCATGCCGGACCTTGAAATACTGCAGCTTTAATTTATTGTCCATATCTTTGAGCTTTGCGAGGCTTTCCTCCAGGTGCACATAGCGCGCTGAAAATTCTGCCAGGCGGCTTAAGCCGAAAATCTCAAAGAGTTTATGCCCCATCCAAAGATACACCAAATAAGCCACCAGTTCCCCGGGTGCCGATTCGAACAAGCAGGCAGGGATTTCCGCTAAGTTCCTTCTGCTAAGCGATGGGGGCGCAAACGGCAAAAACGTGATCGTCTCCACGCGCTGTACGGTAAAGGAGAGGGGCCGCGGATAAACAACTTTAAGGCTTCCGAAAGCGCCCTCCGAGATTTTTTTTAGAAGAAAATCCCTCATCTGCATGGCTTGAGCATGCCGCTCTTCATCGTTGATTCCCGGAAAAGCAATGAAGGAAACGTTGTTGTCCCGGGCGTACATCTTTCCGCGCTCTCCGATGACGATCAATTGGCCGGGCGCCTGCTCTAATTCCACGAGGGCGTTATTCACCACCTGCATATTCAAACCGCCCAAGAGTCCACTGTCTGAGGTCACCGCCACAACACCCTGCTGGTCATGGCGGGGCCTGATAAAAGGGTGATTCAAATGTCCCAAATCAATCAGCTCAAAGAAACTTCCCAGGAATAACTCAAATTTTTCATAGGATTTGATTCTCTTCTCCAGCGTCCGAAACTGGGCTACCGCTATATTTTTTAAGACCTCGATCAAAGAGGATAGACCTTTGTTGAACTCCATATCCTTCTTTAAGACGGAAAGTGTTTTCATGGCTTTAAACCTTAAGCACCCAACTCTTTCAAATAGTCTTTAAGGGTCTGTTCAAGCTTAGCCTTCATCTCGTCATTGAGCTCCTTCGACTCACGCAGGGAGGAAGCAAATTCAGGATAGTACTTCTGAACAAAAATAGGCACTTCAGCCTTAAACCGCTTCAGTTGAGCTGT
>JAZDOJ010000012.1:0-3500 GCA_043798795.1 Candidatus Omnitrophota bacterium
CAGGAGAAGCCGCCTGAGCCACCTGCGCCTCCAACGCTTGAAGTTTACCGCGGGACAGAAAAAACAAGAATGGATATCAGTAAATAAAATGAGAAGGATTTACATCTTTTCCATATTATGCCTCCTGTGTTTAGGCACCCCACTTTCAGTTTATTCCGAATTCTTTTCTGATGACTATGCGGGCGCAACAAGGAAGATGGATATTGTCGTCGGAGAAACCAAGGTTATCCCGGTTTCAAACCCGACAAGGCTTGCTATCGGGAATCCCCTGATCGCCGATGTGGCGAGCGCAAGCGGCAAAGAGATCCTTGTTTCAGCCAAGGCAGCCGGAGAAACCAACTTGCAGATTTGGGATGATTCTGGCCAGCGCGAGATCCTGGTTAGGGTTTTTGAACAGGATTTAGGAAAATTAAAAAAGAGGCTCGAGGATCTTTTCCATACGGCAGGCATCCGGGGTATCACATTTCAAGTCGGCGATCAGGAGCGGAAGATCTTTGTGCTTGGCGACCTGCCTACACGTAAAAAAGAGGTCACGACCCAACTCTTGAGTAATTTTACAGATAAGATCATTAATCTTCTGACCTTTTCAGAAGATAATCCCCTTGTTGAAATAGATGTGCAGATCCTGGAAATCTCAAAGGTAGCCGAAGATAAACTCGGCATAGACTGGTCAAACTCCTGGAGTTTTAATGAGGTCTCGACTCCTGGTACGCATAATCTTTTCACTAGGCAGATACCGGACCTTATTAAAGGCGTAGGCCAATCCAGGTTTGACAGGACTAAGCTGACAGCCACCCTGAATTTATTAGAGAATGACAATCTGGCGCGCACTTTAGCGAGGCCAAAGCTCGTTGCCTTAAGCGGCAAAGAGGCAAAATTTTTAGTCGGCGGCCAGATCCCTATTTTAGCCGATATCAGCGTTTCCAGCGGCACAACCACGACATCAGTCACCTATGTGGATTATGGCATCACACTGAATATAAGGCCGGAAGTAAAGGAGACAGGAGATATTCAATGCCAGCTCGAAGCGGAAATAAAGACAGTCGATAAAACAACGTCATTGACAATCCAGACAGGGGCGAGCGTTTCAACATCCACGCCGGGTTTTAAAGTCAGGAACGTTTCAACAGAGTTGTATTTGAAGAATAACCAGACCATATTCCTGGCAGGCCTGATCGATAATGAGCAGTCAAACAACTTAAAGCAGGTCCCTGCCATAGGAGACCTTCCGATCATCGGCGCTCTTTTCAGGTCAAAAGATTTCCAGATCGGAGCTACAGAACTAGTGATTTCCATTACTCCGATGATCGTTAATTATGGGGATATGCGCAGGGATATCCAGGAGGCTGCGTCATCAAAGAAGGCGATGGCTGATGAAGAGCCGGCAGATATCTATATGCGGATGGTCCAGGATATCATCTTGAAAAACGTCAGCTATCCGCTTGAGGCGCAGCGCGCGAATTTATCAGGCACGGTGATTTTAAGCTTGCATCTGCTTTCAAACGGGCAGCTTATCGGCGCCGTGGTCAGCCAATCCTCGGGGCATAAATTATTGGATAATGCCGCAATTTATACTGTCAAAAGGCTCGAGCCCTACCCTGTTTTTCCAAAGGGGTTAATACTGAAAGAAATCTGGGTTGAAGTGCCTGTTACGTATCAACTGAGTTAATTCAGCTATCAGCTGTCAGCTGTCAGCTGTCAGCTGTCAGCTAAAACCTTCGACTGACGACTGACGACTTATAAAAATGGCAGAACCTACAGCGAAATCATTAGGTAGCGTTATTTCCATATTCAGCACAAAGGGCGGGGTTGGCAAGACCCTCCTTGCCGTTAATTTGGCCATTGCTCTGGGCCAAGAAGGCAAAAGAGTTGCTTTGATCGATCTAGACCTTCAGGCCATTCAGGATATGGCCAGAATGATCGACACCACTCCTCAGTATTCCATCTTCGACATTGTCTCTATTTTAGAAAAAGTAGAACAAGCCGGCAATATCAAAAACTACATGACCCTTGTGCCGGCGGGCATAGATTTTTTGCCTGCCATCACCCGGCCAAAACAATCCCCTCATATCACGGGCGACCGCATCGGAAGAGTCATCAATATGCTGACGTCTTTTTATGACTTCATTATCGTTGACGGCGGCAGGGCTTTTACCGACAGCCTCATCAATATTTTTAACCGTTCTAATCTTATCCTCTTCATCGTCACCCCGGACATATTATCCGTTTATGAAACTCGCTGGGGCCTGGATGTCCTGCAATCCATGCACTTTCCTCTCAAGATGATAAAGCTCCTTTTAAACAGGGCCGAGAGTAAATCAGGCCTTTCATGGCAGGAGGTTAAGCTTGCCCTTCCGTGTGAGTTGATCGCGAGCGTCCCCAGCGACGGGAAGGTGGTCGGGCTAGCTTTAAACAGAGGGGTTCCTGTTGTTGTGGATAGCCCATCCAGCCGCGTGAGCGCTGCCATTAAGAAATTTGCCAAGGAGTTGATAGCCAACACCTCGCTTTATATCGCCCATAAAGAAGTGGAAGACCTAAGGTCTCTTAAAAAAGAAGAGATGCCCACAGCCGGCAGTTTTTGGGATGCGATGGGCATGACAGATAAGATCAAGTGGATAAAGCCCATTGAAGAAGAAGACGAGATCATAAAATTAAAACGCAGGATCCATGCGCGGCTCATCGAAGAGTTGGATTTAAAGCGCCTTGACATGGAATTGATCAATAACCCGAAGAAGGCAAAAGAGCTCAGGGAAAAGGCCGAGAAGATAATTTCAAACTTATTGGCTGAAGAGACCGGCGCATTTTTGTCGTCATTCGAGGTCAGGGAAAGGCTTGTCAAGGAGATCGCTGATGAAGCATTAGGCCTCGGGCCTTTGGAAGATCTTTTAAGGAATCCGGATATTACTGATATTATGGTGAATAATAAAGATCAGGTTTATATCGAACTGCATGGCAGGATCGAATTGACGAGTAAAAAATTCATTTCAGATGACCAGGTGCGCGTGGTCATAGAAAGGATCGTCGCGCCGCTGGGCAGGCGTATTGACGAATCCGTCCCCATGGTTGACGCGAGATTGCCCGATGGTTCCCGTGTCAATGCGATTATTCCGCCGCTTTCCCTGACAGGCCCCACATTGACTATCCGAAAATTTGCGCGAGAGCATTATACTGTCGAGGATTTGATCACGCGTTTCAACAGCCTTGACCGCAAAATAGCTGATTTTCTCACAGCCTGTGTTTTGGCCAGGAAGAACATAATCGTCTCCGGAGGAACAGGCTCAGGCAAGACCACTTTTTTAAATGTATTGTCTTTATCTATCCCTCAAGAAGAGAGGATCGTCACTATTGAGGATGCCGCGGAATTAAGATTGGATCAGGAGCATTGGGTGAGGCTTGAGTCAAGGCCGCCCAACATCGAAGGCAAAGGCGCCATTACAATACGCGACCTTTTCAGGAACTGTCTGAGAATGAGGCCGGACAGGATAGTCATTGGTGAGTGC
>JAZDOJ010000007.1:0-105792 GCA_043798795.1 Candidatus Omnitrophota bacterium
GGCAGCACACGATTAAAAAGACTGCTTGAAATCTTCGGGACCCCTGAAAATATCCTGAAGGCCTCATCCCGCCAATTAGCTGCTGCCGCCGGGATAGGAGAAAAGATAGCGCAAAAGATTAATTCTTTAAAAGACGAGGATTTAGAGCGGGAGCTTGCCCTCGCGAAAAAATTAAATTTAAGGATTGTGACTTTAGAAGATAAGGATTACCCCGCAAACTTGAAACACATACCGGATCCACCTATCGTGCTTTATATCAAAGGAAGCATCCAAAGGGAAGACAGGCTGGCCATCGGAATCGTCGGCTCGCGCAGGGCCACTTTTTACGGCCTCACGCAGGCAGAAAGATTCGCTTCAGAGTTATCCGAGAGAGGATTGACGATTGTTTCGGGCCTGGCGCGCGGGATAGATACCTGTGCGCATAAAGGCGCTTTAAAAAGAGGCGGCCGGACGCTTGCTGTCATGGGCAGCGGCTTCAGGCATATCTATCCTGAAGAGAATATCGGTTTGGCCGAGGATATTTCTAAATCAGGCGCGGTCATTTCGGAATTCTCCTTTGATACTCCTCCTTTAAAAGAAAATTTCCCCTGCCGCAATCGTGTCATCAGTGGTTTGAGCTTAGGGGTGCTGGTGGCAGAGGCAGCTCAAACGAGTGGTGCCCTGATAACCGCGGATTTCGCCTTAGAGCAGGGCCGGGAAGTCTTCGCCCTTCCGGGCAAGGTGGATTCCCCTAATTCAATCGGTGCGCTGGGCTTGATTAAGGAAGGTGCAAAATTAGTTTCCTGCGTGGATGACATCCTGGAAGAATTGAACCTGGGAACGGTCCTGCCTCGGGAAGCCGCGCCGCAGCTGGCCCTTCGTCAAAATCCAGACCTGAGGGAAGCGGAGCATCTGGTTTATAATTTGATTTCAAAAGATAGCGTCCTGCTGGATGATATCGTAGAAAAAACAAATATGGATATTTCAAAAATTTCTGATATACTTTTGAGGTTGCAGTTGAAGAGGCTGGTGCAGCAATTACCGGGAAAACAATTCGTCAGGATGGATGCGGCATGAAAGATAAAAACCTCGTTATCGTAGAATCTCCGACCAAGGCCAAGACGATCAGTAAAATCTTAGGGGATCATTATGCGGTGGTCTCCTCCATGGGGCATCTGATTGATCTGCCGAGAAAGAAATTGGGTGTTGATATCGAAAAAGGTTTTGAGCCCGATTACGAAGTCATCCCCGGCAGGCAGAAGATCCTGACTTCCCTTAAGAAAGAAGCCAAGGGAAAGGACCATATTTACATGGCCACGGACCCTGACCGGGAAGGAGAGGCCATCGGGTGGCAGATCCGGGAGCGCCTTTTTAAGAAGAAGAAAGTTTTTCGCGTTATCTTTCACGAAATCACTCCCGTCGCCGTTAATGCTGCTTTCAAGCATCCGCGCGATTTTGATGAAAAGATGGTGGAGGCGCAGGTCGGCCGCCGGGTGTTGGACAGGATCGTGGGGTATTTTTTAAGTCCCTTACTGTGGAGAAAGATTGCCAGAGGTTTAAGCGCTGGCCGGGTGCAATCTGTAGCTTTAAAACTGATCGTCGAAAGGGAGAAGGCCATCAATGCCTTCGTTCCCCAGGAATATTGGGAGATTGAGGCAGAACTGAAGAAAATCCAAAATCCAAAATCCAAAATCCAAAAACCCTTTATAGCCAAACTGGAAAAGATTGAGGATAAAAAGGCACAGATCAAAAATAAAGAGGAAGCGGATAAACTCGTCGAAGAGATCAAAAAATTTGCTTTTAAGGTCCTGGACGTCAAGAAAACCGAGAGGCAGCGTAATCCGGATGCGCCTTTTATCACCAGCACGCTTCAGCAGGATGGATTCAACAAGTTAAGATTTAACGCCACCAAGACGATGATCGTGGCGCAGCAGCTTTATGAAGGTATTGATATAGGAGAGGATGCGCCCGTGGGGTTGATCACGTATATGCGCACAGACTCAACCCATGTTGCCCCTGAGGCCATTAAAGAGGTCAGGAGCGTGATTGCCCGCCGGTTCGGGAAGGAGTATTTGCCGCAGGAGCCCAATGTTTATAAAGTCAAGAAGCTCGCTCAAGAGGCGCATGAGGCCATCCGGCCGGCGTCCGTCCATCGCACGCCTGAAAGCCTGAAGGCCTCTTTAAGCCCTGCCCAGTACAAGCTCTACGAACTTATCTACAACCGGTTTGTGGCCAGCCAAATGACGGCAGCGCGATATCTGTCGACCAGCGTCACGATCCAGGCAGAAAAATATTTATTCTCGGCTTCCGGAAGCAAGTTGATCTTTGACGGTTTCACGGCGGTTTACAATAAGAATAATGAGGACGACAAGAGAAAGAATGAGATTCCCGAGCTGGAAAAAGACGAAGCGCTCGATCTCATCCAGCTCCTGCCTTCTCAGCATTTTACGAAACCGCCTCCCCGATACTCGGATAGCTCCCTTGTCAAGGAGTTGGAAGAGGAGGGTATCGGCAGGCCCTCAACGTATGCACCCATTATGTACACATTGATCCTGCGCGATTACATCCGCCGGCTCAAAGGTTATTTCACGCCGACTGAATTAGGAATTAAGGTCTCTGACTTGCTGGTGGAGTATTTTCCCAAAATCATGGACACGAAGTTTACCGCCCTCATGGAAGAGGAACTGGATGAGATCGAAGAGGGCCGGCTTGACAGAAAAAAGGTCCTGGAGGGTTTTTACGCACCCTTTAAGAGCAGCCTTGATTATGCGCAAGAAAATATCAAAAAGGAAGTCATCACGACGGATGAAGTTTGCGAAAAGTGCGGCAAGCCGATGATCGTCAAATGGGGGCGCAAGGGAAAGTTCTTAAGCTGCTCAGGGTTTCCGGAATGTAAATTCTCCAAATCCATAACGAGTGGCGTCAAATGCCCTGAGCCAAACTGCGGCGGAGAACTACTCGAACGTCGCTCCCGGCGCGGATTCTTCTTTGGCTGCACGAACTATCCCAAATGCACCTTCACCTCCCGCACTCTCCCGCAGCAGGACGATAAAGAGTCAGCCTCCTCCTAGATGGAAAAATATATTGAGAAGTTTATGAGGTATTTAGAGATTGAGAAGAACTATTCGGCCCACACCATCCTGAATTATCATCTGGACCTGGAAGATTTCAGGAAGTTCATCGGGGATACGGATATCGAGAAAATCGACTACCTCACTTTGAGGAAATATCTGGCGCGATTAAAAGAGAAGAATCTGGGTGCGCGGACCGTGAACCGCCGGCTTTCCAGCCTGCGCAGTTTTTTTAAGTTTCTCACCCGCGAAGGGTACTTGAAGACCAACCCGATCTCAAGCATCTTAAGCCCCAAGATCGATAAACACCTGCCCCATTTCCTGACGGAAGAAGAGGTCAGCCGGCTTATTGAATCGGCGTTCGCAAAAAACGATCAGGATGCTCAAGGTTTACGCAATCGCGCCATTTTAGAAACGTTCTATTCTACCGGAATCAGGATCTCAGAGCTTGTAGGGTTGTCCCTTGAGGATGTAGATTTTATCGGCGGGATCGTCAAAGTCAAGGGGAAAGGAAAAAAGGAGCGCATTGTTCCGATAGGAGAGATTGCCATGCAGGCCATTAGAAAATATTTGGAAAAAAGAAGAAAAGAATCCCCAGCGCTCTTTTTGAATAAAAGCGGTCAGCGCATCAGTGCCCGCGGCGTTCGCAATATCGTGATGAAATACATAAAAGCAGGTGGGGTGAGGCAGGGGGTATCGGCGCACACGTTCAGGCATTCCTTCGCCACTCACCTTTTGAACCGGGGCGCTGATTTAAGGACGGTCCAGGAGCTCCTGGGCCATGCGAATCTTTCGACAACCCAGATCTACACCCATTTGACGACTGAAAGACTCAAAAGCGTGTATGACAAGGCGCATCCGCGCGCCTGATTCGTTCATTGTTATGCGTAAGGGCGTATATATGTTTATTGTTTATGATTTAATATTTTTGCTTGTCGGTATTTTCTTTTTGCCCGTCTATTTTTTCCGCCGTAAATTTCATTCAGGGTTTTTGGCTCGTCTTGGCTTCCTGCCAAAAGAGTCTCGCTTCGACAGACCTATTTGGATTCATGCCGTCAGCGTAGGAGAAGTCAATGCCATAAGCGCCCTTTTGCAAGAGTTAAGAAAGGCTAATCCGGGAAAGCAGATCGTTATCTCTACCGTCACGGCAACGGGAAATCGAATGGCTCAGGCCATCGCGCAGGGAAAAGATTTTGTGACCTACCTGCCGCTGGATTTGGGTTTTGCCGTAAAAAGCGCCATAGACAGAATCAATCCAAGCCTTTTCATCATCGTTGAAACGGAAATCTGGCCCAATCTTCTCACCTATCTCCATAGAAAAAGAATCCCCGTGATAACAGTCAACGGCAGGATTTCGGACCGTTCCTTTAAAGGTTACTTGAGTTTGAAGTTTCTACTCAAGCCGATCTTGGCAAAAGTCGCTCTGTTTTGTATGCAGTCAGAACTTGATGCCAAGCGGCTCAAGCGTTTGGGTGTTTCGCAGGAAAAAATTCAGGTGACCGGCAACATGAAGTTTGATGCCAAAATCGAATTAGAGAAAAAAGAAAAAAAAGATACTCAGGCGGAATTAGGTTTAGGGCCGAAAGATAAACTTCTGGTAGCCGGTAGCACGCACAGGGGCGAAGAAGAAATCGTTTTGGCTGCCTATCGCCAACTTTTAAGAGAATTTCCCCATCTTAAGCTTTTGATAGCTCCCCGGCACATTGAGAGAAGTCAGGATATCGAGAAAATCGTTTCCAGGTTTGGATTCCACGGCATATTTGTTTCGTCCAGGCCTCGCGAATGCCACAGTTGCGCCGTCACTCCCGTGTTCATTCTGGATAAACTCGGGGAATTGATATCTTTTTATTCCATCGCCGATATTGTTTTTGTGGGAGGGAGCCTCATAAAAAAGGGAGGGCATAATATCCTGGAGCCGGCTTTCTTAAGTAAGCCCATTCTGTTCGGGCCCCATATGTTTAATTTTCGTGATATAGAGGATTTGTTTTTGGCTGATCAGGCGGCTCTCATGGTCCAAGACGAAGAAGAATTAAGAGCGCATGTTGCCAGATTGTTGAATGAGCCCTTTCTGGCCACGGAGCTCAGTCAGCGCGGCCAGAGAATCATTGCAGGAAACAGGGGGGCGACTCTCAAAAACCTTCAGTTTATAAAAAAGCTGTTGTCCTGAGGGACAGGCTTATGCTAATATAGCAGAGAAAATGGAAATCAGGGCCAGGCAAAAAAATAACATCGTCATTTTGGATCTGCACGGACGCTTTGACATCGACAGCGCGAATTTTATTGAGGCGGTCGGGCAGCGCCTTCGCGACGGATATCGCGATATCCTCTGCAACTTTGAAGAGGTCGATTTTATGGATTATATGGGTGTCTCGGCCGTGGTCATTGCCTATAAAGAGGTGACTAACGGCAAGGGCCGGATGAAATTTACGAACGTCCCCGCGCACCTTAAGAACGTATTTTCTATCGCAGGCCTGGACCGATCCATTGAGATCTATGCAACGGAGGATCTGGCGCTGAATAGTTTCCAGGAAGATAAGATCATCGAGGATATCAAGAAGATGCAGTTGCGTCGCCGATTCAAGCGGCTTCCTATTGACATCAAGATCGAATTGAAATCCAAATATGAAAAAAGTCCCCAGTGCCTGAAACTCGATATTTTGAACTTAAGCGCCATTGGCGCCTACATCTACGGTTGCGATAAATTCAAATTAGGGGATGAGGTCGTATTAAAGATGAAGCTTCCGCCTAAGAATGAAATTCTTGAATTGGACGCAAAGGTCGTATGGTTGCCCGATAAGCAGGTCCAGCATATCATTCACCCCGGGATGGGGGTTGAGTTTTCCCATATTGACTCGGGTGCCCAGCAGAAGCTCCTTCAGTTCATCGAAAGAAACCTCTCTTTCATGTCCGCTGACTAAGGGAAGGACCGTTGATAAAAAAAGAACTTAAAGCCGTCATCTTTGATATGGATGGGGTCATTGTGGATTCCATGCCGTATCATTTTCTGGCGTGGTATGAGGCCTTGAGGCCCTGGGGGGTCAGGGTCAGTTGTATGGATGTCTATTTGAAAGAAGGAGAGCGCTGGGATAAGACATTGACCAGCCTTCTTGAGAAGGCCCGCATCCATCCCTCAAAAGCGACGTTAAAGAAAATCTTTCTGTCCCGCCAAAAGATATTTAAAAAATATTTCAAACGTTTTATTTTTAAGGGTGCGAAAGGGTTCTTACTGTGCCTCAAGAGGAGAGGTTACCTTTTAGGCCTGGTGACCGGAACCCCTGAAAAAGAGATCCAGAAAATCCTGCCTTCCGGGATCAGAAATCTTTTTGACATCGTTATCCCGGGCAACGCCGTTGAGCATGGCAAACCCCATCCTGAGCCCTACCTCAAAGCCTGTTGGGGGCTCCATTTAGAACCTTGCGAATGTGCCGTGATTGAAAATGCTCCGTTAGGCATAAAGTCTGCGAAAGCAGCAGGGATGTTTTGTATTGCCCTAACGACCAGCCTTCCGGCACCCTACCTTAAAGGAGCAGACAGGGTTGCCGGTTCTCTGGAGGAAATCACGGGAATCATTGAGCAAACCTGCAGGATTTAAGAAGCTGATCCTCCTCCCAAAAATGCTGCATCCTTCTGTCATTTATAGACTTTTTAATCTATTAAAATCTGTTGCTTCCAGTCTTCCCTTGTGCTAAAATAATAAACTTGGTATAAAGCCACCGATGGTCATCTTTGGCTCACCCATCAGAAGTCTATTTTTGCCTTAACCTATTCTTAAAGGAGGCGTGATGAAGCGCTATTTTATAACAGGACTGATTGTGGTCGTGCCTGTTTTGATAACCGTTTATGTCCTGTTTGTGGCCTTTCGTTTTCTTGACGGAATCCTGGGCAGATACTTGAACGTGTATTTTAAGGAGGAGCTCGGGTTTTATCTACCCGGGATTGGGCTGATTCTGCTTTTTGTGATCGTTGTAATGGTTGGATTTCTGGCAAGCCGTTTCCTGAGCAAGAGAATCTTAAGGGGCGTTGAAAGGTGGTTTGCGGGCTTGCCGTTTATCGACAGGATTTATCCCCTAGCCAAACATATCGTCCTGTTCATTCTGGCTGAAAAAGAGTTCGTTTTTAAAAAAGTGGTTTTAGTTGAATATCCCTCCAAAGGCCTGTGGTCTTTGGGTTTTTTGACGAATGAGGAATTCTCCAAAATAAATGAAGCTTGCGCACGGTCTCTGGTTTCCGTGTTCATCCCCAGCACCCCAGGGCCCCTTACCGGATATGCTGTCTTTGTTCCCAGAGAGGATTTGAAGTTCCTGGATTTGACTGTCAGCGATGCGCTCAAGATTATCATTTCCGGTGGCGTGGTCAAGCCGGAAGATCAGCTTCGTTAAACCATGAAGATCATCCATGAAAGGTTAAGATTTAATACGAAAGGCAGTCCCCAGCTTTTGAATATAACCGAGGACCTTTCCAGCCTCCTGGTTTCTTCAAAGTTAAAGAAAGGGAGCCTTACGGTTTTTGTGGTGGGTTCTACCGCAGGAATCACCACCTTTGAATACGAGCCAGGGCTCATCCAGGATATCGCAGATTTATATGAAAAGATGATTCCCTCCTCCAGGCATTACCATCATGATGAGACATGGGGGGATGCCAATGGGTATAGCCATTTAAGGGCAGCCCTTACCGGACCGTCTCTCGCCGTCCCTTTTGAGGAAGGCCGGCTAATGCTCGGGACTTGGCAGCAGATTGTGCTGGCAGAGTTTGATAACCGGCCGCGCCAGAGGCAATTGATCGTTCAGATCATGGGAGAGTAGAGAATCGTGAAAAGATATCTATATGGTCTGGCGACAGATCAGACCAAAGGGATCCTTGCCGCTCTTATTAAATTCTTTTTGTGGATCTTATCTTCATTCTACGGGCTTATCGTCAGGCTCCTGATACTTCTCAAGCAGAGAGATTCTCATCATCTGGGTTGCAAGGTCATCAGCATTGGTAACATCACGGTGGGCGGCACCGGAAAAACGGCGTTGGTAGAGTTCATCGCGGGATATCTTAAGGATCAGGGGCACCAAATCGCTATCTTGAGCCGCGGCTACAAAAGAGAAATCCAGAATCCCTGCCTGCCGGACAGCCAGGCAGAATCCCGAACCCAGAATTACGAGACGATGGGGGATGAGCCTTATATGCTTAAGATGAGGCTTAAGGATATCCCCGTTATCGTGGACAAGGACAGGGTCCGCGCAGCCCTTCGCGCCGTAGAGATTTTTCATGTGGATACCGTCATTTTGGATGATGCGTTTCAGCAGTGGAAGATCGCCAGGGATTTAAACGTGGTGACCGTTGACGCCACGCGGCCTTTCGGGAACAGGCAACTTCTGCCGCGCGGCATCTTACGCGAACCGCTTACTTCGCTTAAGCGCGCCGATATATTCGTCTTGACTAAAACTAACCTTAGCAAAGACACAACTTTGATCAAAGAGGAATTGAACAGGTTGAATCCAGACAGCGCTGTCTTTGAATCCTCCCATGAGGCCGTAGGCTTCTACGATGCCAACGATAGCCAGCACTTATTAAGCCCGGATTCCTTGCGGAGTAAAACCGTAACCTTGTTTTCAGGGATAGGAGACCCGGATTCATTCGAGAATTTGATAAAGACGATGGGCATAAGGATCGGGTTGTCTTGCAGGTTCGGCGACCACCACCTTTATTCGAAACAGGACTTAGACGGCATCTTCAAGGCAAGCCGCGATAAGCAAATCGAGACGCTGATTACGACGGAAAAGGATATTGTAAGGATTGACCCGTTGAAGCTTGAGACGGATGGGTTACGGGTTCTGGCCTTACGTATCTCATTAACCTTTAAAGATGAACAAGGATTCTGTCATAGACTCCTTAAGCTGTATTCTGTTTAAGGGGCTGGGTTTCTTTATCAGATTTCTGCCGGTGCGCTTGAGTCTTTTTTTAGGCAGAAGATTAGGGGACTTTCTCTACTGTTTTGATTTAAGGCACCGCTCCATCGCCTACGCCCATATAAAGAAGGCCTTGGGCCATCGCCTGAACTGCCATCAGATCCTTCGGCTCACCCGTGATTTCTATCAGTCTTTCGGCCAGAACCTCATGGAGATATTTTTTATCCCTTTCTTAAATAAGGCGTATATCAACAAGTACGTCCAGTTGGAAGGAAGGGAATTTATAAGAGAGGCTTTCTCAAACGGCAAGGGGTTGATTCTTCTTTCTGTCCATGCCGGAAGCTGGGAGCTCTCCAACGTCATCTCTACCTCATTGGACTTTGATTTCAATCTGCTGGTGAGGGATCAACGGCATCCGCGTCTCAATGAGCTCCTGAATCAATATCGAAGCCATTGGGGCTGTAAAATCATCCAGAGGAAAAACCAGACGCGGGATTTAATAAAGGCGCTTAAGCGAAACGAGGCGATAGGCATGACCATGGACCAGGGAGGTAAGACGGGGAATTTGGCGACCTTCTTCGGAAGAGAGGCTTCTATGGCCACGGGCGCCGTCAGGCTTGCGCTTAAATACGGCTCCCCCATTATTCCCGGTTATTATACGCGCGTCAAAGGCCCCGCCATCAAAACGATCTTCAAGGCCCCATATCACGTCAAGAAGAGTGAAGATCGAGAGAAGGATATTCAGGATAATCTACAAGAACTCGTTCATCTTTTTGAAAAAGAAATCGAGCGGTTCCCCCAGGATTACTTTTGGCTTTATAAGATATGGAAGTATGGCCGTCAGAGAAAAGTTTTGATCTTAAGCGATGGTAAGGCCGGCCACCTCAGGCAATCCCAGGCCCTCGCCAAGATTTTAAGGGGTGTTCTTTCAGAGCGCAAGTTTACTTCAGATGTGGAAGTGGGGGAGGTCAAATTTAAGAATGTCTGGTTTGAGAAAGGATTTCGGCTTGCCAGTTGTCTATCGGGAAAATATCAGTGTCAGGGGTGCCTCAGATGCCTGAAGGCTGTTTTGCAAAAAGAAAGTTATGATTCCTTGAGCCGAATCAATCCCGATATCATCATCTCCTGTGGCTCAAGCGTCGCCCCCGTTAATTACATTCTTTCCCGGCAGAATTTGGCAAGGTCGGTGGTGGTGATGCATCCGGCCTTGTCAGGCACACGCCGGTTTGACCTGGTGATCATACCCGGACACGACCGTCCGGCCAGAAAGAAAAACATTCTGGTTACCGAAGGGGCCTTGAACCTGATCGATGAGGAATATTTAGAAGGGTGCGTTTCGCGTATCGAGCCTCTCTTGAGGCGCCCGAATGATAAGCCGCAAGAAGCAAGCGGCAGATTGATGATCGGCCTTTTGATCGGAGGCGATTCTAAAGAGTTCCGTTTAAGACCGCACATCTTGCGCAGGGTCTCTGCGAGCATCAAAGAAGCAAGCCAGAAACTCGATGCCGATATCCTGGTGACAACCTCCAGGAGAACCAGTAAAGAGGGTGAGGCTGTGGTAAAGGGGGAGTTTGCCCAGGAGCCCCGCTGCAAATTCCTGGTCATCGCCAACGAAAAGAATATCCCCGATTGCCTCGGAGGGATCCTGGGCTTAAGCCAGGTCGTGGTTTGCTCTCCGGAGAGCTTCAGTATGATATCGGAGGCAATCAGCAGCAAAAAGTACGTCTTTGTGTTTGATGAGCGCGGCTTGAGACAAAAACAGCAGCGCTACCTGGAGCACTTTGCCCGGGCAGGTTATATCTATTTATCAAAGACGCAGGATCTGGCTCAAAGAATCCAAGACGTGTGGACAAACAGGCCGGCCGTGCGCTCGCCGGATGATTCGGTTTTGATAAAAGAAGCGCTCGCCACTTTACTTTGAACTATGAACTTTGAACTTATATGAACATTCTGCAAATCTTACCCGAGCTCAACGTGGGTGGCGTGGAAACGGGGACGCTGGATCTGGCCAGGCATTTAGTGCAGCTCGGGCATAAGGCGGTTGTCGTTTCTGCGGGAGGAGAGCTTGTTCAGGAACTGGAGTCCACAGGCGCCCTTCATTATAAACTCCCGGTCCATAAGAAATCGTTGGTATCGATCATCAAGACGATTCCGCTTTTAGCTCAGGTCATTCAGAAAGAAGAAATTGATATCGTGCATGCGCGCTCCAGGGTCCCTGCCTGGATCGCCTATTTTGCCTGCCGCCGCACCAAAGCTATTTTTGTCACAACCTGCCATGGTTATTATAAGAAGCATCCTTTTAGCTTTATTATGGGTTGGGCGAAGAGGGTGATCGTGTTGAGCCACGTCATTGCCAGACACATGATAGATGATTTCGGGGTTCCTGTGGAAAGAATCCGACTGATTCCGCGCAGCGTCGATTTAGGAAAGTTTAAATTCATAAGCCCGGACGCAAAAAGAGGGAAAGAATTCAACGTAGGTATCATCGCCAGGTTAACGCCCATCAAGGGGCACGTCTATTTTATCAAAGCCATGGCCAGGGTGGCGCGCGCCATCCCTAAACTTAAGATATGGATCGTGGGAGATGCGTCAGCGCACCACCAGAGATACAAAGAGGAGATACAGGTTTTGGTGAGGCGTCTGGGATTATGGCATAGCACCGAATTTTTAGGCACTCAGAGGGATATTCCCCAGATTGTCTCGCAGTTGGATTTACTGGTCCTGGCCACTGTCACCCATGAGGCCTTCGGTAGAGTGATCATTGAAGCTCAGGCCAGCGGCGTTCCGGTGGTCGCCACGCAGGTCGGCGGCGTTGTTGATATCATCGAGCACAAAGAGACAGGGCTGCTTGTGCCTCCGGCTGACCCCAGCAGCATGGCTGAGGCCATCATTCAGGTATATAAAGATTTGCCCCTGGCTGTGCGCCTGGCGCAGAACGCTTACAAAAAAGTCCAGGAGAAATACAATCTGGACCTTATGATAAAAAACACCCTGGAGGTTTATAAAGAGGCATTAAGTCAATCAAAGACCCTCATCATCAAATTAAGCTCTCTGGGCGATATTATCTTATCGACGCCTGCCATCAGGGCTATCCGGGAAAGATTCAAGGAGCCGCATAAGGTCAGCGTCCTGGTGGGCGCAGATTCCAAGGATGTCCTCTTGCGTTGTCCTTACGTCGATGAGCTGCTTGTCTTAGATTTCAAACACAAGGACAGAGGTATGCGAGGGTGGTTCCGTCTTGTCGGAATGTTGCGCAAAAAGAACTTTGACAGGGTTATTGACCTGCAAAATAACCGCAAAAGCCACCTGTTGGCTTTCTTAAGCTCAAGCCTTTATCGCTACGGTTACCATAATAAAAAGTTTTCTATTTTACTCAATTATCGAGTCCGGTTGGACAAGGCTCCCTTGGATCCGGTGAGTCATCAGTTCAGGATCTTAAAGATGCTGGGTGTGGAATTAGAGGATTCCCGTTTAGAGCTGTGGCCATCGGATGAAGACCAGAAGTATATAGACGATTTTCTAAACTCCCAATGGCTTTCTGCTCATCAAAGAATCGCTGGGCTTAATTTGAGCGCAAGCCCCCGTTGGCAAAGCAAGAACTGGCCGTTACGTCATATGGCGACCTTTTGCGAAGAATTAAGCAGGCAAGATGTACGAGTGGTCCTCACGGGCACGGAAAAAGATTTGGATCAGGCCCATGCCCTCATGAGCCTGATGAAAAGCGCAAAACCCATCAATGCCTGCGGTAAGACGACGGTCAATCAATTAACCTGTTTAATAAAAAAATGCAGTGTGTTTGTCTCTTTTGACACCTCGGCCCTGCACGTGGCTGCGGCCGTGCAGACGCCTTGCGTGGCGCTTTTCGGGCCGACGGACCCTGGCCGACACCTACCGCGGTCAGAGCATGTTATAGTCATCAGGAAAGAGTTGTCCTGTAGCCCTTGCTATAAATCGAAATGCCGGAGGATGGAGTGTATGGAGCTTATTACGCCGCAGGAAGTGCTGGAGGCGGTCGATAAGTTCATAAAATGATAAATCCGTTATGAATATTCTTTACATCTCCAATCATCTGAACACAGGCGGTATCACCCGTTATCTGCTCACGTTGGCTGCAGGCATGAGAAAGAAAGGGCACTCTGTCTATCTGGCTTCGAGTGGAGGAGCCTGGCTTCCCCGATTCACGGCAGAAGGTATCGATTTTGTCCCTGTCCTCATGAACACAAAGAATGTGGCGAGCCCTAAAATACTTGCCAGCTTTTTTAAATTATCAAAGATCGTAGAGAAAAAGCAGATCCAGCTTGTTCATTCCCATAGCCGGACCACACAGGTGCTGGGGTATTGGCTGGCAAGAAACTCAAAGATCAAACATATCTGGACCTGTCACGGATTCTTTAAAAGAAGGCTTTTTAGAAGGCTCTTTCCATTTTGGCCGGATGCTATCATCGCCATCAGCGAGCCGGTCCAGGAGCACCTGGTCAAGGACCTCAAGGCCGATGAGAGGAAGATTTTTGTCGTACCTAACGGGATCGATGTAGAAAAGCTCAGAGTTCAAAGTTCAGAGTTCAAAGGCGACATCAAAAAAAGTTACGGTTTAAAGGTTGGGCCCGTGATCGGGATTGTGGCCAGGCTCTCGGATGTCAAAGGCCACCTCTATCTGATTCGGGCATTGCCTTTTGTCCTTGAGCAAATCCCAGAGGCCCAGCTTCTGATTGTCGGAGACGGCAAGATGAAAAAGGAATTGGTGAGCGCGGTTGAGAATCTCAGGATTAAGCAAAGCGTACACTTCGTTCCCTTTGCGCCAGACGCAAGAGAGATTTTTTCTCTCATGGATGTGTTTGTCATGCCTTCTTTAAAAGAGGGCTTAGGCTTAGCCCTGATGGAGGCGATGGCTTCTGGCCTTGCGGTGATCGGCTCGGATGTCGGAGGCATAAGAAGTCTGATCCAGGAGGGGATAAACGGCCTCTTGGTTAAACCGGCTGACGTAACGGGGTTGTCGCAGGCGATCCTTCGGCTTTTAGGCGATCCGCGAGAAGCCAGATCTTTGGGAGAGGCAGGCCGCCTTTTTATAGAAAAGAATTTTTCTCAGGACAAGATGGTTGCCCAAACACAAGGAGTTTATGAAAGATGCTTAAACGCCTCTTAATCATTATACCGTTGGTCATCCTTTCGGTATTTTTGCTGAGCCTGGGGATTATTTCGCTTAATTATGTTCCGCCCATTCTCATGTATCACTCGGTGGATCTTGCGGTGCCACCTGGCAACAGGGTGGTGGTGTCTGTAGAGAGTTTTGAGCGTCATATGCGGTTTTTAAAAGAACACCGGTATCAAGTCGTTCCTCTTTCGACGTTGGCCCTGTGGATCAAGGAAAAAAAGAGAATCCCCCCCAGGACCGTTGTTCTCACCTTTGATGACGGGAACAAAGATAATTATACCCGCGCTTTTCCCATATTAAAAAAATATAACCTCTGTGCGACCATGTTCGTGATTATCGATGAATTGGGAAGGCCTCAGGGAGACAAGATGAGTTGGCAGGATCTTTTGGTTATGCGTGATTCCGGCTTGATTGATATCGGCAGCCATACTTTAGGCCCTGAGCCGCTCATCAATATAAAGAGCGAGGAAGAGGTCAAAAGGCAGATCTTCGAGTCCAAGAAAATACTTGAAGAAAGATTGGGCCAACCGGCCTTGATCTTTAGTTACCCCGAAGGCATGTTCACGCCTGCGATCAAACAGTGGGTCCAAGAGGCAGGTTATCAGGTGGCGGTCGTCACCAGTCCCGGGAAAAAATTCCCCAACGATGACCTGTTTGCTTTAAAACGTTTGAGGATATCTGATACATCGGACAACTTGTTCGTTTTTTGGATAGAGTCCAGCGGTTATTACAACTTTATACGGGAGAATAGACATAAATAATCCCTAAATGAACGAGCGCATCCTTATTTTTAACGTGAATTGGCTGGGAGACGTTTTATTTTCCACGGCCGCCATCCGTAACATCAGGCGCAATTTTCCTGATAGCTTTATCGCCTGCATCGTGCCCAGCCGCTGCTACTCTGTTTTAAAAGGCAATCCGCATCTGGATGAGATTATCATCTTTGACGACAAGGATAGACACAGAAGCTTTCTGGCGCAGTTAAACTTTGTGAAGCAGTTAAAGGGAAAAAAGTTTGACAGGGTCTTTTTACTGCATCGCTCTTTTACCCGGGCGCTGCTGTGCCGGCTGGCCGGTATTTCGCAGAGGATCGGCTATCTTACCCGGAAACGCAAGTTTCTCTTAACAAAAAACATTCCCACTCCTGAAAAAGACGCACTGCATCGCATTGATTATTACCTGAATATTGTGGAAAAGGCTGGCCTCAAGGTCGAAGACAGATTTACGGAGTTCTTTGTCAGCGAGGAAGATGAGAAATTCGTTTTTGATTTCTTAAAGGACCAGGGTGTTGAACCCGATGAATTTCTGGTGGTGCTTAACCCGGGAGGCAACTGGTTGCCTAAGCGTTGGCCCAGAGATTATTGGGCCATTTTAGCGGATCGGCTCATCCTTGAGCGCAGGGCCAAGGTTATCATCACCGGAGGCCTGCATGACAAATCACTGGTTATGCAGATTAAAGAAAGGATGAAAGAAAAACCGATTGTGGCGAGCGGTCTCTTGAATATCAAACAGTTGGGGGCTCTGTGCAAAAGAGCGGATTTATTCGTCAGCGCCGACACGGGCCCAATGCATATTGCCAATGCCGTAGGAGCCAAAAAAATTATTGCCCTTTTTGGGCCGACAGCGCCGCAGATCACCGGGCCCTATCCTTTGAAGAGGTCAAAAATTTTGCGCAAAGATACAGGTTGCAGGATTCCCTGCTACGTCGTCCATTGCCAGAATAACCGTTGCATGAAGGCGATCACGCCGGAAGATGTGATGCAGCAAATCTAAAAGGTATGAGGGACATCCATAAGATTTTATTCGTGACTTTAAGCAACATTGGAGATGTCATCCTGACCTTGCCGGCAGGCAGGCGGCAGGCAGGCAAGGTCCATAGTAAAAACCCATACAAGCGGATACTGATTGTGCGCACAGACAAGATAGGGGACGTTGTTTTATCGACGCCGGTCATCAAGGCCTTAAGAGACGCGTATCCTGCCAGCTTTATCGCCATGATGGTCTCCCCTTACACAAAGGATATAGTGGAGGGCAATCCTTATTTAGACGAAACAATCCTTTATGATAAAGACGAAAGACATAAAAGCTGGTGGTCATCCATGCGGTTTGCTTTTGTTTTAAGAAGGAAGAGGTTTGATCTGGCTTTAGTGCTTCATCCCACCAACCGCGTCCACCTGGTTACTTTTTTTTCCGGCATACGCAGGCGGGTAGGGTTTGACAGGAAGCTGGGATTTTTACTCACGGACAAAATCCTTCACAAAAAGCAGACCGGAGAAAAACACGAATCAGAATATAATCTGGATTTTGTGAGGTTTCTCGGTATAGAGCCGAAAGATAAGAGCCTTTTTGTGCCGATATCCAAGGATAGCGAACAATGGGCTGATGGGTTGATATCAGAGGCGGGTATCAAGAAAACGGACAGGTTGTTGGTGATTCATCCGGGTGCCAGTTGCCCGTCCAAGATCTGGCCGAACGACCGCTTTGCCGAGGTCGCTGACCGCCTCATAGAAAGGTACGCCTTTAAGGTTTTTGTTATCGCTGGCATGAAAGACGCGGGCCTAGCCCAACAGGTGGTGAACCGCATGCATCACGCCGTCGTAAACCTTGCGGGCGAGATCTCTTTGAGTCAATTGACGAGCCTCTTGAGGCGCTCCCATTTATTTATCTCGAATGATTCGGGTCCCGTACATATAGCTTCAGCCTTGGGCCTTCCGCTCATTTCTATCTTGGCAAGAAATGAACCGGGCTTAAGTCCAAGACGATGGGGACCTTTGGGCGAGCGTTCCCGCATGCTCCATAAAGAGGTTGGATGCATCAAGTGTCTGGCCCATAACTGCAAAAAGGAATTCGCCTGTCTGAAAGCCATAAGCGCAGAAGATGTCCTTGAGGCAGCGGATTTTCTTTTGAAAGGCGGAGGATAAAATGGAAGAAAAAGAGATAAGGCCTCTTTATGAAAAATTCCTGCTTGATTTTATTTCTACCATCCGCAAGGCCTCCTTCTATCCTGCCAAGCATCCGGCGGTGGCAGAGGCAGTGAGGAGTGTCCATGCCTGCCTGGCAGAAATCCTCGAACATAAGAAGACCCTGACGCTTGATATCACGCCAGATGGTAAAACGCTTATTGATGGAAAGGCCCAAGAAGGAAAAGGCGCATTTCTGGGAAGCGGGTTATCCTATTTCAAAGAGGCCCATATAGAGAGTTTGACCTTTAGTCTCGGGACAAGCGAGCAGGAGCTGACAGAATTGATATCTGTTCTTCTCCTGGGCCCTGATAAGATCAAACAGGAAGGGGACTTTAAAAGAATATTAACCGAGCGCCATATCCAGCATATCCAGATCAGTGAGTTTTCTTATGTGAAGGTCAAAAAGGACGAAGAGGCTCTCGTTGAAAAAGTCAAAGCTCAAGAATGGGAGGCCTTAAGGAGCCGGCTCAAAAAGCTCTCTTTGAAAGAGGGGTTGAGCCCTCAGGAATTAGAGACTCTGGAATTGGATATTTTTAAAATCGTCATCCAGGAATTTAAGGAGAAGAAGCGTTTGAGTCCTCCTCTTAAGAGTGCGTTAAGGAAATTCATATCTTATCGTACGGACCAAGAAGCCGTATTCGAACGCTTGAAGCAATCCTTGCTTGAGGCAGGACTCGTGCCTCAGCAGACCGTTGATTTTGTGGAAACACTTAAGGCAGATCTGTCCAAAAAAGTCGAGCACCCCAGAAAAGCGGTATCCCTGTCTGATCAGGAACTGATGAGGGCCCATGAAGAGCTGAAAGAAAAACTCGAGAAGCTTGAGGCCGAGCTGTCTTCTAAGAGCGTCCTTCTGGATGCACTTGAGAAAGAGAGGGAGGAGATCAGGGAGGAAAAAGAAAGGATTGACAATATCGTGCACAGCATGACAGAAGGGATGGTTGTGGTTGACCCGCAAGGCAAGATCCTCATGGTCAATCCCGCGGCAGAAACGCTTTTGGGTATCAGCAGGCAGGATGTTGGAAAACAGATTAAGGATACGATTAAAGATGAACATCTCTTATCTTTGGTCAAAAGCGCTCCGAATGAGGAAGTCGCGGCCAAAAAGGAGATCGAGCTCTTTAGCCCTGATGAAGCCACCAGGCGCGTGTTGCGGGCCAGTTCCGCCGTTGTCGAGGATCAAAACGGTAATACCGTCGGGATGGTGGCGATCCTGAATGATGTCACCAGGCAAAGGCAGATCGAAAAGCTTAAATCAGAGTTTGTCGCTCAGGTTTCCCATGAATTACGCACGCCGCTGGTGGCGGTGGACCATTCTTTGGGATTGGTGCAGGAGCAAACCGCAGGGCCTTTATCAAAAGATCAGGAAAAGTTCCTGGATATGGCCAGGCGTAATTTAAAAAGACTCACCCAACTGGTTAATGACCTGCTTGACCTTTCCCAGCTGGAAGCGGGTAAGGTGCGGCTTGTGCGTGAGCCTTGCTCCCTCGAGAAGATCATTCAGGAAACGCTGGCCTTCTTAAGACCCTGGGCAGATACAAAATCCATTGGCCTTGCGCCAAATATGCGGGGAGATTTACCGCAGATAGAAGCAGATGCCAATAAGATCATTCAGGTGTTGGTGAACCTGATCAGTAATGCCATCAAGTTCACGCCGGCCAACGGCACGATTACGATAGAAGCCCTTGCGCTTGAGGATCAAGAAGTAAAGGTAACCGTGCAAGATACAGGAATCGGAATCCCGGCGCAAGAGCTACCGAAAGTATTTGAAAGATTCTATCAAGTGAGAAGTTTGCAAAGAGAGGATGTGAAAGGGACGGGGATTGGCCTGACGATTACGAAAGAGATCGTTGAGCTGCACGGCGGAAAGATCTGGGCAGAGAGCGAAGTCGGAAAGGGCACAAAATTCAATTTTAGCTTACCTATCAAAACCCCTGAAAGGGATGAGGGATAACCTAAATTTGGATTGATTTAGTCAGGATTTGTGTTAAAATTAAAGATTCCAATGATACCTATCAAAGAAGTAAGGACATACCGGTTGAGGTCGAGACATAGCAAAGTCCAAATGCGCTCCTTTGCCATTACTCCCAGGCGAAAAGTCAGTTTTCTTGGGTTTTATCGTTCTTTACCGAACATATTAAAAGGCAAAGAGATTCGCGCCATCGTGGAAGCGGTGGTCCTGGCCAAAAAAAAGAAACGATCCTGCATCTTCATGGCTGGGGCTCATGTTATCAAATGCGGCTTGAACCCGGTCCTGATTGAGCTTATCAGAAAGAAAGTTTTTACCTGTATTTGTCTCAATGGCGCCGGCATGATCCATGATTTTGAAATTGCTTTGCAGGGCCGCACATCTGAGGATGTAGGAGAAAGCCTAAAAAATGGCAGTTTTGGCATGGCTCGGGAACCCGCGGATTTTATTAATCGAGCTATAAAAGAAGGGGTGAGCGAGGGATTGGGGCTGGGAGATTCTCTTGCCAGAAAGATCCATTCTGCGAGACTCTCCTTTAAGAATTCCAGCCTCCTCTACCATGCTTATAAACATAAAGTCCCCGTTTGTGTATTCGTAGCTATAGGGACTGATATCATCCATCAACACCCTTCTTTTGATGCCGCTCGGACAGGGGAGGGTTCTTTACGGGATTTCCATCTGCTTGTAGAGCAGATCTGCGGATTGAATGGCGGTGGCGTAGTCCTTAATTTCGGCTCTGCCGTAGTGTTGCCTGAGGTGTTTTTGAAGGCGTTGAACTTGGCCCGCAATCTAAGGCATCCTGTCAGGGATTTCACCACGGCGAATTTCGATATGGTCTACCATTATAGGCCGCAGCAAAATATATGTTTAAGGCCTGTAATGTCTGGCGGCAAAGGTTATTATATCATCGGTCACCACGAGATCATGCTTCCCTTGTTAGCGCAGGCGATCATAGAGCGTATTTAATAGTTCGAAGTTCGTAGTTCGGAGTTTGTAGGTAAACCTTTAAACTTTCGATGAAGATAAGACTTCAAAATATAATCAAGGATTTTAAGAAGGCCCGGGTCCTTGTGGTGGGGGATTTGATCTTAGACGAATATATCTGGGGTAATGTGGAAAGGATTTCTCCGGAGGCACCCGTACCCGTGGTCTGGGCGGATAAAAAGACGTATGTGCCTGGTGGCGCAGCTAACGTGGCTAATAATTTACGTAGCCTCGGCGCCAAAGTCAGTCTTGCGGGCGTGGTGGGTCCAGACCATAACCGGGATATCATGCTGTCCCATCTGCATAAAGGCGGCATTGAGACCAAAGCCATCTTTACTGAGGAGGGAAGGCACACGACTTTAAAAAGCAGGGTTTTTGCCCGGCATCAGCAGATGGTCAGGGTCGATTGGGAGCACGTTCATCCTATCGGCAGGGAAATCCGGCGCCGACTAACGGATTTTATAGGTAAGAATATAACAAAGTTCGATGCCATCATCGTCGAAGATTACGGCAAGGGCGTCATCGATAGGCCTTTGTTAAAGGAGATTATTCCCCTGGCTCGCAAAAAAAAGAAGATTATCACCGTGGACCCAAAAGAAGAGAATCTCCAGGCCTATATGGGAGTGACCTCTATTACCCCGAACCGAAAAGAGGCAGAAAGCGCTATCCGATACCTCAAGATTAAAGACAGAGAGAATAAATTCAAGGTTTATGATGACGGCCTGACTACCGCCAAAGACATCAAGACGGCAGGCCAGGCGATCTTACGCCATCTTAAGCTCCAGACGCTTCTTATCACCCTCGGCGAGCAAGGGATGTGGCTTTTTTTAAAGGATGGCTCAGATCAGCATATCCCGACGGTCGTTCAGGAGGTTTTTGACGTTTCCGGAGCCGGAGACACGACGATAGCCACATTCACTTTGGCGCTTTGTTGCGGGGCAACGCCGCAGGAGGCCGCTGCTTTAGCGAATTTCGCCGCAGGGATCGTGGTAGGAAAAGTGGGGACGGCTGTCACGACGGCAAAGGAATTATCGGAAAGAATCCAGAATTATGAATAACCTGCCGGCAGGCAGGAAAAGCGAGGCCCTATGGATATAGTCGGCATTATTCCGGCCCGGTACTCATCGACGAGATTCGAAGGGAAAGTCCTGGCCGATATTTGCGGTAAACCCATGATTCAGCATGTTTGGGAGCGCGCCAGGCAGGCCTTGACCCTGGAAGACTTAATTATTGCCTGTGACGACGAACGGGTGGCTGAGGTAGCTTCGGGATTCGGAGCCAAGGTCACTATGACGGCCAAGGGGCATATTTCCGGGACAGATAGGATCTGTGAGGTCATCAACCCCATGGATGTAAAAATCATCATCAATATCCAGGGAGACGAGCCGTTGATTCATCCGACGATCATCGACAATCTTGCCCGTACACTCCTGGAAGATAGCTCTCTGCAGATGGCAACGGTCATCAAAAGAATCGAAGATCAGGAGGCCCTGAGTGATCCTCATGTGGTCAAGGTGGTGACGGATAAGAACCACTTCGCCCTTTATTTCTCAAGGGCGGCCATTCCTTTTAATGCGCAACCATCAACGAAGGAGGACCCTCTTTTTTATAAACATATAGGCCTTTACGGTTACACCAAGGATTTTTTATTCATTTATAAGAATTTGCCCGTATCCAACCTGGAGGAGACCGAGCGCCTGGAGCAGTTGAGGGTTCTGGAAGAGGGCTTCCGCATAAAGGTCATCGAGACAAATTACGATTCGATCGGCGTGGATACGCCAGAGGATTTGGAGAGGGTAAAGAAGTTCATAGTTCAGAGTTCAGAGTAAAAGCCAAATAAAGATGAGACAGATAAAGGTAGGCTCTATAACGATTGGGGATAAGAATCCTCTGGTTTTGATAGCGGGTCCCTGCGTCATCGAATCAGAAAGACTCTGTCTGAAGACAGCCAAAAGAATAAAGGATATCGCAGCAAGTTGCGATATCCCCTTTATCTTTAAATCCAGCTTTGACAAGGCCAACAGGCTTTCTGCGGATTCTTTCCGCGGACCGGGCTTAAAAAAGGGATTGGATATCTTAAGTGAAGTCAAGCAAAAGATAAAAGTTCCCATCTTAAGTGATATTCACTGTCAGAGAGAGATTGCGGAAGCGGCCAAGGTTCTGGATATCATCCAGATCCCGGCCTTCTTATGCCGTCAGACGGATATGGTGGTGGCCGCGGCAAAAACGGGAAGAGTCATCAATATAAAAAAAGGCCAATTCCTGGCGCCTCAGGATATGGGACCCCTCATCAAGAAGGTAGAGTCCACGGGTAATAAATCCATTTTGATTACGGAGCGGGGCGCCTGTTTCGGATATAACAATCTGGTTTCGGATTTAAGAAGCCTTAAGATCATGCGCCAGTTCGGTTACCCTGTTATTTATGACGCGACCCATAGCGTGCAGCTGCCAGGCGCAAGGGGCAGGATGAGCGGCGGGCAGAGAGAATTTGTAGAGGGCTTAAGTCGCGCGGCCGTAGGATTCGGCTGCGACGGATTATTCCTGGAGGTGCACCCGGAGCCTGATCAGGCCTGTTGTGATGGGCCGAATATGATAGATCTAAAGAGTCTGGTGAAGCTTTTAAAGCAGGTCAGAAGCATTGAGAAGGCGTTAAGGGGCAAATCGAGATGAAGAGAAATGTCATCAAGAGAGCAAAAGAGGTTTTAGATATCGAGGCCTGCGCGATCAGGGGCTTAAAGGCAAGGGTGGGCAAGAATTTTGAAAAGGCCCTGGATGTGATCTTAAAAATTAAGGGAAGAGTGGTGGTCAGCGGCATGGGTAAAACGGGCATCATCGCCCAGAAGTTTTCCGCAACACTGGCTTCTACCGGCACCCCCAGTTTATTTTTACATACAGCTGAGGCGATCCACGGAGATCTGGGGAAAGTCACCTGCGATGACGCCGTCGTGATTATCTCCAACAGCGGCCAGGGAGAAGAGATGAAACAGCTCTTGCCTTTATTGAAGAAGATCGGTTCGAAGATCATTGCCCTTACGGGTAATGTGCATTCTATTTTGGCGAAGTATAGCGATGTGGTTCTGGATGTATCGGTAGAAAAAGAGGCTTGCCCTCTGGGCCTGGCGCCTACGGCCTCCACCACCGCCACATTAGCCATGACGGATGCGCTGGCCATTTGCCTGTTAGAGTTGAAGGGTTTTAAAGAGAAGGATTTCGCCTTCTTTCATCCCGGAGGAAGCCTGGGGAAACGCCTGTTTTTAAAGGTAGAGGATATCATGCGTACAGGACCTATGAACTGTGTTGTTCATGAAGATAAAAGGGTTTCGCAGGTTTTGTTAAAGATCACGCAGGCCCGGGCCGGCTCGGCGACGGTTGTCGATGGGAGGGGACACTTAAAAGGAATCTTTACCGATGGGGATTTGCGCCGGCACTTGGAGACGGATGCGAATCTGCCTAAGCGCAAGATCAAAGAGGTGATGACTAAAGATCCGACGGTGGTCCCTCGAGGGATGCTGGCGGCGGAGGCGATGCGCATTTTGCAGCAGAAAAAGATTGATGAAATTCCCGTGGTGGATAAAAAGAGACATCCGATCGGTCTATTGGATGTACAGGATCTTTTAAGGGCGGGTTTGGTTTAGAAGAGAAAAAGAACAGATGGCCAACGAATCTTTCGTCGATACCCTAAAGGAAAAAGTCAGGAAAATCAAACTCCTGCTACTGGATGTGGATGGGGTCCTGACGGACGGCAGGATCATTTACGATTCCCGTGGCCGGGATATGAAATTTTTTGATGTCCATGACGGCCTGGGGGTTTACATCCTCAGGAAGGCGGGGATCAAGACGGTCCTGATTACGGCAAAGGGTTCTGGGAGTATCAAACCGCGCGCCCGCGACATGAGAGTGGAGGAGGTCTTTGCGAACATCACGCCGAAGACCCTTGTTTTGGATAAGATATTGAAGAAGTACAAAGTAGATATCCGCGAGGTCTGTTTTGTGGGCGATGATTTAGTGGATCTGTGTTTGATGAAGCGCGTGGGTTTCCCCGTAGCGGTGTTTAACGCTGCACCCGAGATCAAACAGGTTGCTTCCTACATCACCGTTCGATCAGGGGG
Source organism: Candidatus Omnitrophota bacterium (assembly GCA_043798795.1). Classification (GTDB taxonomy): domain Bacteria; phylum Omnitrophota; class Gorgyraeia; order Gygaellales; family Profunditerraquicolaceae; genus JBDRKE01. The sequence continues at coordinate 24,122 of JAZDOJ010000007.1, forward strand.
TCGGGGGGCCGTGCGCGAGGTGGCTGAATTGATCCTTAAGTCGCAGGGGAAATGGGAAGAAGTGATACGCTCCTATGGTCCTTAAGATATCCGCAGGTATTCTTTTTCTTTTATTTTTCACCGTGCCTGTCTTAGGTCTACAGGATCCCGTACTTTCCCAGGAATCGGATCAGCAGATTCAGGATTTTTCTCTGTCCGGGTACGGAGAGAAGGGCAAAAAAAGCTGGGATATTTCAGGAAAGACGGCGGATATCCTGGGAGATGTCGTTAAGCTCAGTGACGTGGTGGGTAACCTCTACGGAAAAGAGGAGGATGTGCGTTTGACGGCGGAAAGGGGCGATTTTAACAAAACGGACGGACGCGTCCATTTGGAACAGAACGTGGTGATCGCCACCTCCACAGGGGCCAGGCTCCTGACGGATTCATTGGATTGGGACAGGAAGAATCAGTTGATATCGACGAATAATCCGGTCGATATCCAAAGGGATAATCTGAGGGCTTTAGCCAGCGGCATCCACGCTCAACCGAGCCTGAAAAGGGTCGCTTTAGAAAAGGACGTGCGGCTGGACATAAGCCCTGCCTCCGATAAGAATTCAGCAGATTCATCCGAGGAAGAAAAGATTATTATCACCTGCGACGGGCCTCTGGAGATCGATTACGAAAAGAATGTGGCCGTATTCCGCAATAACGTGAAGGTGGAGAAACAGGATATCACGATCTTTAGCGATACCATGGATGTCTTTTTCTCAACCAGCCCGGCCGGTGCCAAAAAAATTGAGAAAGAGCCCGTGGTGGCGGACAATAAGATCGAGCGCATCGTGTCTAAGGGGCACGTGAAGATTGTGCGGGGTCTCAATGTTTCTTATAGCGAGGAAGCCATTTATACGGCGCTGGATAAAAAAATAACGTTGAGCGGTCGGCCAAAGTTAGTTATATATTCTGCGGAGGATTTTAAGGATGCATCTTCTGGAAACTAAAGGGTTATCCAAATCTTACAACGGCCGCAGTGTCGTTAAGGGCGTGGATATTCTGGTCAAGCGCGGAGAAATCGTAGGGCTCTTGGGTCCGAACGGCGCAGGAAAAACCACGACCTTTTACATGATCGTAGGGATTGTTCCTCCTCAGTCAGGAAAGATCGTTTTTGATAACATGGACATAACGGCCTTGCCCATCCATGAGCGTGCGCGATTCGGCATCGGGTATCTTTCTCAGGAGCCTTCAACTTTTCGCAAGCTTACCGTAGAGGAAAACATCACCGCGGTCCTGGAGACTTTACCTATCGGTAGAGCAGAAAGAAAACGCCGATTAAAGAATTTACTTGAGGAGCTCAATATCGCGCATCTGGCAAAATCCAGGGCCTACACTTTATCGGGAGGGGAAAGGAGACGTCTGGAGATCACGCGCGCCCTGGTGACAAACCCATCCTTCCTTTTATTGGACGAGCCGTTTTCCGGCATAGACCCGATCGTCGTCAATGAAGCACAGGAGATCATTAAAGAATTGAAAGCCAGAGGCCTGGGGATTTTGTTGACGGACCATAACGTCAGAGAGACCCTTTCGATAACGGACAGGGCTTACCTGATCGCCGAAGGCCGGATCATTATTTCAGGGACAGCCCATGAACTGATCAATGACACCAAGGCACGCCAGATCTATTTAGGAGAGAAATTCAGGATGTAATAACGGTCAGCGAAAAGACAGAGAAAAGGAAGCTAAGCAATGAAGACCGAGGTTAAAAAAATAGACGCTACGATAAGGGAAATGGATATTGAAGTCAGTGGAGATGTCGTGAAGAATAAATTTGAGGATGTCTTTACGAGAATCTCTAAAAGTGCGAAGGTAGCGGGTTTTCGGCCAGGGCACGCGCCCCGGGATATCCTGGAAAAACATTACGGATCGCGCGTCCATGAGGAAGTGGTTAAAGAACTGGTTCCGGATATATATCAGGAGGCGATCAAGAAGGAAGGTCTGGATGTTATTGACTACCCCGAGATCTCCGACGTGAAACTGGATCGGGAAAAGCTTGCCTTTAAGGCTAAATTTGAGATAAGCCCTGAGATAGCGGTCAAGGATTATAAGGGGATTAAGGTGAACTCAAAGGAGATCCGCGTGGAGCTTGATGAGATCAAGCGCTCCCTGGATTCTTTAAAAGAGTCCAGAAAGATGGACGCCGCAGACGATTCATTAGCCAAAGGCTTGGGTTATCCGAGCCTTGCCGAATTAGAAAAGGCCTTGGAAAGACAGATCTTTCTGCAAAAGGATAGCGAAGAGCGCCAAAGAATCGAAAATAGCCTGATCGAAGAGATGCTTAAGGATTTAAATTTTAAGACCCCTGAGTTTCTGGTAAGTCGTCAGTTGCAAGACTTAGTCAGGCAATCCAAGGTCAATCTGGCGATGAAGGGTGTTCCCCGCGAAAAGATCGATGAACAAGAGGATGCTTTATCCAAAGAGCTTAAGGTCACAGCCGAGAAGCAGGTGAGGGTATATCTGGCCCTGGCCGCCATAGCCAAAAAAGAAAATATGCCTTTAGATGACCACATGCCCCGTCGGGTCGTGGAATTCTTATTGAGGGAAGCAGACTGGAAAGTAGGAGAGTAAATAAAGGAGGTTGACAATGAGCGCAAGAAATCAGTTGTTGGTTCCCATGGTTATCGAACAGACCTCGAGAGGCTACGAGCGTGCCTATGACATCTATTCGCGCTTATTAAAAGACCGCATCGTTTTTATCGGAACGTCCGTTGATGATTATGTCGCTAACCTCGTCATCGCCCAGATGCTTTTTTTGCAGATGGAGGATGTGAATAAAGACATCAACGTTTATATCAATTCACCGGGCGGCTCCGTGACAGCGGGGCTAGCTATATATGACACCATGCAGTTCGTCAAATGCGACGTGGCCACCTATTGCGTGGGCCAGGCCTCCAGTATGGGTGCACTGCTTTTGTGCGCCGGGACAAAAGGCAAACGCCATGCCCTGCCTAATTCCAGGATTATGATCCATCAGCCCTGGGGAGGCATTCAAGGGGCTGCGGAAGACATTTCCCGGCACGCCAAGGAGATCCTCAATATGCGCGACAAGATCAACGAGATTCTGGCATCTCATACGGGGCAGCTTTTAGAAAAGATTCAAAAAGATACGGATAGAGATTATTTTATGTCGGCTGCCGAGTCTAAGGTCTACGGCCTTATCGATGAAGTTATTGCCCAAGAGAAGAAAAAGTAATTCGAGATAACGCGTCAACGAAAAAAAGGAGACCTTCCGATGCGCAAGAATTATTTACTTACCCCCGGACCTACCCCTTTGCCCCCGCAAGTCTGCGAGGCGCTAGCTCGGCCGATTATCCATCATCGCACCCCGCAGTTTCAGGCTGTCCTCAAAGAGGCAACCGAAGGCTTAAGGGTTGTTTTTCAAACCAAGAACGATGTCTTTATATTGGCTTCTTCGGGAACAGGGGCTATGGAGGCTTCTGTTGCTAACCTTTTATCAGCCGGCGATACGGCCTTATGTATCCAGGGCGGAAAGTTTGGGGAGAGATGGACAGAGATCTGCCGGGCTTATGGGGTCCAGACAGAAGTGCTGGATGTTGTGTGGGGCTTAAGCGTAGACCCAAAAGAGATTGAGAAAAGATTAAAGGCAAATCCGAAAATCAAAGCAGTGTTCGCGACCTTGTGCGAGACCTCGACGGGTGTTGTCAATGATATCGAGGCCATTGGCCAATTGCTGAAAGATACGCCTGCAACACTGGTTGTGGATGCTATCAGCGGCCTGGGTGCGATTGACTTAAAAACAGATGAATGGTTTTGTGACGTGGTCGTCTCAGGCTCCCAGAAAGGGCTCATGCTCCCTCCGGGCCTGGGGTTTTTGTCGGTGAGCCCCAAGGCATGGAAACTTATAGAATCGTCGAATTCCCCTCGCTACTATTTTGATTTAAAAGCAGCGAGAAAAGCGCTTGAGAAGACGGATACGCCTTTTACTCCGGCTATCGGCCTGGTTATCGCTTTGAGTGAGGCTCTTAAGATGATGAAACAGGATGGCCTTGAGAATATTTTTGCGCGTCACCGCAAGATGGCTGAGGCAACACGCTCGGCTGTCAAGGCATTAGGCCTGGAATTGTTTGCACCTCTTGCGGCTTCCGATGTGGTGACCGCTGTCAAGGTCCCTCAGGGTATAGACGGAGAGAAGCTGGTCAAGAGCATGCGGGACACCTATGGCGTGACCATCGCGGGCGGACAGTCGGAAATGAAAGGAAAGATTTTTAGGATTGCCCACATGGGTTATATCGAAGAGTTTGATATCATTTTGGGCATCTCTTGTTTAGAAAAAGTGTTACATCAGATGGGATACAAGTTCTCTTTAGGCGCGGGCGTCAAGGCCGCAGAGGAAATTTTCTTGAAATAAGGTTAGAAACAGGCATAAAGGTACCCTTAGGAATCTATTATAACGGGAGTCAAAGATGATCAAAATATTAGTAAGTGATCCGCTGTCGGAAGAAGGCCTCAAAATACTTAAAGATCGTAAGGAATTTCAGGTGGACGTCAAGACAGATTTAAAACCGGATGCCTTAAAGGAGGCTATTAAGGATTATGATGCCCTTGTGGTCAGGAGCGCCACAAAAGTGACCAAAGATGTCCTTTCTCAGGCGGCCAAGTTAAAAGTGATCGGCCGCGCCGGTGTCGGTTTGGATAATGTTGATTTAGAGGCTGCCACGCAAAAAGGCATCATCGTGATGAATACGCCTGGCGGAAATACCATCTCGACGGCAGAGCATACCATGAGCTTGATTTTAGCGCTCTCCAGGAATATCCCGCAGGCAGACGTCTCTACAAAAAAAGGAGAATGGGAGCGTTCCAAATTTATGGGTGTGGAGCTTTATGGCAAGGTCTTGGGTATCGTGGGGTTCGGCAGGATTGGTTCAGAGGTAGCCAGGCGTGCTTTGTCTTTCGGCATGAAAGTTCTGGCTTTTGATCCGTTTTTATCCCGGGAGGTGGCTCAGGGGATTGGTGTCGAACTGGTGGAATTAAAAGAGGCCCTGGAGAAGTGCGACTATATCACGGTGCACACGCCTTTAACCGAAGAGACAAAGCACATGATATCCGCGAAAGAATTTGCCATGATGAAGAAAGGCGTACGCGTGGTCAATTGCGCCCGCGGAGGGATTATTGATGAGTTGGCTCTGGTTGAGGCGATCAAAGAAGGCAAGGTCGCAGGGGCTGCTCTGGATGTGTTTGAAAAAGAACCCCTTGCCGCGGATAGCCCGCTTTTACAAGTTGACAATATCATTTTAACGCCCCATCTAGGGGCCTCGACGGAAGAAGCACAAGTGAACGTGGCCGTTGAGGTGGCCCAGATCGTTGCGGATGCGCTTCTGGGAAAGGGTATCCGTAATGCCGCGAATTACCCTTGTTTGGAGCCGGAGGTTTGCAAGATCATCGAGCCCTATATCAACCTGGCGGAAAAACTGGGTGCTTTTGGCAGCCAGTTAGCGGAAGGCAGGCTTCTCCAGTTGAATATCTCTTACAGCGGAGATTTCATCCAGCATGATCTGACGGCTGTGACACTGGCCTTGGTGAAGGGCGTTCTTTCTCCTATTTTACAGGAAACAGTCAACTTTATCAATGCCGTAGCCCTTGCCAAAGAAAGAGGCATCAAGATCAATGAGTCGAAAACGTCCCAGGAAGGGGAGTTCGTCACCCTGATCCAATTGGAAGTTAAGACCGATAAAGAAACCAGGAAAATATCTGGGACTCTTGCCTCCAATAAGCAGCCCAGGATCGTTAAGATCGACGGATGTTACGTGGAGATGATGCCTCTGGGGGAGGTCGTTTTCATCCAGAATTGGGATAAACCGGGTATCATCGGTAACCTGGGTTCGCTTTTAGGCAAGCATAATATCAATATTGCCTCTATGACGTTCGGACGCGAAAAACCGGGCGCCAAGGCGATCAGCGTATTGAATGTGGACAGCCCTGTCTCAGCGGAGATCGCAGATAAAATAAAGAAGCTGGAGAATATCCTGGCGGTCAAAGTGATTAAGTTATAATGGGAAGTCAAAAAGTAATGAAATTTCACCTCTTTGCTCTTTGCTTTCTACTTTTTTGCGGTACGGCTTATGCCAAGGAAATCGTCATCCTTTACACCGGCGAGACGCACGCCATGCTCTACCCCTGCAGCTGTCCGAAGGGGCCAGATGGGGGTCTTGCGCGTCGAGCTACCCTGATCAAAGAAATGAAGGCCCGACATCCAGATGCCCTTCTTTTGGATGCTGGTGCTTTTTTTGCAGGAGGCCTGTTGGATGAGTATGCCCAGAATACCCAGCTTGATATGGAGCGCACTGCCGTCAATCTGGAAGCCATGAAGAAGATGGGGTATGATGCTGTGGCCATAGGAGACAACGAATTCAATTTCGGGGAAAGCTTCCTTTTTGACGCTATCAGCAAGACGAACCTTCCCTTTTTATCGTGCAATGTCAGGACGCAACAGGCCGAGGGGGTCAAACCGTTCATCATTAAAGATGTGTCGGGCACGAAGATCGGCATCATCGGGGTTACGAATCTGGCGGCTCGTAATAAATCAGGGACCTTGCGTTTCAGCGAGCCGAAGCAGGCGGTGAAAAAGGCCGTAGAAGAACTTAAAAGTACCGGCGCGGATATCATTGTCCTCTTGAGTCAATTGGCAGAAAACGATGACCTGAGTCTAATAGAAGAGATTAAGGGGATAGATGTTTTGATAGGCTCCCATCATCCTTTTAAGGATCAAGCCTTCGTCAAGTTTGAGAATACGCTCCTTTTAAAAACATTCTGGCAAGGCAGAAATCTGGGTGTCGCCACTTTAACCGTTGAAAACAACGAGTTGACAGAGTTTAAGGTTAATGAGGTGCGGTTATCGGATGAGGTCGCAGACGATGCGGATATTCCGGAGATTCTCCCGCGTTGTTTTTCCGATCAAAATTGCAGGAGGCAAGGTCTGGCAGGATCCTGCCGGAATCCGGGTACGCCGGAAGCCGATTGTTTATTCAGTGCAGGGCAAAGAATCAGTCTCGTCGTTATTACAGATAAGTCTTGCGTGACCTGCAATCCGGATGCGGTGATCGACCTTTTGAAGAAGGATTTTCCGGGTCTTGAGCCTGCCTATCTGTATTATCCTGAGAAAAAAGCAAAGGACCTGATCAAAGACTTTGATATTTCCAGTTTACCCGCCTATCTCTTAAGCAAAGAAGCTGAAAAAGAAGAGAGATTCGAGAGTCTCAGAGAGAACTTTCAGGCCCAGGGAGATTTCTATCTGGTCAAACCGACATACAGCGGCATTTCTTACCTTTTTAATAGAAAAAAAATAAAAGGACGGCTGGATTTATTTATAAGCCTCTACGATCAGAACGCCGAAAAGCTGCTGGAGGTGATTAAGGATTTTAATCCTCAGCTCCATTTTTTGGTTAAGCGGGATCAGGCAGGATTCGATGCAGCTCAAGGAGAGCCCGAGGTCGAAGAATATTTGCGTGTTGTGTGCGTCCAAAAACATTACCCCCAAAAATTCTGGGAGTATATCCGTTGCCGCTCGAAGAATATCCACAGCACCTGGTGGGACGATTGTGCCTCTGATTTGGATGCGCGTAAGATCAAAACCTGCGCTAAAGGAGCCGAAGGCACCTCGCTTTTAAAGGACTATATAGGATTGAGCGAAGAGCTTCGCATCCTTTTCGGTCCAACGTACCTTTTAAATAACCAGGAAATATTTGTTTCTAACGGTGTGCCTAGCAAAGAAGAGCTGGAGGCCATCATCCAGAAGTGAGGAGGCAAGAGAGATGACCGATCAACCCAGAATTCATATTATTGATGTGACGAACCGCGACGGCGTACAGACGTCCCGTATCTGCTTATCCAAGCTGCAGAAGACCATGATCAACTTGTATCTGAATGAGATGGGCGTGTTTCAGTCAGAATTCGGCTTTCCGGTGACGCGCCATGAAACGAACTATTTAAACGCCAACCTCGAGCTGGCAGGGAAAAAAGTCCTTTTGCCCATTCGTCTGGGAGGATGGCTCAGGGCTACCCCAGAAGACGTCAAGACGGCTTTTCGGCTTGTCCCAAAACTGAAGCACCTGAACCTTTCCATTTCCACCTCTGACCAGATGATAATCCATAAATTTAAAGGCAAGCTTGATCATTCCTCAGTGATAAAAGAGATGAGAGAGGGTGTTAAGCATGCTATTCAACAGGGGTGCGAATCTGTCGGTGTCAATGCGGAAGACGCCTCGCGCACGAAGATGGATTATCTGATCGAGTTCTCCTCTGCCGCCAAAGAAGCAGGGGCCATGCGCATCCGTTATTGCGATACCTTAGGTTGCGATACACCTTTTACGATATACGAAAGAATAAGGCTCTTGGCGGAAGCCGTTTCTTTGCCTATAGAGATTCACTGCCACAATGATTTAGGTTTGGTGGTAGCCAATTCTCTTGCTGGAGCCAAGGCTGCCTTGGATTGCGGTTGCAACGCCTACATCAATACCTGTGTTAACGGAATGGGGGAAAGAGCGGGTAATGCAGACCTGGTTTCCGTGATCCTGGCCATAAAATACGGTAACGGCATGCAGGATTACCCGTTGAGCGGATCCGTCAATCTTAAAATGGCCTGGAAGATTTGCAAGTACGCCTCTTATGCCTTTGGTGTCCCCATTCCTATCAATCAGCCGGGAATTGGCACAAATGCCTTTGCCCATGAATCGGGCATCCATGCGGATGGCGCCCTGAAGGACAGGCGCAACTACGAACTTTACGATTTTGAAGAACTGGGACGGGGAGACCCCGAGATCATTGAGACGGGCCGCAAGATTACCGCCGGAGAATATTCAGGGATAAAGGGTTTTAGAAACGTTTACGAAAAGTTGGAGGTCGCATTCAAAGACGACAAACAGGCCACGGAAGTTCTGGAGCTGGTCCGATACGCCAATGTTCATAACCAAAAACCTTTGGTGGATGAGGAGCTCAGGTTCATTGCGAAGTATCCGGATATCGCGCGTAAGATTTTTATGATGGCGCCTTAAGATTATATGAATATCGTCATAGTCGGCACACAATGGGGGGATGAAGGTAAGGGCAAGGTGATTGATATCTTGTCCCGCAAGGTCGACTACATCGTCAGATACCAGGGGGGTAATAATGCGGGGCACACCGTTGTCACAGACAAGAAAGTGTTTATTTTTCACCTGATCCCTTCCGGAATACTCCATAAGGGGAAAATCTGCTGTATCGGCAACGGCGTGGTCATTGACCCGGCTGTTCTGTTAAGCGAGATTCGTGATCTGGCCCGTGCATCGATTGGCGTCGATAGCCGTTTAAAGATATCGCCTCTAGCCCATGTGATTCTGCCCTACCATAAGATCCTTGACCAGCTACGCGAGACAAAAAGAGTGCATAAGATCGGCACGACCGGCAGAGGCATCGGTCCTTGCTACGCTGATAAAATCATCCGTTGCGGGATCCGCATGGTCGATCTGATGAACCCGCGTGTGTTTCGGGAAAAGTTAAAGGACAATCTTAAAGAAAAGAATGAGATTTTTAATAAGGTTTACAACCACCCCGGTTTTCGCTTCGATGCCATTTATAAGGAGTATCTGGATTACGGCAGGCAATTCTGCCGGTATATCTGTGATGTGTCTTTATTGTTGAATCAAGCCATCGAGCGCAAAAAAGATATTCTTTTTGAAGGGGCCCAGGGGACATTCCTGGATATTGACTTCGGGACCTATCCCTTCGTAACATCTTCTTCTGCCACCAGCGGTGGCGCCTGTATCGGTACAGGTGTTTCTCCTGAGAAGATTGATAAGGTCATAGGCGTTGCCAAGGCCTACACCACGCGGGTGGGAGAAGGGCCTTTTCCCACAGAGTTCGATGCAAAATTTGCCACCTTCATGCGGGAAAAAGGGAATGAATTTGGCGCCACAACCGGTAGGCCAAGAAGGTGCGGCTGGTTTGATAGCGTGATGGCGAAAGAAGCTGTTCGGCTCAACGGCATTTCGGAATTAGCTATCATGAAGATGGACGTTTTGAATGGGCTTAAGACGATCAAGGTATGCCTGGCCTACAAATATAAAGGTAAGATATTCAAAAAATTCCCTTATGACCTGGAAGTCCTGACGAAGGCAAGGCCAGTCTATAAAGAAATGCCAGGATGGGAGAGTGTTCAGGGTAACTCTAAGCGTCGTCAAGACTTACATCCCAACGCTAAAGCGTATCTGGATCGGTTAAAAGATATTCTTCATGCCGATATCTCTATGGTTTCTGTAGGATCTTCCAGAGAAGAAACCCTCTTTCTAAAGAAATAGGGCCATAAAAGGCTTGACTATCCCTGAGGCCTGTGTTATATTGGTTGTGTTCAATTTTAAAAGGAGAAGGTAAGATGAAAAGCAGAATACTGATGTTCTTGGTGGTAGGTTTTCTGGTCTTGGCTTTATCGGGTTGCACGTTTATTTTCCAAAAGGGCAGACGTTCCGACGTGGAGAAGATCGAAGAGCTTTCGACTCAGTTGGACGAACTCAACCGTGCGAAGAGGCTTCTTGAAGACAGGCTGAGCCAGGAAATCAAGGATAAGCAGGTTAAGCTGGAGATGTTAGAAAAGGGATTAGTGATTACCGTCGTGGGTGACCTTTTGTTTGATTCGGGCAAAGCCAAGGTAAGGTCTGAGGCCTATTCGGTACTGGATAAGGTTTCTACCGTTTTACAGGAGAATCTCGCCAGTTACAACGTGGGTATCGAGGGCCACACGGATGACCAACCTATTAAATATTCTGGCTGGAAATCCAACTGGGAATTATCTGCTCATCGGGCCCTCAGTGTTTTAAATTATCTGGAGAAGGAAAAAGGCATTGCCGGTTTTCGCCTATCGGCTATAGGTTACGGAGAGCATCATCCCGTTGCGTCCAATGATTCGGCGCAAGGCCGTCAGCTCAACCGCCGCGTTGAAATCATCGTTTTGCCCAAGCATGAAGGGACGCGCTCCTCGAAAGGATCTGCGGCACCAAAAGTCAAGTAACCAGAGGTAGGGTGTGGAGGAAAACGTAAAATCAAGGCTTATTTTGATTCTGGGGGTCATGACGGTTATATTCTTTATCAGCACGGTGAGCTCTTGCGGTAATGCCTACAGGAATAAAATGGGGCAGGTTAAAGAGACGTTACAGCGCAAGGCTCTGGAGGAAAAACTGAATTTGATATCTCAGGAGAAAGTGAACCAAGAAGAGAATCTGGCTAGCCTGCAGAAACAGCTGGATGACGAGAAGGCCGGTCATGAGGCGACTCAAAAAGCACTGGTACAGGAGCAGCTCGTTAATCAAAGTTTGAAGGAAGAGCTGGTTAAAGTTACTAAACTGAAAGAGGCCCTTGAAGAGGATTTGAAAGAAGCCTTGGTTCAAGGCAAAGGGTCTTCGGCCACGAGTACAAAACCAAGGCAATAGAGAAAGCCAATCATTCTTTAAAAGATGAGATAGAGGAGGCAGCAAGAAGGAAAGTGTATTTTTGCAGGAAGGGGATTCAATCCCCTTTTTTATTAGCGAGGAGGGCAAGAGACCATGGCGCTATTCCGTAAGATAAAACAAAAAATCAAAGACCTGGTACAAAAAGAAAAGGCAAAAAAACAAGAATCAAAAAGGGTTCGCAGGGCCGAATCCCAAGAAATAAAAAAAGAAATCCTGGGGGCCCAGGAGATGGCTGTCGAACAGACAAAGTTCTCGCACCCGGAAACAGCACCTTTTCGTCGCACTCCTCCGACGGATCTGCCTTACCAATACGACCGGGATAGAATGATTCTCCAGGTAAGGGATCCCCGCTGGCTCCACACTTATTGGGAAGTCGCACCCCCTACCATTGAGAGGCTTAAGAATGATCTGCGGGAGGACTTTTTTAACGCCAAAAGGGTCTTACGCGTTTACGATGTCAGCGACATCGTTTTTAACGGAGAGAATGCGCACAGCCTTTTTGATATCCAGGTCAACGAATTTGCCAACAACTGGTATATCAACACGCAAGGCCCTGACCGCTCCTGGTGCGTTGATTTTGGATTATTGCTTGCTTCGGGAAGATTCATTACGATTGTGCGATCGAACGTGGTGCGCACACCTTTAGAGGGGCCTTCCTGGATTACCGACGAAGAATGGATGATCCCTGACGATATGTTCGCGCGCCTATACGGGATGGGATTTGGGCTGGGTCGCAGTTCCCCTGTGGGAAAGGCCTGGCAGGAGAGAGTGAGACAGGTGCTTTTTTCAGGAGCTATGGCCTCACCCGGTATGGCCTCGATGGCCAGTCCTGTTAAAAAAGAACTCAAACAAAGAAAATTCTGGCTTTTAGTTGATTGCGAATTGATTGTCTACGGAGCCACGGAGCCGGGTGCCAAGGTTTCGGTCCAGGGCAAGGAGGTCGCTTTAAGGCCGGATGGGACCTTTACCTTAAGGTTTGCTTTGCCGGATGGCAGGCAGGTCATGCCAGTTAAAGCTGTATCCTGCGATAAAGTGGAAGAGCGCACGATCACGCCCATTGTTTCCAGAGAAACGAAAATCAGCATTTAACCCCTATCAGATATGTTAAAAGGATATCTTTGTCTCGTCTTGCACGGCCACCTTCCGTTTGTACGTCATCCGGAACACGAAAACTTTCTGGAAGAGGATTGGCTTTACGAAGCGATCACGGAGACCTACATTCCGTTGATCTCTTGTTTCGAGAGATTATGCGAAGAGAAAGTGGATTTCCGTCTCACCATGACGTTAAGCCCTACGCTGATCTCTATGTTGAACGATCCGCTTCTCCAGGAACGCTACCTGAAACATATCAACAGGCTTATTGAATTAGCGCATAAAGAGATCGAGAGGACTTCCTGGCAGGCCGCCTTTCAGAAGTTGGCGATTATGTATTTAAATCAGTTCTGTAAGGCGCGGGATACCTTTGAAAGATATAACCGTCAATTAGTCAAGGCATTCAAAAATTTTCAGGATCTGGGAAAAATAGAGATTGTGACATGTGCCGCGACGCACGGTTACTTTCCTCTTATGGATGTATGCAGGGCGTCTGTCAGGGCCCAGGTCAAGGTAGCTGTCAGCCAGTATGAATCTGTGTTTGGCAGGAAGCCACGGGGGATATGGCTGCCGGAATGCGGGTATCATCCCGGCCATGATGAGATTTTAAAGGAGGCCGGGATACGCTATTTCTTCAGTGATGCGCATGGGGTTTTACACGGCACCCCCAGGCCCAAATACGGTGTATTTGCTCCGGTCTATTGCAAGGGTACGGGTGTCGCCTGTTTTGGTAGAGATCTGGAATCATCGAAACAGGTATGGAGTTCTATCGAAGGGTATCCGGGTGATTATAATTACCGGGAATTTTATCGCGATATCGGTTTTGATCTGGAGTTCGATTACATCAGGCCCTACATCCATCCTGACGGTGTCCGGATCAATACGGGGATCAAATATTACCGCATCACCGGCAACCAGAGTCCTAAGGAACCCTATGTCCCGGAATGGGCCACAGAGACGGCGGCTTCTCATGCCGGAAATTTCATGTTCAATCGCCAAAAGCAGGCCGCGTACCTTTACGACTTTATGCAAAAACCGCCGATGTTCGTCTCTCCTTATGATGCCGAGCTGTTCGGCCATTGGTGGTACGAAGGCCCCCAGTGGCTGGATTTTTTGATGAGAAAGATCGTCTTTGACCAGGATGAGTTGCGTCTTATCACTCCTTCGGAATATTTGGCCCAGAACCCGCGCCACCAGGTGATCACGCCCTCTTTATCCAGCTGGGGGTGGAAGGGATATAGCGAAATGTGGCTTCAGGGTTCCAATGACTGGATTTATCGGCATCTGCATGTGGCCTCTGACAGAATGACGGAATTAGCGAAAAGCTTCCCTCAGACGGATGGTTTGCTCAGAAGGGCCTTGAACCAGGCCTTGTGTGAGCTGCTTCTTGCCCAGAGTTCTGATTGGGCGTTCATCATGGGCACAGGAACGCATACGAGTTATGCGGTACGCCGCACCAAAGAACATCTCTTGAGATTCAGCCGCCTTTACGAAGATATCAAATCCAGCAGCATAGACCCAAACTGGTTATCCGATATCGAATACAAAGATAACCTATTTCCTAAAATAGATTACCGGGTCCATCAATAAAACTCAATATGATAGACAAAGATAATCTTCCCAGGCATGTCGCTATCATCATGGACGGGAACGGCCGCTGGGCCAAAGAAAAAGGTTTGCCGCGTACAGCAGGTCACCGGGAAGGTATAAAACGCGTCCGGGAGATCGTTAAAGCGGCGGCAAAACGGGGGATTGAGGTGGTCACTTTTTTTGCTTTTTCTACAGAAAACTGGAGCCGGCCGAAGAAGGAAGTCGACATGCTGATACGTTCTCTGAAATTTTTTTTAGACCGCGAAGTCAAGGAATTAAACAAGAACAATGTTCGGTTGAAGATCGTCGGCCGGCTGGCCCCCATCCCTGAGAGCCTGCTGAAGAAAGTAAGGGAAGCTGAGCACCTGACCCAAGAGAATACCGGCATCACCATGGTCTTGGCTTTGAATTACGGTTCAAGGCAGGAGATATTGGATGCTGCTAAGAAATTCGCCGGTCAGGTCTTGTCGCAAGAAGTAACGATAGACGATTTAAACGAAGAAAGGTTTAGCCAATACCTTTACACGGCGGGCCTGCCGGACCCGGATCTGTTGATCCGCACCAGCGGCGAGATGCGAATAAGCAATTTTCTGCTCTGGCAGCTCTCTTATGCCGAGCTTTATTTTCCTAAAAAATATTGGCCTGATTTTAAAGAAGAAGAACTTTCCAGGGCCCTGGAAGCTTACCAGAAACGAGAAAGAAGATTTGGCGGTATCCATGCAGACTAGACGAATCGTAAGTTCTGTCCTTCTTATCGCCCTCATCATTGTCGGGATTCAGATCGACTGGCTCTGCGGTCTCCTGGTCGCTTTATTTATCATCGGGGGGCTTTACGAATTCTTTACCATGCTGGAGCACAAAGGGATCAGCCTGTATAAATATTGCGGGATAGGTATCGGCGCTATCATTCCTTTTTCCTTGATCTTTCGTTTTGAACTCACCAAGAGCTGGGAGTTGCTGTTTATCGTTTTGGCATTGTTGTTTCTCATTCTTATGCAGTTTCGGCGCAGAGAGAACTCAGGGGTGATCGTGGGAATTTCCACGACACTCTTCGGCATCCTCTATGTCTCCTGGTTCTTGAGTTTCCTTATCAAGATAAGGTATCTGGCAGGAGGGCTGGGTTTGATCAGCAGCATCCTGTTGATTACCAAATTAGGCGATATCGGGGCGTATCTGGTGGGCTCGCGATTCGGTAAAAGGCCTCTTATTCCGCGCATCAGTCCCAACAAATCCGTCGAAGGGGCCTTAGGGGGATTGATTTTTAGTATCCTGGGGGCCTTGCTGAGCAGAGCCTTCTTAGGTTTTGCTTACGGACATCTTTTTTTCCTGGGTCTTTTTTTTGGGCTCTTAAGCCAATTAGGGGATTTGTCCGAGTCACTGATGAAGCGGGATTGCCAGGTTAAGGATTCAGGATCGATCTTTCCTGGCTTGGGAGGCGCCTTGGATTCGGTGGACAGTCTCCTGTTTACGGCCCCTGTTTTTTATTTTTACATGAGTATCATTTTAAAATGACGTCTATCGTGCTGCTTGGCTCAACGGGTTCCATTGGTCAAAACGCGCTGGAAGTGGTGCGGCGGTTTCCGGACAAATTCCGGGTGACAGGCTTAAGCACCCATTCCAATGTCGACCTTTTATCCAGGCAGATAAGCGAATTCCATCCTGAGTTTGTTTGCGTCAAAGACGCCTTGGTTGCGCAAAGTTTAGGGCGCAGGAAAAAGGCTGGACTTAAGATCCTGATAGGAGAGAAAGGGCTTAGTGAGTTGATTGAGAAGTCAAAAGCTAAAAAAGTCCTGTTGGCCATAAGTGGTTCCGGAGCCCTTCTACCCTTGCTAAAGGCTATTGATGAGGGAAAACAGATAGCCTTGGCGAATAAAGAGGCCATGGTCATGGCAGGCGCTCTTGTAATGAAAAAAGCCAAGGAGAAGAAAGTTGAGATCATTCCCATCGACAGCGAACAGTCAGCCATCTGGCAGTGTCTGGCTAAAGATAAATCCAGCCCTCTGAAAACCATATATCTGACGGCTTCCGGCGGCCCCTTCAGACAGGTAAGCCAAAAAGCCCTCAAAGATATTTCTGTCAGGGAAGTTTTAAATCATCCCCGCTGGAAGATGGGAAAAAAGATTACGGTGGACTCGGCGACCCTCATGAACAAAGGGCTGGAACTTCTGGAAGCGATGTTCTTGTTTGACATGCCTTGTGAGAAAATAAAAATAGTCGTTCATCCGCAAGCCATCGTCCATTCCATGGTTGAGTTCCTTGATGGTGTTATCCTGGCGCAGCTATCGGCGACGGATATGCGTATTCCTATACAATACGCTTTGACGCACCCCTTGCGTCTTTCCAGCGGTTTTCCTCGCGTGGATTTCTTTAAACTAAGAGAGCTCTCTTTTTATAAGCCTGATTTCAAGAAGTTTCCCTGTTTAGGATTAGCCTATCGGGCGGCCCGCACCCTGGGGACCTTGCCGGCTGTCTTGAATGCTGCTAATGAAGTGTGCGTGGATGCGTTTTTGAGGCAAAGGATCAAATTTATTTCTATTCCCCAAATTATCGAGAAGGTCATGGACAGGCACCGCTCTACCCGGAATCCTGATTTAGGCGAAATTTTACACGCGGATCAGTGGGCGAGGCTAGAAGCGGACCGCGTCATCGAAAATATGAATTAGGTAAATATGCTGACATTTCTTATCTTTATTCTTATCTTAAGCACGGTCATTGTCGTGCACGAATTCGGGCATTTTATGATGGCGAGAAGAATGGGTGTGCGCGTGGAGAAGTTTTCTTTGGGGTTTGGCCCTGCGCTCCTGAAGAAGAAAAAGGATGAGACAGAATATTGTCTGAGCGCTATTCCCTTGGGGGGCTACGTCAAGCTCGCCGGTGACAATCTGGAAGAATATCAGGGGAAGAAGGATGAGTATTTGGCGCAGGCACCGGGCAGGCGGTTTCACGTTATTTTTTTTGGCCCCCTGCTTAATTATATTCTAGGACTGTTGCTTTTCTGGGTGATATTTGTTGTAGGTTATCCGTCCCTGACGACTCGGGTTGGCGGGCTGTTGGATGATTTCGGCGCCAAGGATGCAGGATTGCAAGTGGGAGACAAGATTGAAGCCGTAGACGGAAAGGCGGTGGTTCTTTGGGAGGAGCTCCAGAAGATTATTCAGAGCAAGAAAACCGCTGAAAAGGTAAGATTGACGGTTCTGCGCGATGATGATAAGTTTGAGCTGGAGGTGCGCATAAGAGAAAAAAGCATGGACGATTCTTTAGGCCAGAAGCGTAGCGTCGGTTTATTGGGTATAACGCCAGCTGATGAGATTATTACGGTCAAGCACGGTATCCTGGAATCTTTGGGCCTGGGGATCAGCAAGACTTGGGAGCTGACCGTCATGACCTATAAGGCATTAGGGTTTATGATCACAGGCAGGATTTCTATGCGCGAGTCGATCACGGGTCTACCCGGCATGTATTTTATAACTTCCAGAGCTGCCCAGATGGGGGTGGTGGCGATATTACATCTGGTAGCTGTTTTATCTTTGAGTCTGGCCATATTCAACCTTCTGCCCCTGCCGGTCCTTGACGGCGGACATATCCTTTTCCTGGGGGTCGAAAAAATAAGGGGGAAGGGTTTGAGTTTGAATGTGGATCGTCTGGTCACGCAGGTTGGGACCATGCTGATCCTGACTTTGGCCGTATTTGTAACCTATAATGACCTGGTGAGGTTTTACGGAGACAAGATAGACAAGGTTTGGGAGTGGTTTGTCAGGTGACGCCCTATGAAGATCACAAGACGTAAATCCAGAATCGTGAAGATTGGTTCTGTTTCTATCGGAGGCACGTATCCGGTCGCCATCCAGTCTATGGTTAAGACCAAGACTTCTCGCATTGAGAAAGTGGTGAGAGAAATACAGGGCCTGGAAAGGGCCGGTTGCGAGATTGTCCGCGTTGCGGTCAAGGATTCATCCGATGCTTTGGGGATCAAAAAAATCAAACAAAGGGTGAATCTCCCTATTGTAGCGGATATCCATTTTGATTGGCGCTTAGGGATCAAGTCCATAGAGAGCGGAGCAGATAAGATCCGGTTGAATCCGGGCAATATCTATAAAGAGACCCAGATCAAAGAAGTGGTGCGTGCCCTGAAGACCCACGGTGTGCCTTTACGTATTGGAGTTAACTCCGGTTCCGTAAGGAATCTCCGGGACAAAAGATCGAGCATGGCCGATAAATTAGTGACGAGTTGCCTAAATTATGTTAGGATAGTGGAGAAGCTAAAGTTCTTTGATATCGTCCTTTCCCTCAAGGGTTCTGGTTGTTTAGATACGCTAGAGGCTTACCGCAAGATGGCCAAATGTTGCGATTATCCTTTGCACCTAGGTGTGACGGCCACAGGCCTGAGCCTTCAGGGAGCTATCAAATCCAGTATCGCCATCGGCTCTCTTTTGTTGGATGGCATCGGCGATACTATCAGAATTTCTTTGACCGAGGAGCCCCGTCAGGAAGTGAAGGTAGCACAGATCATCCTGGAATCTTTGGGTCTCGGTACCTTCAGGCCGGAAATTATCAGTTGTCCGACCTGCGGCCGCTGCGAGGTGGATTTAGTTAAGATAGTAAAGGAACTAGAAAATAAATTATCGACTATACACTATAGACCATTGACCCATTCCCTCAAGGTCGCTGTGATGGGTTGCGTGGTGAACGGCCCTGGGGAGGCGAGGGAGGCGGATATCGGAATAGCCTTTGGTAAGAAAGAAGGGCTCTTGTTTAGAAACGGCAAGCCCATAAGAAAAATCACTTATGCTCAAGGTGTCACGGCCCTGCTTAAAGAGATGGAGGCAAAATGGTGAATAAGGACTTTAAAGACAGGATCAGGCGAAAACTTATCGCCGATTATCGGGAAATACTCTCCAAGGAGTCCATTGATTCCAAACAGCTTGAAGGGGCTATTGGTTATATCTGGGATGAGATGATCCGTCGGGAAGGTATAGCGGTTTCGCAAGAAGAGAGGGCAAAAATAACCACGGATCTCATCCATGAATTCGCAGGGTTCGGGCCCCTGGAGACCCTTATGAAAGATCCTGTTGTCACCGAGATTATGGTCAATGGCGCGGACAAGGTTTATGTGGAGCGTAACGGCAAGACCGAACGGACCCCCATTGTTTTTGAAAGTGAGCGGCAGCTTTTGAATCTGGTCGATAAAATTCTCACCGCCACCCGCCGTCACGTCGATGAAAGCTATCCCTATACGGAAGTCGCTTTGAAAGACGGCTGCAGGGTCAACATTGTGATTCCACCCCTGGCTTTAGATGGTCCGATGTTGACCATCAGAAAATTCACAAAAGAGATCAATGCGGTGGAGGATTTGATAAACCTCAAAACCTTGGATAAGCGAATCAGTGATTTTCTCATTGCCTGCGTAAGAGCAAAGGTCAACATCATATTCTCGGGTGCGACGGGTGCTGGAAAGACTACGAGTCTTAATGTTTTTTCTTCTTATATCAACAATGAAGAGCGCGTCATCACCATTGAAGATACGGCAGAACTGCGCCTGGATCAGGAACATGTGGTGCGGATGGAGGTCAAGCAGGCCAATATCGAAGGCAAGGGCGAGATCGGCATACGAGAGCTTTTTAAGAATTCTTTGCGCATGCGGCCGGACAGGATTATCTTGGGTGAAATCAGGGGTCAGGAAGCCCTGGATTTGCTTCAGTCCATCTGTTCCGGGCACAACGGCTCGCTTTCGGTCATCCACGCGAGTTCCCCTCAGGATGTCATCCGTCGTATTGAGGTGATGATTTTGACTTCAGGGACGCCGATCCTTGAGCAGGTTATTCATCGTCAGATTGCCGCCGCCATCAATCTGATCATCCAACAGGAACAAATGGTGGATGGCTCAAGAAAGGTCACCCACGTCACTCAAATAAACGGCATGAAAGATGGACAAGTCGTCCTGGAGGATATTTTTCTTTATGCAAGCGAGGAAACAGGCTCAGGTCTTCCAGAGGTAGGCCGATGGAAGGCCACGGGCATCATCCCGGTGTTTTATCCTCAATTTAAAAAAGCAGGTGTCGATTTGCCAAGAGAGATATTCAATAAGGATTAGATATGTTTTGGTCTAAGACGCTTATTCCTACGTTAAAGGAAGTTCCTCAGGAAACAGAATCCATTAGTCATCAGCTGCTTTTGCGCTCCGGCTGTGTCCGGATGCTTATGGCAGGGGTTTACTCCTACTTGCCTTTGGGTTTTAAGGTCTTAAAGAATATCGAAAAGATCATACGCCAAGAATTGAACAAGGCAGGAGCCAGTGAGCTGTTGCTTCCGGCTTTGCAGCCTATCGAGATCTGGCAGCGCTCAGGCCGCGATCAGGATTTAGGCGCGGTGATGGTCCGTTTCCAGGACAGAAAAGGCAGAAGCGTGTGTCTGGGCCCGACCCACGAAGAGGTCATCACGGATCTCGTCAAGAACCACGTGTCCAGTTATAGGCAGCTGCCCCTGGTTTTGTATCAGATCCAGACGAAATTCCGGGATGAGATCCGGCCGCGTTCCGGGCTCATCAGGTCTTGCGAATTCATCATGAAAGATGCCTATAGTTTTGATGCGGATTCCGCAGGCCTGGACAAAAATTATAAAGCGATGTTCGAGGCTTACAAAAAGATATTTAAGAGATGCGGGCTCGAAATTCTGATCACCGAGGCAGACCCCGGGGTCATGGGGGGTAACGTATCTCATGAATTTATGGTACCCAGCCGCGAGGGAGAGGATATCGTATGGTTGTGTCCAAGTTGTAAGCGTGTCAAAGCGTTCGGCCCGACGGATATGAACAAGGAGACAGGAGCCCCTGCGACAGGAGAAGAGGCTACAAAACAAACTTGTGACTGTGGCAGCTCCATGAATCCGATCAACACCATTGAAGTCGGGCATATCTTTCAGTTGGGCACAAAATACAGCGCAAGCTTCAATGCCAATTTCCTCGATGCCGAGGGAAAGCTTAAGCCCCTCATCATGGGTTGTTACGGAATAGGGGTCTCGCGTCTTGTATCCGGCATTGTGGCGCAAAATAACGACAAAGATGGTATCATCTGGCCCAAGGAAGTTTCTCCCTTTCAAGTGAGTATCCTTGTTTTGAGCGCAGAAGACCGAAAGTTGATGGATACAGCCCTTTCTGTTTATGAAGAGCTAGAAAGGCTGGGGTTTGATGTGCTAATGGATGACCGGCCGCAAGAAAGTTCGGGCGTCAAATTCAAAGACGCGGACCTGCTGGGGATTCCCCTACAGATCATCATCGGGAAGCAATCCCTGGAGAAGGAACTTTTAGAATTAAAAATAAGGCACTCTCAAGAAAAGAGGATGAAGCCAAGACCCGAGATCATAAAGGAAATAGAGATGTTTTTTCATGGATAGGCAGGAACGTATCGAAGAATTAAGAGGCACGATTCAGGAGTTTCTCAGCCGCCAGCATTTTGATCTCGTCGACCTTATTTACAGATTCGAAGGCCGGGATTTGTTCCTTAGGATTCTGGTGGACAAACCGGAAGGAGGGATCACGCTGGAGGATTGCGCGCATCTTAACAAAGAAATCAGTCTGTTGCTGGATGAAAAAGATTTGGTGCAGCAAAGGTTCATCCTGGAGGTTTCCAGCCCAGGCCTGGACAGGCCCTTAAAGACAAAAAATGATTTTTCACGTTGTCTCAACAGGCAAGTCAAATTCTTTCTGAACGATGCGGCCCAGGGCCGATGGGAGTGGGAGGGTCTTATTCTTGAAGTCGAAGAGGATCGCGTCATCATTGGGGCGAAAGACACGAGGGTGACCTTGCCTTTGTCAAAGGTTGCCAAGGCAAAACAGATTATAGAAAATATTTAGAAATTGGAGTCAAAATGAGTCAAGAATTATTAGCTATCATTGAGCAGATTGAAAGAGAAAAAGGCATCAAGAAGGAAGTTTTGATCAGTGCTGTGGAAAGCGCGCTGCTGAGTGCCGCCAAAAAAGTCATTGATGTTAAGCCTGATGAAGAACTTAAAGTCGAACTGGATACCAGTTCGGGGAAAGTCAAGGTCTTTAAAAACGAGGAAGAGGTTCGTTCTGTTGATTTCGGGCGGATAGCGGCTTCGACAGCTAGGCAGGTGATTATCCAGAAGATGCGCGAGGCCGAAAAGGATGTCGTTTTTAATGAATTCCAGGGCCGGGTCACGGAGATTGTCAGCGGTACGGTTTACCGATTTGAAAAAGGCAATATCATCGTGGATCTTCTGGGCAAGGCCGAAGGCCTGCTCCTTAAACGGGAACAGTCTCCTCGGGAAGAATTCAAGCAGGGCCAACGGATCAGGGCTTATGTTGTTGAAGTCAAAAAAGATACCAAGGGGCCGCAGATCATGCTCTCCCGGGCCCATCCGAACCTGGTGAAAAAACTGTTTGAATTAGAGGTTCCGGAGATTTACGAAGGGATCGTCGAGATCAAGTCCATTTCCCGTCAGGCCGGAGAACGCACCAAGATTGCCGTTTGGTCTAAAAACGAAAAAGTGGATTCCGTAGGGGCCTGTGTGGGCGTGCGGGGAAACCGGGTCAGAAATATCGTGAATGAGCTGCAGGGAGAGAAGATCGATATCGTGCGTTTTAGCGAAGATATCAGGGAATACATAAAAGCCGCCCTGTCCCCCGCAGAGGTCTCGGAGATAAAATTGGAAAAAGAGAATCTTAAGGCCACGGTCATTGTGGACGATAGCCAGTTATCGCTGTCGATCGGTAAACACGGACAGAACGTGAGACTGGCTTCCCGACTGATTGGTTGGGAACTGGATATTCGAACCAAGACAGCCCTTTTGGAAGCCGAGAAAGCCAAGAAAGCCGAGCAAGAGAAAGAGGAGGTTGCACCTTTGCCAAAAACAGAGAAGAAAAAGAAGAAAGAGGCCGTTTCCCTCCAACAGCTTTCAGGCATAGGAGAGAAGACTCTGGAAAACCTGAAGGCAGCCGGGATAAAATCCATCGAAGATCTTTTGAAGGCAGGCACTCCTGGCTTGACCAAGATAAAAGGCATTGGCGATAAGAAAGCGCAAAAATTAATCGAAGAAGCCAAGAATCTCAAGGCTTAAGATAAAGGAATTTGACTCATGGCGAAATTAAAGGAAAAGAAAGTGGAGCACAAGAAGGTCAAGGTCGTAACGCAAAAGACCAAAAAAACGGTTGGCAATAAGCCCGTTAGACTTAAGGTTTCTTTAAAGCCCAAAGAGAAAGCCGCCCTTAAGCCTAAAAAACCCCTTTCTGTCAAACCAAAAATTGTCAGAAAAAAAGCAAAGATAGCTGCAGTTTCTCCTGCGCCTCCAATTTTGACCCAGGAGCCTCAGGTCAAGAAGGTCGTGTCGCCACCTCCACCTCCACCTCCACCTGCGCCTGAGCCGCGCGTGGCTCCCATCACAAAACCGGCTCCTCAAGAAGTCGCTGTTACCCCCGCCAAAGAGCTTGAGCTTGAATTTCCCATCACCCTAAAGGATTTAGCAGTTAAATTACAGGAGAAGCCTTCCACATTGATAAAGATTCTTATGGATATGAGGATCATGGTAGGTATCAATCAGACCCTCGAGGAAGCCGTGGTCAGCAAGATCTGTGAAAAATATCAGTATGCGATCAAGAAGGCCCCTGACCAGGAGGAATTGGCCTTACGCCTGCATAAGGAGACGGATTCGCCTGAAAATCTAAAACCCCGCTTTCCTATTGTGACTCTTATGGGCCATGTCGATCATGGTAAAACGTCTTTATTGGACGCTATCAGGAAATCCAAGGTTGTCGATTCAGAGCATGGGGGGATCACCCAGCATATCGGCGCTTACAAAGTGATTCTTCCTCACGGCGAGATAACGTTCCTGGACACACCTGGCCATGAGGCTTTTACGGCGATGCGCGCCCGCGGAGCCAGCATTACAGATATTGTCGTACTGGTGGTGGCTGCGGATGACGGCATGATGCCACAGACCGAGGAGGCTATTGATCATGCGCGTGCGGCTGGCGTACCCATCATTGTGGCTGTCAATAAGATGGATAAGCCCCAGGCAGATATCGACCGCGTGAAGAAACAGCTTTCTAAGCTTGAGCTGGCAGCAGAGGACTGGGGAGGAAAAACGATCACGGTCCCAGTGTCGGCAAAGACAGGCCAGGGAATGGATGACCTCTTAGAGATGATTCTTTTGGAAGCCCAGATGTTGGAGCTTAAGGCTAATCCCGAACGCCCGGCATCTGGCGTGGTGATAGAGTCGAAAATGGCCAAAGGTAGAGGCCCCGTAGTCACTTTGCTCATTCATAGTGGTACGTTGCATCTAAATGAAAATATCATCGTCGGCACCTTTTACGGAAAAATAAGAGCCATGTTTAACGATAGAGGTCATTCCGTGACCAGCGTTGGCCCTTCTTCTCCCGTTGAGGTCCTGGGGATCTCCGGGATTCCTGCGGCCGGAGAGCCGTTTTTTGTGATTGAAGATGAAAAAGAGGCCAAGGGATTGGCTGCCGCACGCATGGAAAAATTGAAGCTTCGCCAGATGAAATCCGTTAAAAGAGTGAGCCTTGAGGATCTCCATGCAGAAATAGAGGCCGGTAAGATTAAGGAATTGAAATTGATCATCAAGGCAGATGTGCAAGGGTCTTTGGAGGCGATCAAGGACACCTTGAATAAAATCAATGCTTCTGAGATCAAACTCGATTTTATTCATATGGGGGTAGGCAATATCAATGCGTCGGATGCCATATTGGCTGTTGCCTCCAATGCTCTTATCCTGGGGTTCAATATCGCACAGGATGAAGGCTCCAAAGAGATCGCGGCTAAGGAAGGGCTTGACATCAGGATGTATAACATTATCTATGAGCTGGCTAATGATATCAAGGCAGCTTTGGAAGGCATGCTTGAGCCTAAGATCAAGAAGGTCTTTGTGGGCAGGGCAGAAATCAGGAAGGTGCTCAAGCTTTCAAGAGCCGGTACGGTAGCCGGCTGTTTTGTAGCGAAAGGTAAAATCAGCCGTAACAACCTCATTCACCTGGTCAGAAACGACGAACTTGTCTTCGAGGGAAAACTATCTTCTTTAAAACGCTTCAAGGATGATGTCCGGGAGGTCAGCGAAGGTTTTGAATGCGGCTTAACCTTGGCCGGATTCGATGATGTGCATGAAGGGGACCTCGTTGAGGCGTTTGAGATAGAGAAAATAGCACGCAAGCTATGAAAAAAAGAATCTTAAGCGGGATGCGTCCGACAGGTAAGTTGCATTTAGGCCACCTGGTGGGCGCCTTGGATAACTGGGTCAAGCTGCAGGAAGAATACGACAGTTTCTTTATGGTCGCAGACTGGCATGCCTTCATGTCCGAATATGAGAACACGAGGGAGTTGAAAGAGAACACGTTAGATAATGTCGTTGATTGGCTTGCCTGTGGCCTCGACCCCAAGAGGAGCACTCTCTTTATACAGTCCGAAGTCCCCGAGCACCTAGAATTATACATGATTTTTTCTATTGTAACGCCTCTCGGTCTTTTGGAGCGCTGCCCGACGTACAAAGAACAGCTGCGGGAACTCACGCACAGGGATTTGCACACCTTTGGATTCCTGGGTTATCCTGTTCTTCAGGCAGCGGATATCCTCATCTATAAAGCTGAGGTCGTTCCGGTGGGAGAAGACCAGCTTCCTCATCTGGAGCTGACCAGGCAGATCGCCAGAAAATTCAATCATCTTTATAAAAAAGATTATTTTTCCGAGCCGCAGGCACTCCTGACAAAGACCCAACGCCTTTTAGGGCTGGATGGAAGGAAGATGAGCAAGAGTTATAATAATTTTATTGCGTTATCGGAGGAGCCCTCTGTTATCCGAAAGAAAGTCGCGAACATGTTTACGGACCCTCAGAGGATTCGCTTGAGCGACCCTGGCCATCCGGATAAATGCAATGTGCATTCTTATTATGCGGTCTTTGCCCCTGACAGAAAGAAGGAAGTGGATGAGCTCTGCCGCAAGGCTCAGATCGGCTGCACGGACTGCAAGAAAGAACTCGCCGAGAGACTCATCAGGGTCCTCGAGCCTGTCCAGAAGAAAAGAAACGAACTGCTCAAAGACAAGAATCAGATCTTTAAGATATTAGAAGAGGGTAAAAGTAAGGCTCAGTCCGTTGCAGGCAAGACTTTGTCGGAAGTCAAGAAATTGATCAATTTATAGATGTCTTATAAGATAAAGTTAGAAATATTTGAAGGGCCGCTGGATCTCCTCTTGTATCTGGTCAAGAAAGATCACCTTAACATTTACGACATCCCTATTGCCAAAGTTACCGCGCAGTATCTTGAATATTTGAATCTGATGCAGCTTTTAGATTTGAATATCGCCGGAGATTTTTTGGTGATGGCGGCGACCCTCATGCAGATTAAATCCAAAATGCTCCTGCCTCCTGAACCGCAAGAAGCCTCACAGGGCGAGCCTGAGGATCCCCGCGAGGAATTGGTGAAGCGATTGCTCGAATATGAAAGGTTCAAAGAGATTGCCGAATCTTTGCGTCAGAGAGAGACCAGCCAGAAAGAGGTGTTTAAACGGCCTAAAACAGAGATAGAAAAAGAGCTCCCCAGCGATGGGCGTGAGGTTTATTTTGAGGCGAGTATCTTTGATCTGATCCATGCCTTTACCAAAGCACTGAAAGATGTTCCCAAAGAAGTTTTTTACGAAGTCATCAAGGATGAATACACGATCGATGAGAAGATCCATGAGATCCTGCACCTTCTTCTGGAAAAGTCAACTATCCAGTTGACCCAGCTGTTTGGCAAGGCCAAAAGCAAGTTGGAGATTATTGTTATATTCCTGTCCATCCTGGAGCTCGTCAGGATGAAAGAGATTATCTGCCGACAAAGAGAACTGTTCCAGGACATCGAGATTTTAAGGAACAAAGAGAATATTATCCCTTATGGCCGAAGAGACCAGAAAAACGCTTCTTAAGGGCCGGACTCCACCTTTCGTTCATGAGCCTCAAGAGACAGAAGAGGATGTTGTCCTCAATATTTCTTTAAGGCCGAAGAGATTGTCTGAGTTTGTCGGCCATAAAGAGATTGTGGATAATCTCAAAATATCCATTCAGGCGGCGAAACAAAGGAAGGAGCCCCTGGAGCATGTGTTATTAAGCGGCCCGCCGGGCTTAGGCAAGACGTCCCTTGCCCACATTGTCGCTCATGAGATGAGCTCCAAGATTACGGCCACCTCCGGACCCGCTATAGAGCGCGCCGGTGATTTGATAGGAATTCTCACCAATCTTGAAAAAGGGGACATCCTCTTTATTGACGAGATCCATCGGCTTTCCAAAGTGGTGGAAGAGTTTCTGTATCCGGCCATGGAGAGTTTTCAGATTGATTTTGTCATTGATAAGGGGCCTTATGCCAAGACCATCAAGTTTAACCTCAAGCCTTTTTCGCTGGTGGGAGCTACGACCCGAAGCGGCCTGTTAGCAGCGCCTCTGCGGGGGCGGTTCGGCATATTTTATAACTTGGATTTTTACAAGATAGAAGACCTGGCCAAGATCATCAAGCATTCCGCTAAGATTCTGAGCATGGATATAGAAGAGGAAGCGGCTTTTGAGATCGCCAGACGCAGCCGTGGCACGCCCCGCATTGCCAATAGGCTCCTGCGCCGGATCAGGGATTACGCCCAGGTCGCCAAAATAGCCACGGTCAACGCAGGATGTGCGGCCAAGACCCTGGATGAATTGGGGATTGACAAGGCGGGCCTGGATGATTTGGACCGTAAGGTGCTGAAGTTGATTCTGGAATCTTACTCAGGTGGGCCCGTGGGTGTTGAGGCCTTGGCAGCCAGCCTGAATGAAGAAGTCGACACCATCGCCGATACGGTCGAACCGTATTTATTGAAAGCCGGATACCTGAAGCGCACCTCCCGCGGCCGCCTGGCCACCAAATTGTCCTTTGAACACTTCGGCCTCAAATACGAAAAACAACCGGAATTATTCTAAAGCGTTTCTAAACCCAATCTCAAAACGTTTCTAATCTTAATCGTAAAACTGCTTTTTTCCAGATGAAACTTTTACTCCATACCTGTTGCGCGCCGTGCGTGATTTATCCTTTGGAGAGGCTAAAGGCGCAAGGATATAGCGTCAGGGGATATTTTTACAACCCTAATATCCATCCCTTGAGCGAATACAAAAATCGTTTGAAAGCGGTCATGGATTTCAGCCATAAGCATAATCTGGAGATGGTCCATCCGGAATACCATCCGGAGGAATTCTTTCAAGCCGTAAATCTAAAGGAAGATAGGCCCGAAAGATGCGCCATATGCTGGTCTTTAAGACTTCAAAGGTGCGCTTTGGCCGCAAAAGAAATGGGCTGCGGTTATTTTTCTACGACTCTGCTCGTCAGTCCCTATCAGGACCAGGAGAAACTAAAAGTCATAGGAAATGACATCTCCCGTGAAACAGGAGTGGAATTTCTTTATGAAGATTTTCGGCCCGGCTTTAAGATGGCGCATGAGCAGGCTAAGAACGAAGGGATCTATTGCCAGAAATATTGCGGATGTCTTTACTCAATGAAGCCCAGACTTACGTTCACTAACGTTCCGTAAGTCTGTGGCTGAATTGATCCTTGACATTTACACTTGAAAAATCATTTGAAAATGTCAAGGATCCAATTCGCACTTATAACTTACTCACACTTTCAGTGTTCGTAAGTTATGTGCTCATTGGAAATCGAGAGATGCAAGAAATCGGAAAAACATTAATTGTCTTCGGGATTATTTTAATAGGCCTCGGGTTTTTGCTGACATTTTTCAACAAAGTGCCTTTTTTGGGAACGCTTCCCGGGGATATTTACGTTGAAAAAAAGAATTTTACTTTTTATTTTCCCATTATGACGTCTATCGTGCTAAGTCTCATTCTGTCCCTCATATTTTGGCTAAGGTCTGGCCGATGAAGCTTATCTGGAGAATCCTTTTTCTCATCTTTGTTATTCAGGCTAGCGCCGCAACCTGTCAGCAGGTTACCTGCGAGGAACCGTCCCGTTACGTGCGCGTGGCTGTTTTTCAGGAGGAACGCAGCCTTCGCGTTAAACTGAACGCCCCCTTTGAAATAACGGACTCCTCCGGGAGCATGATCCTAAAAGGCGATTCCCTGAAAACGACGGTCATCGCCCAAAAGGACAGGATCGTTTTAGCAGGTGAGTCTTTTAAGGTCTCAACCCTAATCATCCGGGTCGATTCCCCGAGCGTTATCAGCGTTAATGATCGGCTGTTCCGGGGCCAGATCCAGTTTATAAGAGGCAAGAAAGATACCCTGATCATCATCAACCTCATTGATTTAGAGGATTACGTCAAAGGAATTCTCTATCACGAAGTTTCTCATTATTGGCCTATGGAGGCTTTGATGGCCCAGGCCATCGTTTCCCGGACATATGCTTTGTATCAAATGGAGGAAAACAAAGCGAAAGATTACGATGTCACCAGCGACATCTATTCTCAGGTTTACGGAGGCAGGACCTCTGAACGCTATCGGACCAACAGAGCCGTGGAGCAAACAAAAGGAAAAATTCTTAATTTTGAGGGAAAAGTTTTCCCGACTTATTTTTCGGCCACTTGCGCTGGGCACACAGAGAGGTCTGGTGAGCTCTGGAAGATAGATATGACGCCTCTTAAGGGTGTCGTGTGCGGATTCTGTAAAGACTCTCCCCATTTTCGTTGGCATTACGTTTTGTCACTGGAAGAGATCCAGGAAAAGTTGTCCCAAGGAGGTATCCAGACAGGCCGCATAAAGGATTTGGTAATATTGGAACGTAATGAGTCCGGAAGAGTCAAGGGCCTTAAGATCATAACCGCCGATGGAGAACAGGCCATTGCGGCCAAAGACTTCAGGAGTATGATTGGCGTTAATATCATAAGAAGTACCCGTTTTAACGTAAGCGTTATCAATGAAGACGCTGTCTTTGAAGGGGCCGGCTGGGGGCATGGCGTCGGCCTCTGTCAATGGGGCGCTTATTTTATGGCCAAGCAGGGTCGCACGCACAAGGAAATCCTTACCTATTATTATCCTGGCTCACAGATGACGAATGACTGATTGCGGATGATGGAGCTTTCAAGATTTGATTATGACCTACCGAAAGAGTTGGTCGCTCAATATCCCCTAAAAAAGCGCGATACAGCAAGACTTCTCGTTTTAAACAGAGAGAAGGGCACAATCGAACACCGTGTCTTTAAAGACATCCTTGAGTTCCTTCATAAAGATGACCTGTTGGTTTTAAACAACACCAAGGTTTTACCGGCGCGACTGGAGGGGAATCGATGCACCAAGGGTAAAGTTGAAGTTTTACTCATTAAGGGTCTGGCTAGCAATCGTTTTAAGGCTTTCATCAAACCCAGCCGGGTCAAGGTAGGCGAGAAGATTAAATTTGGCCCGGGAAGAATCTTTGGCGTGGTGTGCGGTAAGGATGAGATCGCCTTCAATATCCATGATTCAAAGGGTATATACGGACTGGGTGTGATGCCGCTTCCGCCTTATATAAAAAGGAAATCAGGGGAGTCGGATCGCATCTCTTACCAGACCGTTTATGCGAAGGTCCCGGGCGCTATCGCTTCTCCTACGGCTGGATTGCATTTTACAAAAGAATTGCTCGGTAATATTAAATCGCAAGGAGGCCGCGTCGCTTATTTGACGTTACATGTAGGCGTGGGGACATTCCGGCCGGTCAAGGTTCAAGATATTACGGAACATAAGATGGAACAAGAGTATTTTAAGATTCCTGAAAGCACCCTGCGACAAATAAGAAGGGCTCAAACTCTACAAGGTCGCATTATGGCCGTAGGCACGACGAGCCTGCGCGCCTTGGAGACTTATGCCTCAGGTAGGAAAGCCGGGTACACTGATTTATTTATTTATCCGGGCTACCGATTCAAGATGGTGAATTCTCTTTTGACTAATTTTCATCTTCCCCGCACCACTCTCTTTATGCTGGTGTGTGCCTTCGCAGGTGAGAAACTCATAAAGAAAGCCTATCAGGAGGCCATCGATAAAAATTATCGATTCTATAGTTACGGGGATGCAATGCTCATTCTATAGCTCATATGACTTTCAATCTCACCCATCAGGATAAAACCACAAACGCTCGCCTGGGCCAGATAAAGACGACTCGAGGCGAGATTGATACACCCTGTTTCATGCCCGTTGGAACTCAGGGCACGGTCAAAGGCTTATCCGTTCAGGAGCTGGAGGAGGCAGGAGCACAGATTGTCTTATCCAATTCGTATCACTTGTTCCTTCGGCCGGGGATGGAGGTGATCCGAAAAGCAGGCAGCCTGCATGATTTCATGTCCTGGAAGAAACCAATCCTGACGGATAGCGGAGGTTATCAGATCTTTAGCCTTGCGCTTTTACGAAAGGTGAGCGACGCCGGCGTTGAGTTCCAATCGCATATCGACGGACTGAAGCATTTTCTGACGCCTGAGGATGTCGTCGGGATTCAAAGAGATTTAGGCTCTGATATTATGATGCCTCTGGATGAATGCGTTCATTACCCTTGTGCCAAGGACCATGCCGAGATGGCGATGCGGCGCACCCTTGCCTGGGCCAGGCGGTCTCTGGCCGTTGACAGATCCAGAGAAACGCAATCCCTGTTTGGGATTATCCAGGGAGCGACGTATGAAGATTTGCGCAAGGAAAGTGTTGAGCAGATGCTCGAGCTGGATTTTGACGGCTATGCCATCGGAGGTGTTTCGGTTGGCGAACCGAGGAATTTAAGATATAATATAGTTAACACGGTCGTTGATTTGCTGCCGGGGGATGCCCCCCGATACCTTATGGGTGTCGGGTTACCCCAGGATATCATCGAGTCTGTCGGAGCCGGCGTCGATATGTTTGATTGCGTTGTGCCCACGCGCTACGGCCGCAATGGGACGGCTTTTACCAGCGAGGGTAAGATAACTATCCGCAATGCTCCCTACACAGAAGATTTTACCCCCCTGGATAAAGAGTGCGCGTGTTTTGCCTGCAGGCATTACAGCCGCGCCTATTTGCGTCATTTGTTCAATACGGAAGAGATCTTAGGGTTACGCCTCGTGTCGTACCATAATGTTTATTTTTATCTGGATCTCATGCAAAAGATTAGAGAAGCCGTGAGTCAGGACAGGTTCGCAGGGTTTAAAAAGGATTTTCTGGATAAGTATCATAATCAGACATGAGAATCGATATCATAACGATCTTTCCCAAAATGTTCGAGCCCATCCTGAATGAATCCATCATCAAGCGGGCGCAACAGAAGGGACGGGTCAAGATCGTCCTACATAATCAAAGAGACTATACGCGCGATAAGCACAGGAAGGTGGATGATCGCCCCTTTGGTGGAGGTTCAGGGATGGTGATGGCGTGCGAGCCCATTTTTAATGCCGTCAAAAAAATCAAGTCACTGGTCAGAAGTCACCGGTCACAAGTCATTTTATTATGTCCGCAAGGTAAAAGGTTCAATCAGAAAATGGCCCAACATTTAGCCAGGGCGCACCATTTGATTCTGGTGTGTGGCCATTATGAAGGCGTTGATGAGCGGGTCAGAAAACATCTGGTTGATGAAGAGGTCTCTATAGGCGACTATGTCTTGACGGGCGGAGAGCTGCCGGCTATGGTTTTGGTCGATTCAATCGTCAGGCTCCTGCCTGGCGTGCTGGGTGATAAAAATTCCTTGAATTTTGAGTCATTCAAAGGTAATCTATTAGAATATCCACAATACACGCGGCCGGCAAATTTCAAAGGGAAGACCGTGCCTAAGGTTCTTTTATCGGGTGATCACGAAAGAATCGAGGCCTGGAGAGAAAAAGAGGCTCTCAAGAGGACAAGGGAGCGTAGGCCCGATCTTCTGCCATCAAAGTCGAGAAGGGAGAAATAAGGAATGGATAAATTAAAAATGATTGAGGCTGATTTTATCAAAAAAGAGATTCCAAAATTTAACGTGGGGGATACGGTTAAAATCCTGGTCAAGATCCCCGAAGGGCCTGACAGGGTGCGCCTGCATCCTTTTGAGGGCGTGGTGATTGCCAAGAAAGGTTCAGGGATAAGGGAGAGTTTTACCGTAAGAAAGGTTTCTTACGGAGAAGGGATCGAGCGCGTCTTTCCTACCTATTCACCTAGTATTGAGCGTATCGAAGTCTTGCGTTCAGGTAAGGTCAAGAGGGCCAAGCTTTACTATTTAAGAGGCAAGGTCGGTAAACAAGCTACCAAGATCGAGAGCCGCGAAGAGTAGCGTGCTTTATTTCGAGAGAAAATTCAGAAAAAAAGGATTTGAATTCATTATCGGCGTTGATGAGGCAGGCCGGGGCCCTTTAGCCGGGCCTGTGGTGGCAGCGGCTGTTAGCTTAAGACCCCACCGTTTTAAAAATCGCATTGATGATTCCAAGAAACTAACATTTTTAGCCCGGGAGAGAGCCTTCCAGGAGATTATTCTTAACTGCGTTTTTGGTATCGGGGTTGTCCCCGAGGCAACCATCGATCGGGTGAATATCTTAGAGGCCACGCGCTTAGCTATGCGACAGGCGATTCATCGTCTGATTATAAAATTAAAACCCAAAGGCGAAAGTCGCATTTGGGTTTTAATTGATGGGAATATGACCCTGGATATAGACTTTCCTTATTCGGGTATTGTCAAAGGGGACTCCAGGTCCAAGAGCATTGCCTGCGCCTCGATCCTCGCCAAAGTGACGCGGGACCGTATCATGGTTTCCTATGACAAGACTTACCCTCAGTATCGATTCATTAAGCACAAAGGTTATCCCACGCAAGAACACCGAGATATATTGAGGAAGATGGGTCCTTGCTCCATTCATAGAAGGAGTTTTTGCTGTGTCTAAAAGAAGCGTATGCCTGGGGCAAAATGGGGAAGATTTAGCTGTTGGCTTCCTGAAAGAAAACGGTTATAAGATTCTGCATAGAAATTTTAAAACCAGGTTGGGAGAGATAGATATCATCGGCATGGATCAGGATACACTTTGTTTCATCGAAGTCAAAACTAGGAACTCTCTCAGGTGCGGCGAGCCGCAAGAGGCTATTTCTTCTTTTAAGCAGAGGCAGATGTCCAAAGCAGCGCTCCTGTTTCTTAAAGGACATCATCTTCTGGATGCTAAAGCCAGGTTCGATGTGGTTTCCGTTATCTGTTTAGATAAAACGCCAACATTCGATTTGATCAAGAATGCTTTTGAACTGGAGGCAAGCTATGTTATCTGATATCAAAATTGCCCAGAAAGCAAAAATAGTCCCGATAGAGAATATCGCCAAGAAATTAAAAATCGATAAACGATTCCTTGTGCCTTACGGCCGGCATATGGCCAAGATCGATTTGGGTATTCTGGATAAAATTAAGAATAGGAAATCAGGAAAATATGTTTTGGTAACCGCTATAACACCCACGCCTTTAGGAGAAGGCAAGACCGTCACGACCATAGGTCTCTCCATGGCTTTGAATCGATTAGGTCGGTTAACCTCAACCTGCATCAGGCAGCCGTCGCTGGGGCCTGTCTTTGGTATAAAAGGAGGGGCAGCTGGCGGTGGGTATTCCCAGGTTTTGCCCATGGAGAATTTTAATCTTCATTTTACCGGAGACGTGCATGCGGTTGGCCTGGCGCATAATCTGGCTGCTGCTTTTTTGGATAATTCTCTCTTCAAAGGAAACAAGCTCGGGATCGATCCCGAGCAGATAACCTGGAGACGGGTGGTAGATGTCAGCGACCGCTCTTTAAGGAATGTCAAGATCGGTTTGGGCTCAAAAGACGACGGGGTTCCCCGGGACAGCGGCTTTGATATAACGGTGGCTTCCGAAATCATGGCTATTTTGGCCTTGAGTTCCGGTTTAACGGACTTGCGTAAACGTCTGGGGCAAATCGTCGTGGCCCATACCCAGGACGGCAGACTCGTCACCTGTGAAGACCTGCAAGTGGCCGGGGCCATGGCTGTTCTCATGAAAGAGGCCATAAAACCTAATTTGATTCAGACGATCGAAAATACCCCTTGTTTTGTGCACGCCGGCCCTTTTGCGAATATCGCCCATGGCAATAACTCCATATTAGAGGACCGCATAGCTCTGAGGTTATCCGAGTATGTGGTGACAGAAGCCGGCTTTGGAGCGGATTGCGGGGCAGAGAAATTCTTTGATATAAAATGTCGCGCAAGCGGCCTGGCGCCTCATGCCGTAGCCATGGTCTGTTCTGTCAGGGCTTTAAAAGCGCATAGCGGCCGATTTAAGGTTGTCGCGGGTAAACCTTTAGATCCAGCTTTAACGCAAGAGAACTTAGATGCTATAGAGGAAGGAGTTTGTAACCTGCAGAAACAGATTGAGAATGTTTCTCTCTTTGGTGTACCGGTGGTGGTTGCCGTCAATCGATTTACCTCTGATACAAAAAGAGAAATAGAATTTGTAAGGAAAAAAGCCCTGGAGTTCGGAGCCTTTGACTGTTGTGTCAGCGAAGTATGGGCCAAGGGTTCCTCAGGAGGTCTGGAGCTGGCTAAGAGCATCATGGCCGCAGCCAAAGAGAAGAGCCGTTTTAAATTTCTATATCCGTTAGATATTTCCATAAAGGAGAAGATCGAAACCATCGCGACAAAAATATACGGGGCCAAGAATGTCGAATATGCAGGCCTGGCTGAGGAGAAAATTAAGGTTTACACAGAGCAGGGTTATGATAGACTACCTATCTGTATGGCCAAAACACACCTTTCTTTATCGCATGACCCTCACCTTAAAGGAAGGCCTCGAGATTTTACGCTTCCCATCAGAGATATCCGGGCATCCATCGGTGCAGGATTTTTATATCCTCTTTGTGGGGAAATGAAAACCATGCCGGCGCTGCCCAGCCACCCTGCAGGAGAGAAGATTGATATCGACAAGAGTGGGAATATTGTGGGTTTATCATGATCATGTATAAAGACGGTTCCATCAGGAAATATTTAGACGATTTGGCTGCTAAGCTAAGCGCTCCCGGCGGAGGTTCTGCGGCGGCGTTAACGGCAGGGTTGGGAGCCAGTCTTATCAGTATGGTGGTGAACTTTACTTTAGGTAAACCCAAGTACGCTCCCTTTGAGAGGGATTTAAAAAAGATCCTAAAAAAATCGGAAGAGCTGCGTGAAAAATTCTTAGACCTCGTTGATTTAGACGTAGTCGCCTATAAATCCAAGAACATAAGAGACGCCCTGGATATCCCCTTTATGGTGTGCCGCCTTTGTTTTGAAGCCATAAAGTTATGCCCGGGCCTCATTAAGAAAGGCAATATTTACTTGATAAGCGACGTCATGGTGGCTGGGATTCTACTGGAATCGGCTTTTGCTTCGGCATGTGCCAACGTCGAGATAAACCTGAAATCATTAGATGATAAGTCCTTAACCAAATCCGTAAGAAAAGAATTAGAGAAGAAAGCCAGATGGATGAAAAAGATCCGAAGAGACACGGAGGTTAAAGTTGGCAAAATTATTAGAGGGTAAGCCGTTAGCGGATCAGATCAAAGAGAAGATGAAAGAGGAGGTTGCTGGTTTAAGCAATAAGCCGGTCCTGGCGAGTATCATGGTGGGAGAGAATGCAGGGGCAGCTAGCTATGTAAGATCGCAAGCTAAAGCAGCAGAAAACTTAGGGATTGTTTATCAATTGCATACATTAAGCGCTGATACGGCGGAAGAGACCCTCATTGAATTTATTCAAAAATTAAATTCTGATAAATCTATACACGGCATTATCGTTCAGATGCCCTTACCTGTTTCTATTGATTACAAAAAGATAAGCCAATTCATCCTTCCTGAAAAGGATATCGAAGGGATGCATCCGGCGAATATGGGCAAGATTGTTTTCGGCAAAGCCGGACTCCTGCCCTGTACGCCCCAGGCGGTGATGGAATTGCTGAATGTAAGCGGGGTCGATCTTTACGGTAAAGAGGTGGTTATCGTAGGACACAGCGAGATAGTCGGCAAACCATTAGCCCTGCTCTTATTGGAGAAATTGGCCACGGTGACCGTATGCCACATCGGCACAAGCCAGGCAGGGAAATTAGAGGAGCATGTCCGAAAGGCCGAAGTCTTGGTCGTCGCCGTAGGCAAGGCAGGCCTTATCAGGGGAGAATGGATTAAAGAGGGTGCGGTGGTCATCGATGTAGGGATCAACCGCGTCGGCGATAAAATCGTAGGGGATGTGGAGTTCGAAGGTGCGCAAATGCGCGCCTCTTGGATCACCCCTGTACCCGGCGGCGTCGGACCTCTGACCGTGATCATGCTGATGCGCAATTGCGTTGAAGCCGCCAAGGAGCAAAAAGCGACCAGATGAAGAAAATATTTAAGGATTTAGGGTTAGATTTTATGTTCATGCGCCGCAAACCCATCGTTGAGTATGGTTTTCTGGAAAGCGGTTACGGTTTCTTCCTTTTTTATAATCACACCCAACTGGATTTAAGGATGCTGATCCAGAAGTTTCCGGAGATCATCGAAGGCAGGCATCTGCTCGTCACCTCCATATCCTCGGGAAAGATCGAAAAGGAAACGTTTGATAACTACGTTGCCAAAGGAGTTTCTTGCGAATACGCGCAGGGCAATCTTATCGTCGCCCCGGAACATACAAAGGATTTCATCCATTTCCTGTTTTCTCGAGGGCCGGGTGGCAGCACCATCTATTTTCTTCATCACAGGCCTCATGCCGCGGATATGGAAAACAAAACAATTTACGGGATCCCGGCTTTGCCTGTCAGCATTAAAATATTCAAGGCGCAAAGAATCGACAAGCCCTTGCTGGATATATTGCTGAGAGAAATGGACAGCATGGGCGTCTCTTTTTATTATGATAATAATTGGATGGAGGCTATCTGTGCCATGAGGCGGAGCCACCTGTTTGAAGAAATAAAAGTCTATTTTCATTACAACTGTCACCTTAGAGAGATTCATTTCACTTAATGACGTTCAGGGAAAAAATCCTAGCGGGTCAATTTTTACTTACTTCCGAAATCGGGCCACCGAAGGGGATTGATACAGGCCGGATTCTGGAAGACGCTGAACTCATCCGTTCAAGGGTCGATGCGATCAATGTCACGGACCTTCAGAGTTCTGTGATGCGGCTGGGGTCCCTTGCGGTTTGCAGTCTTTTAAAGCAAAAAGGCTTTGAGCCGATATTTCAGGTGACCTGCCGCGACAGGAACCGTTTAGCCCTCCAGTCCGATATTCTTTCCGCAGCGAGTCTAGGGATAGAGAACCTTCTGATTTTAACCGGAGACCACCCGGCCTTAGGGGACCATCCGGAGGCAAAACCCGTATTTGATCTGGATTCCGTTCAACTTTTGCAGGTGGTGCAGAGGTTGCAGGAGGGTTTTGATATGAAAGGAAACCCGTTAGAGGGTCCATCCCCGAAATTCTTGGCAGGGGCCGTGGTCAATCCCGGAGCAGATCCTTTAGAGCCTCAGATTATCAAGATGGAGCAAAAAATTCAGGCCGGTGCCCAGTTTTTCCAAACCCAGGCCATTTATGACGTGAAGATTTTTGAGAATTTCTTAAGCAAGGTCAAGCATTTAAAGGTCCCGATATTAGGGGGGATCGTTTTATTGAAATCTGCGGGGATGGCTAGATACATGAACAAGAATGTGGCAGGGGTGTCTGTCCCTGAGCATTTGATCAAGGAAATGGAAGAGACGAAAGATAAGTCAGGACAGTCTGTCGCGATTGCGGCCCGCCTCATCAAAGAACTTAAACCCATGTGTCAGGGGGTTCACATCATGCCCATTGGCTGGGATAAGAAAGTTCCGCTCGTGCTGGATGCCGCAGGATTATAAATAGAAGGGGAGCCTTATGTCAAATATCGAGCAGAAATCAATAGATTTAGCGACTCTGGAAGTTTTAAAAAAAGCCCAGGAGGAAAGCATCAAGACGACGTGGGATCGTCTGGAAGCGCAGCAGCCGCAGTGCGGATTCGGACAGCTGGGCGTTTGCTGCACGGTCTGTAGCATGGGGCCTTGCCGCATTGACCCTTTTGGCGAGGGGGCTCAGGTCGGCGTGTGCGGGGCCAATGCCGATACCATTGCCGCAAGAAACCTGGCGCGTAAGATCGCTGTCGGTGCTTCAGCGCATTCAGACCACGGCCGGGATGTGGCGCATACCCTTTCTTTGTTATCTGAGGGGCACGCGCATGATTACGATATAACCGATATCACAAAATTCAAGAGTTTGGCCGAGGAGTTCCAAATTGACGTCAATAAACCTAAAGAGGAAATTCTCAAAGAGCTTTCCCAAAAATTGCTGCAGGAATTCGGAAAGCAGGAAGGAGAGTTGACCTTTATAAAACGGGCTCCCAAGAAGCGCCAGCAGATCTGGAAGAAATTGGGCATCACGCCTCGTGGCATTGACAGAGAAATCGTCGAGTTATTGCATACGACACATATGGGCGTGGATAACGATTATAAGAATCTTATGCTCACAGGGATGCGTTGCGCTTTATCCGACGGTTGGGGAGGTTCCATGGTTGCCACGGACGTTCAGGATGTCATCTTAGGCAGTCCGCAACCCATAAGAGGCAAGGTCAATCTGGGCGTATTAAAAGAAGACTATGTCAATATCGTGGTGCATGGTCACGAACCGATTTTATCTGAGATGGCTGTTAAAGTCAGCCAGGATCCGGAATTGTTAAAGTTAGCCAAAGGCCTGGGTGCCGAAGGGATCAATTTGGCAGGTATCTGTTGCACGGCGAATGAGGTGCTGATGCGTCATGGCATTTCTGTGGTCGGTAACTTCTTGCAGCAGGAATTAGCGATTATTACGGGTGCGGTTGAACTGATGATGGTGGATGTGCAGTGTATCATGCCGGCCTTGCAGGAAACGTCAGCCTGTTTTCACACGAAACTGGTCACCACGAGTCCCAAGGCGCGTTTTCCCGGAGTCACCCACATCGAATTTGAATCAAAAAGCGCTTATGAGGTGGCCAAACAGATTATCAAGATGGGTGTCGAGAATTTTGCCAACCGCAATAAAGCAAGAGTGAATATCCCAAAACAGGAGATGGATCTGGTGGCGGGTTTCACCAAGGAGATCATCTTCCAGATTTTAGGGGGAAGGTACAGGGCAACCTACAAGCCGTTAAATGAAGCGATTATTTCCGGCAGGCTGCGCGGTTTAGCAGGGGTGGTGGGGTGCAATAATCCCAAACAGACGCACGATTATTTTCATACGGAGCTGGTAAAAGAACTGATTAAGAATGATGTCCTGGTTTTACAGACAGGCTGTGCTGCGATTGCCTGCGCAAAACAAGGTTTACTCATCCCGGAAGCAGCCAAAGAATACGCCGGGAAAGGCTTACAGGAAATATGCGAAGCCGTAGGAATCCCGCCTGTGCTGCACCTTGGCTCTTGCGTGGATAATTCCCGGATTTTAACCGCAGCCTCATACATTATTCAGGAAGGCGGCCTGGGAGAAGATTTATCAGATATCCCTGCAGCAGGATGCGCTCCGGAATGGATGTCCGAGAAGGCCATCACCATCGGTTTCTATTTCATGGCCTCAGGAGTTTACACGATCTTTGGAGCCAGTCCCTTTGCTACTCTGGGCAGCAAAAATTTAACGGATTATCTGACCAAAGAGATAGAAGGGGTGGTGGGCGCAAGATTCGAATTCTGCGATGACCCTCTGGAGATGGCCAAGCTTATGATCGCGCATATTGACAAAAAACGCCAAGCGTTGAAATTGAAACCTGTGATGTACGCGTAAGGGGCCCATGAAAAATCTCTATTACGATGTCAAGAAATGCTTAGGATGCAAATCCTGCGAGATAGCCTGTAGCCTCGCTCATTCCGTGATACAGGACCTGTTCAAGGCCGTCAAGGAAAGCAAATTGACTTTACCCAGAAAGAAAGTCGCAACGTCCAAGGGTAAGAATTATCCTGTGAGCTGCCGTCATTGCCAGGAGCCTAAGTGCGTGGATGCCTGTATGGCCTGCGCTTTAAGTTTTGATCAGGAGAAGGGCCTTGTCTTACACGACGAGGAGCGTTGCGTGGGTTGCTGGATGTGCGTGATGGTCTGTCCCTATGGCGCCATTCGGCCGAGCCTTAAGGATAAAATTCCTATACGCTGCGATAAATGCAAGGATAAGGACGAACCGGCTTGCGTCAAGGCCTGCCCGACGGGCGCCATCATCTGGCAGGAGGCCCAAGTTTTCAAAGGAGTCAAATGAAGCATTTTATTATTATCGGTAATTCTGCGGCGGGGATCGCGGCGGCGGAGCAGATCCGCAAAATCGACGCGCAATCTCAGCTGACCATGATCTCCGATGAGGAATATCCTTCTTACTGCCGCTGTCTGATTTCGTATTATTTGGCCGCAGAGGTTAAAGAAGAGAAGATGTTCTATCGGGGGAAGAGTTTTTATAAGGAAAACAATATCGAACTCCTCCTGGGGAAGAAAGTGGCGAGGGTGGATGCGAAGAAGAATCGCGTTATCCTCGAAGATAAGACGGCCTTGGGCTTTGACGCCCTTCTCATCGCAACAGGCTCAAGCCCTAAATTTCCGCAGACCGCCGGGATCAAAAAGACAGGCGTATTCGGTTTCCGGACCCTTAAGAACGCCAAAGATATTGAAGGCCTGCTTCCGGTCACTAAGTCCGCCTGCGTGTTGGGGGGAGGCCTTGTGGGGCTTAAAGCCGCGTATGCGCTCAAAAAAAGAAACGTGGATGTGAAGGTCATCGTGAAGTCCAAGCAGGTCTTATCGCAGATGCTTGATTTTGAAGCAGCTTCTTTCGTCCTGAAGAGATTAGAAGAGAACGGGATTGAGGTTCTTTTGGGACAGGACGCCGAGGAGATTATCGGTAACGGAGACATCAAAGCCGTCAAGCTCGATTCAGGAAAAGCCCTGGGTTGTTCTCTGATAGTCGTCGGCAAGGGGGTGGCCCCGAATATCGACTTAGTCAAGGAGAGCGATATAAAATTTAACGAAGGGATCCTCTCGGATGAGTTTTTGAGGAGCAATATCCCCTCTGTTTATGCGGCAGGAGACGTTTGCGAAAGCTTTGACCTGACGCTGGGCGAGCACACCGTTAATGCCCTCTGGCCGATAGCCGTTGAACAGGGCAGGATCGCCGGGCAGAATATGGCTGGAGAGAAAATAAAATATGACGGGTCCCTGGGTATCAATTCTATCGAATTCTTTGGTTTGCCGGTTATCTCTTTAGGCATATACAAAAAGAAGGAAGGAGAGGCTGGCTTCGAGGAGATGAAGACAGCAGATGAAAAGAACAATCTTTATAAAAGAGTGCTCTTAAAAAATAACATCATCGTGGGCACCCTCCTGGTGGGTGATATAAAAAATAGCGGTATTTTCTTAAGACTGATGAGAGAACGTCTCGATGTCAGGCCCGTTAAAGAGAGATTGCTCAGTGAAGGCTTTGGATATCCGGATATCATTGACTTAGTGAAAGAGAAGGAGAAGATTTATGTCTAAGGAAGTTGCTGCTTCGGTTATCAGAGGTGCTAAAGATATTTTTCAGCAGGCTTCCCAATTTTTGGATAAGGCCATTAAAGAGAAGGGGGCTGAGTGCAAGATCGGGTTTCCGGAAACAGCCTTTTATCTGCCGATGGCCAATGCCTTATTAGGCGCTAAGGTTGAAACCATTAAAGACGTTTCTCCTATATTAGAACATGCCCGCACGCTGCTCCCTGCGGTGCCTACGGATAAGGTCTGGCTTCCTTATTTAGGGGACGCTTTGAATGCCGGAATGTCCACGTTATTCTGCGAAGAAATCATTCTGGCCCTGCGTTACCTTTACGGACAAGAGCCCCAGAAAGACTGTAACGGTTTCTTTACCGATACGATCATGCGTTCTCTGGGTATCCAGTTAGTCGATGGACGCATGCCTGGATTTGCCGCCATCCTCGGGGCAGCCCCTGATAACAAAATCGCGGTTGAAATCGTGCGGCAGCTGCAGGAAAGAAATATCCTTATTTTTGTCGGCTCCTCGGTTAAAGGCAGGTCCATCATCGATCAACTGATCGAAGAGAATGTGCAGATGGGCTGGGACAACTATATTGTCCCTTACGGCCGAGATACGATATCGGCGAATTTCCCTTTGAACTGGGCGATCCGTTCAGCCCTGACCTTCGGCGGGCTCAAGCCTGGTCAGGCCGAGAAGTGCCTCATGTACACCAAGGAAAGGGTTTTTGCCTTTGGTCTGGTTTTAGGGGAACTCGATGACGCTAAGTATGCGACCGGTGCCGGCGCTATCAATATGGGATTTCCTATCATTGCGGACACCGATATCCCGGAAATAAAGCCTTCCGGCATCACCACCTATGAGGCCCTGGTCAAAGAATTAGACTATAAGAAAATCGTCGCGCGCTGTATCGAGGTCAGGGGTGTCAAGGTCAGGATCGCCCATATCCCCATCCCTGTTTCTTATGCGGCCGCTTTTGAGGGGGAACGGGTGAGGAAGGAAAATTTGTATGTGGAGTTCGGAAGCAAGGCAAGCCTTTCCTTCGAATATTTGACGACAAAAAAGACGGAAGAGGTGGAGGACGCAAAAGTCGAGCTCATCGGCCCTGACATCGACGCGCTTGAGCCGGGCAAGAAATCTTTGCCCCTGGCTATCATCGTCGAGGTTGCCGGACGGAAGATGCAGAAGGATTTTGAGCCGATCCTGGAACGCCAGATCCACCGTTTTGTTAATTATGCCATGGGCCTGATGCACGTGGGTCAGCGCGATATGAACTGGATCAGGATCAGCCAGGATGCCTTTCAGAAAGGGTTTCGGTTGAAGCATCTGGGCGTGATTCTTCACGCCATGCTTCATCAGGAATATAGCGCTATCGTC
Source organism: Candidatus Omnitrophota bacterium (assembly GCA_043798795.1). Taxonomy (GTDB): domain Bacteria; phylum Omnitrophota; class Gorgyraeia; order Gygaellales; family Profunditerraquicolaceae; genus JBDRKE01. The sequence goes on from JAZDOJ010000007.1 coordinate 68,033, forward strand.
GATAAAATACAGGTGAAGATCTATACCCTGCTTCAAGACGTGGAAAAACTTATTGAGCAGGCCAAGAAAACTTACGACGAGCGCGACGAAAGGATCAGCGGCATGACGGATGAGAGCGTGGATACGTTTTATTCATGTTTATTATGTCAATCCTTTGCGCCGAATCATGTTTGCATAGTTACGCCCGAACGCTTAGGGTTATGCGGGGCTTATTCCTGGTTGGATGCCAAGGCCTCTTTCGAGATCACACCGACTGGACCCAACCAACCCGTCCTCAAAGGCGCCGTGACGGACGAAAGATTGGGCCAATGGAAGAACGTGAACGACTTTTTGTTACAGAAATCCAACAAGAGTATTGAAAAGGTGAGTATGTATTCTCTGATGGATTCTCCTCAGTCTTCCTGCGGTTGTTTTGAATGCATTGTTGCCATCATCCCGGAAGCCAACGGTGTGATGGTGGTCCATCGGGACCATTCGGGGATGACTCCCTCGGGGATGACTTTTACGACCCTCGCGGGTTCCGTGGGAGGGGGTGTTCAGACACCCGGATTCTTAGGCGTGGGGAAATTGTACATACTCAGCAAAAAGTTTATCTCTGCGGAAGGGGGCCTCAAGCGCCTTGTCTGGATGCCTAAGGAACTAAAGGAACTCCTAGGAGAAAAACTTAAAGCGCGCTGCCAAGAGATAGGAATTCCTGATTTTGTGGAGAAAATTGCTGATGAAACCCAGGCGACCAGCTCTCAGGAGTTAGTCCAGTTCTTAACCCAGGTCAAACATCCTGCTCTGGATTTGGAACCCATGATATGATTATTTACTTGACGGGCTAAGTTAAAAGTGTATAATAACTTCAAGAAGCCCATGCTTATTAATTCCTGCCGAAATTTCATCATACCTATCACCCTAATGGGTTGTGTTGTTTTTAGTTCCATCGATTTCCTTTTCGCCCAGGGCATAGAGAACTTGCCGTTTGACAATAAAGGTTACGTTCAAACAGGCAAGGCGCCTGAGAAAAAAAAGGGGACCGTCCTTTTAAAAGAAGGCGATATTCTCGGCTCGCAAGATGAAAAGAAGTTGACGGCCTTGCAGAAACACGCCAGGATCTATCGCGATCAGGGCTGCGCCCTTCAGAGCATAGGCAACTTGGATGAGGCCATGGTCTTATATCAAAAAGCCGCGGAATTCGACCCGTCTTATGCCATTGTCCACAATGACTTGGGGATTGTCTATGAGACCAAAGGGATGCTGGAGCGCGCTGAAAAGAGTTACTTGAGAGCCACCCAAACAGACCCCCGTTTTTTAAGTCCTTATTCAAACCTCGCTCTTCTTTATGAAAATAAGCGCGACCTGGATAAAGCAAAGATTTATTGGGAGAAAAGGGCGCAGATGGGTTTGGGGGATGATCCCTGGACGCAAAGGGCACGAAAGCGCCTGGAAGATATTCGCCTGGTACTCTCGGACCGCCCCCTGGAAGATATCAGGGAGAGAGAGGTGGCGGGTTTCATAAAAGATGTCGAGAATCAAAAACGCCATTTTAAAAAAGATGATAAAAAGGAAAAGGTAAACAGACTTTTTGAAAAAGCAAAAATGAGTTACAAGGCAGGTGAATACGCCACGGCCATTAAAGAAGCTTTAGACGCCCAGCTGCTGGACCCCTCGAATAAACAAATCGAGACGTTCATCGAAGAAGCCCAATTGAGAGCGCTGTTAAAATAGAGGGCCTCAAGAGTCCGATCCTACCACATTAAAATTCCTTATGTTCATTAATGGATAAGAAGGTATTGTATTTGATCGATGCGACGGCTTTCTGTTACCGGGCCTTTTACGCGCTCAAGGGCCTTGCGACGTCTTTCGGCCAACCCACAAATGCTGTCTATGGGTTCGTTGTGATGTTGCGCAAGATCTTAAAAGAAAAAAATCCGCAGTATCTAGCCGTCTGCTTTGACGTCTCCCGGGACACCTTCCGAAAAAAAAAATTCGCCGAGTATAAGATCCACAGGCCCCCTATGCCGGAAGGGCTCACTAGTCAGATCCCTTTGATTAAACAGGTAATTCAGGCCCAGGGTATCGCCTCTGTCGAAAAGCAGGGTTTTGAGGCGGATGATATCATCGCGACAATCGCCCACAGGGCTAAAATAGAAAATTTTTCTACGGTGATCGTTAGTTCCGATAAGGATATTTTGCAGTTGGTCAACGAAAACACGGTCGTTTACAGCCCTTCGAAGGATGAGGACCAGACCTATACCCCGCAAGAGGTGCGAGAGCGTTTCGGCGTAGCCCCAGAAAGAATCCCTGACATCATGGCGTTGATGGGGGATGATGTGGATAACATCCCGGGGGTGCGGGGAATCGGAGAAAAGACAGCCGTTCAATTAATTAAGGAATTCGGTTCTTTGAAGAAGTTGGTGGATGGCGCGGATCAAATCAAACAGGAGAAGACCCGTAGGGTCATCTTGGATAGCCTGGATAGAATCCGCTTGAACAAAGAATTGGCAATGTTAGACCAAAACGTCGATGTCGCCATCGATTTAGAATCCCTGAAAATCAAAGATCCCGATCAGAAAGAGCTTTTCCGGTTATTCAAGTATCTCGAATTCAAAAAGTTCTCAGATGATATCAGGCCTAAAGAAGGCATTTCGGCAGAGGTGCCGTTATCCAGTATCCAGGATGAGGCTTTAGCGGATCTTGTAAAAGATGAGGAAGAGTTGGTTCTCTTTGGAATGTCCCAGGAGAATCTGGTTGTTAAAAAAGACAACAAGGCCTTTAAAATAAAAAACGCAAGGTCGAACCTTAAAAGTCTATTAGAGAACCCCAAGGTAGGTAAGATTGGCCATGACCTTAAAGAAATGAAATTGGCCTTGGCCCAGGAGGGAATCGATTTGAAGGGCCTCAAGTTTGATACGATGGTGGCAGCCTATCTCTTGAATCCTTCCAAAGCCCAGTACTCTCTTGCCGATATCGCCTGGGATTATCTGAATGAATTATCGGCTAAACTTATCGATGGCGCCCAGGCTGTGGTCTTGATTGACCGATTGAAGCCTCATTTAGAGAAAGAGCTTAAAGAAAAAGATCTACTTGACCTTTTTGAAAAGTTAGAGATGCCTCTCGTGGAGGTTCTGGCGGCCATGCAGTTGACCGGGATAAAATTAGACGTGCCGGTCCTGGAACAGCTGTCCAGGGATATAGAAAAAAGATTGATCAAGCTGATCGAAGCCATTTATGAAAAAAGCGGTTGTTCCTTCAACATAAATTCTCCCAAGCAATTAAGGCAGATTTTGTTTGAGAACTTAAAATTACCGGTGGTCAAGAGAAGCAAGACCGGCCCCTCAACAGATGAGGAGGTACTGAAGAGTTTGAGTGATAAGCACGAGCTGCCGAGGCTGTTGCTGGAGTACCGACAACTCACCAAGCTGAAGAACACCTATGTGGATACGCTGCCTGCTTTGGTGAATCCCAGGACAGGCAGGCTGCATACCTCTTTCAATCAGACGGCGACCGAAACGGGAAGGCTTAGCTCCAGTAACCCCAATCTGCAAAATTTGCCCGTAAAGACGGATATCGCGAAAGTCATAAGAAAAGCTGTCATTTCTTCAGATGAGGACAGTTATCTTCTGTCCTGTGATTATTCTCAGATAGAATTAAGGGTCCTGGCCCATTTATCCAAAGACGAGAACCTGACCTTGAGTTTTAAAGAAAACAGGGATATCCATAAGGCCACCGCCGCCTTAGTCTATGGTTTAGAGGAAAAAGATATCACCGGGCCTATGCGCGAAGTCGCCAAAAGGGTCAATTTCGGCATCGTCTACGGTCTTTCGTCTTTCGGGTTAAGCAGGGATTTAAACATTTCTCTTGAAGAGGCGCAGAGATTCATCGACGCTTATTTTCTAAGGTACCCGGGTGTCCAAGAATACATTCAGCACCAGATACAAAAAGCGAAAGAAAAAGGTTTTGTGACGACACTCTTAGGCAGGAGAAGGTATATTCCTCAAATCCATGACAAGAATCAGGGCATCCGGCAGTTTGCCCAGCGTCAGGCCGTCAATACCCCCATTCAGGGCACGGCCTCTGATCTCATCAAACTCGCCATGGTCCAGATACACGACCAGATTCGCCTTAGGCATTTTCGCTCATCGATGATCCTGCAGATTCATGACGAGCTCCTGTTCGATGTCAAAAGCGATGAATTTGAAGCCCTGGAGAAACTGGTGAAAGACAGGATGGAAAATGTATTACAGCTGGATGTGCCCATCAAAGTGGATATCAAGAAAGGCAAAAATTGGCTGGATATGGAGGAAATCAAATGAAGATACTTTTCGCATCAAGCGAGGTGGTTCCTTTTGCCAAGACCGGCGGCCTGGCGGATGTGGCCGGTGCCTTACCTTTAGCCCTGGAAGAATTGGGAGAAGAGGTTATCATAACGCTTCCCCGCTACAAGGCCATTACGGACACCCGGTTTAAAATCCAGAGGCTGAAAGAAAATGTTTCTTTTTCAGTTATAGGCAGGAATATCAAGGTTTATTTTATCGAAAATGATAAATATTTTTCCCGGGACGGTCTGTATCAGGATAAAGGCACTGATTTTGAAGATAATCTGGAGAGATTTTCCTATTACTGCGCGAGGTCCTTGGAGCTATTAAAAGAAATCAATTTCAAGGCGGATATCATCCATGTGCATGATTGGCAGGCCAGTCTCATCCCGGTCTATTTAAAGACCCGGTATGCCCAGGATCCTTTTTTCAAGAAGACCCGGGTCCTGCTTACGGTTCACAACATCGGCTATCAAGGGCTTTTTCCTAAAGAGGAATTTCCTGAACTCGGTTTGAATGAGGAAGTGTTTAGCATAGAGGGCCTGGAGTATTACGGCAAGATCAATATCCTTAAAGGGGGCCTTGAGTTCTCGGATCTCATCAATACGGTCAGTCCTACGTATGCCTCAGAGATCCGGACAAAGGAATTCGGCTTCGGTCTGGAGGGCGTCCTGAATAAACGAAAGGAGCGGCTCTTTGGTATATTGAACGGGCTGGACTATAAAATCTGGAACCCTGAGACAGATCCCTCGATCGCCAAGAATTTTTCTCTTAAGGACTTAGCAGGCAAGCAAAAGAATAAAGAAGATCTGCAAAAGATCTGTCCCTTGCCCGTTTCCTCCGATACGCCGCTGATCGGTATTGTTTCCAGGTTAGCCCAGCAGAAAGGTTTTGATATAATGGCAGAGGGACTCGAGCGCATTTGCAAGATGAAACTACAGCTTGTGATTTTGGGAACAGGGGATTTGAAATACCACAAGGTCCTGCAGGATTTGGTTAAGATTTATCCAAAGGTTATTTCTTTGCACCTGAAGTTTGACGATACTCTCGCGCATAAGATATACGCGGGATCCGATATTTTTCTCATGCCGTCTCGATACGAACCCTGCGGATTGGGCCAGATGATCAGTTTCAGGTATGGCACCCTGCCGTTGGTGTTTAAGACGGGAGGCCTGGCGGATACAGTCAACAGGGATAACGGATTCGTCTTTGAGCACTATACGAAAGAGGATCTCATTAAGACTATCACCAGGGCGCTTGCTGCATACGGGAACAAAGAAAAATGGACAAGGCTTGTTGCAGGCGCTATGAAGAGCAATTTCTCTTGGGAAGAGTCTGCCAAAAAGTATCTCGAACTTTATGCCAAGGCAAAATCTATGTAAAAAAAGAATCATTCTGGGTGTAACAGGCGTGTTTGGCAGCGGTAAGACCACCGTCTCTAAGATCTTTAAGTCTTTCGGAGTTGACGTCATCGATGCAGATAGGATTGCCCATCGCTGCCTGAACCAAGATCCTCATGCGCGCAAGAAGGTTATTCGTACGTTTGGCACAAAGATTCTGGATGCGCATGGTCGAATAAGCCGAAAAAAATTAGCCAAGGTAGTTTTTAGTAACAGAATTTCATTACGGAGGCTCAACAGGATTTTGCATCCGGCTATCATCAGAATCATAAAAGGAAAGATGGGACTTTCCCGTTCAAGGGTTGTTGTCTTGGATGCGCCTCTCTTGCTGGAGGCGGGATTAAAAACTGTGGTAGACAAGCTAGTGGTGGTAACGATTACCCCGCCCAAGCAGCTTGAGAGGATCGCGAAAAGAGATTCCTTGGAACCTCAAGCCGTAAAGGTGCGGACCAGGAGTCAGATTCCCCAATCCCAAAAGGTGCAGTTGGCGGATTTTATCATAGATAACAGCGGCAGTCTCAAGAATACAAAAAGACAGGTGAAGGATGTTTGGAGCAAGTTGAACTTATCCCTCACACCCGAAAGGCGGTAGATGGGTGCTTGGGATTAATTTGCTGAATCCGCTATAGCGGGCAAATTAAGGAGGAAAGAGTGGAAAAATTAGATATCGGAAACTTAAAAGACATGAAGATCATCGAGCTGAGTAAATTGGCTAGGGAACTCAATGTGAACGGCACGAGCGGCCTCAAGAAACAGGACCTCATTTTTAAAGTTCTTCAGGCCCAGGCCGAGAAAGAGGGGCTCATGTTCGGTGAGGGGATTTTAGAGATATTGCCCGAAGGATTCGGCTTTTTAAGGAGCCCGAACTACAATTACCTGCCCTGTCCGGACGACATTTATATTTCTCCGTCACAGATAAGGAAATTTGATTTGAGGACGGGAGACACGGTCAGCGGCCAGATCCGGCCGCCTAAGGAGGGGGAGAAATATTTTGCGCTTCTCAAAGTGGAGGCGGTGAACTTTGAGAATCCGGAAGAGGTCAAGGAAAAAGTCCTGTTCGATAATCTCACCCCTGTTTATCCGCGTGCCCCCTTTAATCTGGAGACAAAGCCGGAAGAGATATCCATGCGGGTGATGAGTCTGCTGACACCCATCGGCAAAGGCCAGCGAGGGCTGATTGTTGCTCAACCTTATAGCGGTAAGACCGTTCTTTTGCAGAAGATTGCCAATGCCATAACCGCCAATACGCCGGATGTGGTCTTGATTGTGCTTCTGATAGACGAACGGCCGGAGGAAGTGACCGATATGCAAAGAAACGTTAAGGGAGAAGTTATCTCATCCACCTTTGACGAGCCGCCGGAACGCCATGTGCAAGTTGCTGAGATCGTTCTTGAAAAAGCCAAAAGGCTCGTTGAGCATAAGAGGGATGTGGTGGTGCTTCTGGACAGTATCACGCGCCTGGCGCGGGCGTATAACTCCGTTATACCGCACAGCGGAAAAGTCCTCTCAGGGGGTATCGACTCCAATGCCCTTCAAAAACCAAAAAGATTTTTTGGGGCGGCGCGTGCCATTGAAGAGGGAGGAAGCCTGACCATCATTGCTACGGCACTGGTTGAGACCGGAAGCCGCATGGATGACGTGATCTTCGAGGAATTTAAAGGCACGGGTAATATGGAATTGCAGTTGGACAGGAATTTATTTCAGCGCCGGATTTACCCTGCCATGGATATCAAACGTTCCAATACCCGACACGAAGAATTGCTGGTGAAACAGGAGCAATTACAGAAGATCTGGATCTTAAGGAAAGTCCTGAATGAGCTGAGCAACGTGGAGGCGATGGAGCTTCTCATTGAGAAGCTTTCCAAGACGAAGAATAACGAAGAGTTTTTGAACAGCATGAATCAATAATGAGTTTACGGTTACCCCCCCAGCTCAGTTAAATTTAAGGGGGGATCCCGCCAGCTATCAGATATCAGGGCGGGAAAAGTTCAGACTTCAAAGTAGAAAGGAAAAAGAAAATGAAAGATAAGATTCATCCGAATTATAAAGAGTGCACGATTGTCTGCGCCTGCGGAGAGACCATCCATACGCGTTCCACCAAACCCAGTATCCGCGTCGAGATATGTTCTAAGTGCCATCCGTTTTTTACGGGGAAGCAAAAATTCGTGGATTCCGCGGGCCGTGTGGATAAATTCCTGAAAAAGTACGGCAAGAAAAGCTAAGATTATATGTTTGAACAGTTACAAAAGTCAGAACAGCGCTATGGAGAATTAGAGCAGCTTTTGGCCTCATCCGACGTCATCTCTGACAAGGATAGTTACCATAAGTTAGCTAAAGAGTTTTCGGATCTTAAAGACACGGTTTCATTCTTCAGGGAATATAAAAGGATCGCCAAGGAGATGGAGGACCTGGCAGCGGTGCTCAAAGAGAAGCACGATAAGGAGTTCGTTGATTTAGCCAAAGAAGAACTTCAGGATTTAGAAGCCCGTAAAACTCATTTAGAGGAAAGCTTGAAGGTGGCCTTGGCCGGTGAAGATCGAGATAGCGGAAGGGATGTCATCGTAGAGATAAGGCAGGGTACAGGAGGGGATGAAGCGGGATTGTTTGCGGCGGATCTTTACCGGATGTACGTTAAATATGCGGCTCATAAAGGCTGGATGGTGGAATCTATGTCTTCTAGTTCTAATGAGGCCGGCGGATTGAAAGAGGTTATTTTTAGCGTCAAAGGAAAAGAGGCGTACAGAAGGCTTAAATTTGAAAGCGGTGTCCATCGCGTGCAACGTGTGCCCGTGACAGAGGCCTCGGGCCGGATTCATACGTCTACGGCAACCGTTGTTGTCCTGATCGAACCGGAAAAAACGGACCTGGTCATCGATGCGAAAGACCTCAAGATTGACACCTATCGGTCCAGCGGCCCCGGTGGCCAGCATATGCAGAAAACCGACTCGGCCGTCAGGATTACGCATATTCCCTCAGGCGTTGTGGTCGCTTGTCAGGATGAGCGTTCCCAGCTTAAGAATAAGCTCAAGGCCATGAGGATTCTTGGGGCCAAGCTCCTGGATATGAAAAAAGAGCAGGAATGCAGGAAATTATCTCAGGCGCGCAAGTCCCAGATCGGCACGGGTGACCGCAGTGAAAAAATCCGCACGTATAATTTTCCAGATCGCAGAGTCACCGACCACCGCATCAATTTTACCCTGCACCGGTTAGAGGCCGTCCTGGAGGGAGAGCTGGATGAATTATCGGAAGCCCTGATCAGGGCTCAAGAAGAAAAAGCAAAGGAGACAGGATAAAGGCATGAACGAAGCCGAACTCACTTTTACACAGATTTTGGATTATAGTCGGTCGGACCTGTATCAAAACAGGCATTCATTTTTGGAGAAAGGTCAAGCCTCTTTGATAGCTTCCGTATTAAAAAGAAGAATTCATGGAGAACCGCTGCCGTATATTCTGAAAAAGACAGAATTCATGGGTCTGGAATTTAAAGTGAACAGGTGCGTACTTATCCCCAGGCCGGAGACGGAAATCTTGGTTGAGACGGCCCTAAAATATGTCACCACGTCACCACGTCACCACGTCACCCGCGTGAACATTTTGGATGTAGGTACAGGTTCGGGATGTATTGCCATAAGTCTGGCTAAATTTCTACCAGATACGGATATAACAGCTACGGATATTTCAGAAAGGGCGATAGAAATCGCCAGGCAGAATGCGCTCATCCATAATGTAGAAATCAATTTTTTATGCAGTGATTTGTTTGACAACTACGAACTACGAACTATGAACTATGAACTCATCATCTCTAATCCTCCCTACGTTCGCACGCAAGATTTGAATTCTCTGCAGCCTGAGATTAGCTACGAGCCTCGGATCGCTTTGGATGGGGGGCAAGACGGAATGGATTTTTACCGCCGCATCATAAAGGAAGCCCCGAATCATTTAGAGAAAGAAGGCTTTTTACTCCTTGAGATCGGGTACGCTCAATTAGAACCCATAAGAATGCTATTCAAGAAGTCAGGAAGTTTAAAGATCATGGACGTTGTTAAAGACTATAATAACATCGATAGAATCATAGTAGCCAGAAAAATGAATAGACTGAGGTGATGAAAGATGGATAAGCTGATCATAGAAGGGGGAGAGCGATTATCAGGGGAAGTGACGGTGTCAGGGGCCAAGAATGCCGTGCTTCCCATTTTGGCAGCAACTTTATTGACCGAGGATGCCTGTGTCATCCGGGGCGCACCTTATCTGCGGGATACCCAAACCATGGTCAAGATCTTGCGTTCTTTAGGAAAGGTCGCTGAATTTGACAAGGGCGTCATCAGTCTGGTATCGGGTCGAAGCGTCAACTACACGGCGGATTATAAGCTCGTTTCGACCATGCGGGCTTCTTTTTGTGTCCTCGGTCCTCTTTTGGCAAAATTTAAAAAGGCCAAAGTCTCTCTGCCGGGCGGTTGCGTTATCGGGGTCAGGCCCGTGGACTTGCATGTGAAAGGATTAAAAGCCCTGGGTGCTGGTATTGATATTGATTCAGGTTATATCGTGGCAAAGGCGGACAGGCTTAAAGGCAGCCGTATCTATTTGGGCGGTGTTTGCGGTTCATCGGTCTTGGCAACAGATAATGTGATGATGGCAGCGGTTCTTGCCCGAGGCAGGACGATTATCGAATCTGCGGCCTGCGAGCCGGAGGTCGTGGATTTAGCGGAGTTTTTGATCAAGATGGGAGCTAAAATAAAAGGTCATGGTACTCCGACCATAGAAATCGAGGGGGTCAAGCATCTGCATGGAGCGACCCACACCATCATCCCCGACAGAATAGAGGCCGGCACCTTGATGGTCGCAGCTTTGATTACGCGGGGAGATATCCTGATCAAAAATGTCTTTTTGCATCATTTGGGTGCGGTGATAGACAAATTAGAGGAAGCAGGGGCCTCTGTCCATAAGACGGACAGTTCCGTGCGGGTACGCGCCCGAAAAAGACTGAAGCCCGTGAACGTCACGACCCTGCCTTATCCTGGTTTTCCTACAGATATGCAGGCACAGATCATGGGATTGATGAGCGTGACGCAGGGTATCAGCGTTATCACCGAGAAGATTTATCCCGACAGGTTTATGCATGTGGCTGAGCTGAATCGTATGGGCGCCCATATTCAGAGAGAGGGGCCGCACGCCATTGTGGAGGGTGTCAAGGGTTTATCCGGCGCGCCGGTGATGGCCTCGGATTTACGCGCATCCGCCTGTCTTATTCTGGCAGGCCTGGCGGCCAAGGGAAAGACGACTGTTTCCAGAATCTATCATTTGGAGCGCGGATACGAAAACATCGATGAGAAATTGCGTCGGTTAGGCGCCAGGGTGTGGAGGGAGAAAGAATAGGCCATGATTCTTATGATCGATAACTACGATTCCTTCACCTTTAACCTGGTTCAGTATCTCAAGATTTTGGGCCAAGAGGTCAAGGTATTCAGAAACGATAAGATAACCCTGGAAGGCATCAGGAAGCTGGACCCTGAGAGAATCGTTATTTCTCCCGGCCCCGGTCGTCCGGAAGGCGCAGGAATTTCCTGCGATTGCATAAGAGAATTCGCAGGGAAAATTCCTCTTTTGGGCGTATGTCTGGGCCACCAATGTTTAGGGTTCGTTTATGGGGGGCACATTGGGTCTGCCAAAAGACTGATGCACGGAAAGATTTCGCGCATCTATCATAACGGGAAGGATATCTTTAAAGGCATCTCCAATCCCTTTGAGGCCACGCGTTACCATTCTTTGGTGGTTGAAAGAAAGGGGCTTCCGGATTGCCTGGAGATAACCGCCTGGACGCAAGATAAAGAAATCATGGGGCTCAAGCATAAGAAATGCCCTCTCTGGGGCGTGCAATTCCATCCGGAATCCATTTTAACCAAGGCGGGTTTAAATATTTTAGCCAATTTCTTAAGAGAATGATCCAACAGATCATAGAGTCGTTATCACAAGGTCAAAACTTAAGCAGCGCTTTCATGCAGTCCGTCATGGAAGAGATCATGACCGGCAAAGTGGATACACAGGATATTGTTTCCTTTTTGACCCACTTAAGCCGTAAGGGCGAGACGGTGGAAGAGTTGACAGCCGCCGCTCTCATCATGCGCCAATACGCGACAAGCATACGTTCGTCGAAACATCAAGTGATTCTGGATACCTGCGGTACGGGCGGTGATCAGTCTGGCCTCTTTAATGTTTCTACGGCTGTTGCGTTTGTGGCTGCCGGTTGTGGCATTGCCGTGGCTAAACACGGAAATCGTTCGGTCTCCAGTTGTTGCGGCAGCGCGGATATCCTGGAAGCTTTAGGCATCGATATCCTGATGAGCAAAGAAAAAATTGAAAAGTGCTTAGATGGGATCGGCATCGCTTTTTTATTCGCTCAAAATCTGCATCCGGCCATGAAATATGCCATGCCGGCAAGAAAACAGATTGGAAAAAGGACGATGTTTAATATCCTGGGCCCCCTGACGAACCCCGCAGGAGCCACGCACCAGTTGATCGGCGTCTTTGATAAGCGTTGGACTCAAGTGCTGGCTGAGGTGCTGGGTAACCTGGAGAGCGTTCACAGCCTTATCGTTCACAGCGAAGACGGCCTGGATGAAATAAGCACGATCGCAAAGACGCACGTTTCTGAGCAGCATAAAGGCACCATTAGAAATTACCAGCTGGACAGTGAGGCGTTCGGATTGAGAAGAGCCAGGCGGGAAGACCTGACAGGAGGAACGGTTCAGGATAATGCCAGGATATTGGTAGAGATCTTAAAGGGAGAGCCAGGTCCCAGGCGGGAGATTGTTTTATTGAATGCCGCAGCAGCTATTTACGTAGCAGATAAAGTCTCTTCCATCCAGGAGGCCCTCATACTTGCTCAAGAGTCCATTGATTCTGGTAAGGCTTATGAGAAGCTGGAATTGATGAAGGCCTATTCTACAAGATGAAAAAGACAGATACGCTCAAAGAGATCGTTGCGAAAAAGAAGAAAAGGATCGCTTTGGCCAGGCAGCAATTTCCCGAAGAGGATTTAAAGGCTCGGTTAATGAACTTGGCGCCGACAAGGTCTCTGATGGAAGCGATCCATAAGCCCCGCACCATTTCCCTGATCGCCGAAATAAAGAAACAGTCTCCTTCCCGTGGCACGATCCGTCAGGATTTCAACCACATGGAGATTGCCAAGGCCTATCAGGAGACAGGAGTCCAGGCTGTATCCGTCTTGACCGAAGAGGATTATTTCGCAGGAAGCCTTTCCACTATGAGCGAAGTCAGGAATCTGGTTGAGGCCCCTATCTTAAGAAAAGATTTTGTTTTGGAACCCTATCAGATCTATGAGTCGCGTCTTTTCGGGGCCGATGCCATCCTGTTGATTGCGGACCTGTTGACCAAAGACAAGATATCAGAATTCCTGCAGATGGCCTCAGATCTGAAGATGCAGTGCCTGGTGGAGGTTCATACGGAAAAGGAGCTAAAAAAGGTTTTGAATCTGGATGTGCCGTTGATCGGCATCAATAATCGCGACCTCCATACGCTGGAAGTTGATTTTAAGACTACGGAGAGGCTTTTTCCTTTAATTCCAAAGGATAAAATCGTGGTCGTGGAAAGTGGGGTCAAGAGCTATTCCGACGTCTTGTTTCTGAAAATCCTCGGGGTAGCAGCGGTCTTGATCGGCGAGGCCTTTATGGAGGCCCCCGATATAAAGAAAAAAATTGAAGAAGTGATGGGATGGTAGAGCCTAATTCAGAGTTCAGAGTAAACAAGTGGTTAAGGTCAAGATATGCGGGATCACCAACTTAAAAGACGCCCTAGCTGCTCAAGAAGCAGGTTGCGATGCGCTCGGGTTTGTATTCTACAGGAAAAGCAAACGTTATATCTTACCCCTTAAAGCCAGGGGTATCATCAGGGTTTTGGATAAGGACATCCTGAAAGTCGGCGTGTTTGTAGATGCGAAAGAGAAAACAATAAAAAATATTGCGAACTCCTGTGCTCTTGATATACTACAGTTTCACGGCAAAGAAACGCCTGCGTTCTGCCTGAAGTTTGCTGGATTCAAGGTCATAAAGGCGCTCAGGGTCAAAGATAAGATAAATCGGACTGACGTCCTAAGATATAAGACCTTCGGCTATTTGTTCGATACATACGTAAAGAAGCATCCGGGGGGCACAGGTAGGACCTTTGAGTGGAGTTTATTAAAGTTTTCTAATAAATTAAAGAAACAGGTATTCTTATCAGGTGGGTTAGACAAGGGAAACGTAAAAAAAGCCATAAGGATCGTGCGGCCAGCCTGGGTGGATGTTTCAAGTTCCGTCGAATCAAAGCCCGGCAGGAAAGACCATCAAAGGTTGCGTGCCTTTATCAAAGCTGCCAAAATATAAATTTTTAAGTGAGGATCATTTAGATGAAGAAGATGTTACCGGATAAGAAAGGGCATTTCGGGGAATTCGGGGGCAGGTTTGTGCCGGAGACCCTCATTTATGCCCTGGATGAACTGGAGCGTGAATTCAGGAAGGCCAGGCACGACAGAAAATTCAACCGCGAGCTGGATTATTATCTTAAGGAGTATGCGGGCCGGCCCACGCCTTTGTATTTTGCGAAGAATCTGAGTCGACTCTTGGGCGGAATAAAGGTTTATTTGAAAAGAGAGGATCTGTTGCATACGGGCGCGCACAAGATCAACAATACGCTGGGACAGGTTTTGCTGGCGCTTCGGATGAAAAAGTCACGCGTCATCGCAGAGACGGGCGCGGGGCAGCATGGCGTGGCTACGGCAACCGTGGCGGCGTTGTTTGGCTTGACGTGTGATATTTACATGGGGGAAGAAGATATAAGACGGCAGAGCCTCAATGTTTATCGTATGAAATTATTAGGTAGCCGCGTCATTCCGGTCGCAAGCGGGACAAAGACGCTCAAGGATGCCATGACCGAGGCTTTAAGGGATTGGGTGACGAATGTGCGTAAGACCCATTATATCATAGGTTCTGTTGCAGGTCCCCATCCGTATCCGGTCATGGTGCGTGATTTTCAGGCCGTCATCGGTCGGGAGGCAAGGTCTCAGATTCTCAAGAAAGAAAGCCGGCTCCCCGATTATCTGGTGGCATGCGTCGGCGGGGGCAGTAATGCCATGGGTTTGTTCCATCCTTTCTTTAATGATAAAAAGGTCAAAATGCTTGGTGTTGAGGCTGCGGGAACAGGGCTTGCTTCCGGCCGGCACTCCGCCAGTCTGGTTGCGGGAAGGCCGGGAGTCTTACACGGCTCAAAATCCGACCTTCTGGAAGATAGATTCGGTCAGATTAAAAACGCCTACTCGATTGCTCCAGGCCTGGATTATCCGGGCGTAGGCCCTGAGCATGCCTATTATAAAAGAATAGGCCGGGCGCGGTATGTCGCGGTTAGAGATGAAGAGGCCCTGGAAGGTTTTAAGCTTCTTTCGGAGGTAGAAGGGATTATTCCTGCCCTTGAGCCAGCGCATGCGATTTTTTATCTGAAGAAATTGAGAGGCAAAATAAATAAGAACTCCCTTATCATCGTCTGCCTTTCGGGAAGAGGGGATAAAGATACGCCTGTCGTAGCTCAGAGATTGAGATTATAAGAGAGTTCATAGTTCAAAGTTCATAGTAAAATCAAAATCAAGAACAAAAACAATGAACAGAATTGATAAAAAGTTCAGGGAATTAAGAAGGGCGCATAAAAAAGCTTTTATTGCTTTCATCACTGCCGGATACCCAAATTTACAAACGACCCGGAAACTTATCCTAGAATTTGCCAAAAAAGGCGTGGATATAATCGAACTGGGAGTGCCCTTTTCGGACCCCTTGGCAGATGGCCCCATCATCCAGGAGGCCTCCCAAAAATCCCTAGAAAGAAATACACATCTTATAGACATCCTGCGCTTGGTTAAAGGCGTACGCCATTCCGTTGATATCCCCCTTTGCCTTATGACCTACTTCAATCCCGTATTCTGTTTTGGTGAAAAAAAGTTTATTGATCAGGCGGCATCTTGCGGGGTGGATGGTTTGATTCTTCCGGACCTCACGCCCGAGGAAGGAATATCTTTCGCGCGCTACGCCCGAAAGAAGGAGTTGAATATTATCTATTTTCTTTCACCTACCAGCACACCCAAAAGAATGAAATATATATCGGGCATCTCTCGAGGCTTTATTTATTATGTTTCTTTGACGGGCGTCACCGGTGCAAGAAAGGATCTGCCAACGGACATCATCCAAAAGATTCGCGCGATTAAAAAAATAACGGCAAAATCCGTCTGCGTGGGGTTCGGCGTATCCCGTCCGGAACAGGTCAGGCAGATTCAGAAATTCGCCGATGGTGTTATCGTCGGAAGCGCTATCATCCAGAAGATAAAGCAGCATATCCAAGACCCTCGCCTTGTCCAGAAAGTCAGCCAATTCGTCTCTTATCTTAAGTCTTAACCATGTATAAAAAGACACTTTTACATAATGGTTTAAGGGTCGTTAGTCACCGTATGCCGGCCATGCAATCCGTGGCTTTGGGTATCTGGATTAAGGTAGGGGGCCGATATGAATCGGGACGCAACAAAGGCATATCTCATTTTCTAGAGCACCTTCTATTTAAAGGGAGCAAGAAATTCTCTTATCGTAAACTTAAGGAATCCATTGAGGGGGTGGGAGGATCTCTCAATGGGTTCACCTCAGAAGAGTTTACCTGTTATTTGGCTAAGATACCGTCGCGCCACATAGAGATCGCTTGGGATGTTTTGTCGGATATGGCTTTGAATCCGCTTCTGCCGGCCCAAGAAGTAGAAAAAGAAAGGACCGTTATTCTAGAAGAAATCAAGATGTACAAAGACCAGCCCCAGGCGTATGTCTATGAATTACTAGTGGGATTGCTTTGGCCGGCTCAACCTCTGGGAACTCCCATTATTGGTACGAGGGACTCCGTCACCAAGATGAAAAGAGGAGAAATTCTTTCCTTCAAGGAACGATTTTATACTCCTCTTAATATGGTGATCAGTGCTGCCGGTCAGCTGAAACACGAAAAGCTCGTGAGGCTGGCACAGAGGACCTTTTCTGATGTCCAAGAAGGCTCTCCCAACGATTTTGTAAGAGCCAAAGAAAATCAGGAATCGCCCTCCCTCAAGATTTTCCACAAGGAAACAGAACAGAGCCACATGGCTTTAGGATTTCACAGCCTTAAACGGGATCACTCGTTACGGCACGCGTTGGGGATCCTGAATATTGTTTTGGGCGCGAATATGTCCAGTCGTCTGTTTAATGAGATCAGGGAGAAGAGGGGGTTGGCCTATGAAATCGGCACACTCGTAAAGCGCTATCTGGACACAGGGGTCTTTCTGGTGCATGCAGGAATAGATAACGCAAGAGTCCAAGAAGCCGTTTCATTGATCTTAGGGCAGCTGAAGCTTTGTAAAAAAGAGTTGATCAGCACAGATGAATTCAGGCGTGCCAAGGAATTTTATCTGGGGCAGCTGATGCTGGCTTTGGAAGATACGCTGGACCACATGCTCTGGATCGGCGAGACCACCATAAGCCTGGGGCGCTCTTACACGCCAAGCGAAATCATCAAAGAGGTCGATAAGGTCAACAGAGAAGATGTGCGGTTGGCGGCGAGAGCCATTTTTCAGGAAAGAAAACTCAAAATGGCCCTGATCGGCCCTTTGCAGGACAGTCACCATAAAATCCAGAAGGAGCTAAGGATCGATTGATGGATTCGGTATTGACCCTGCCTAACATCCTTTTATTGTTAATTCTGGCGCTCGTATCCTTTCTCTTTTCCGCATCGGAAACATCCGTCATTAAATTAAGCAAAATAAAACTGCGCCATATGGTGGCTAAGGGCGTCAAGCGGGCTAAGTACGTCCAGCGCCTGGTGGCCAATCTCGACAAGTTTATTGTGGGGATCCTGGTGGGTAACAATTTCGTCAATATCGCCATCTCCGCCATCGTGACGGCTATCTTTGTCAGCTTCCTTGGTTTTCGCTGGGGGATTATTGCGGCTACCCTCGTGACCAGTCTGTTCATTCTGATTTTTTGCGAGATAGCCCCCAAGATCTTAGCCATCAAGCTTACGGAGAAGATGGCTTTATGGACAGCTCCCTTTATGGGAGTGTTCCTTAAGGTCTTTCATCCCATCATCATCATTTTTACCGGAATAAGCAACCTTATTTTAAGAATATTCAATATCACTTCTCCCAAGAGGTCCCCCTTGATAACCGAAGAGGAGCTGAAACTGATGATTGAGATCGGCAGGGAGGAAGGGGTTGTAAGCGATGAAGAAAGGAAGATGTTGTATCGCATTTTCAAATTCGGGGATACTCAGTTGAAGGAGGTGATGATCCCCAAGGATAAAATCGTCGCGGTGAATCTTAAGGTGACGGCGGAAGAGCTCTTGAATATCTTTGTCGAAGAAGGCCATGCCAGGTTACCGGTTTATGAGGAATCCATGGACAGGATCATAGGCATCATCTATGCGAGCGACCTTCTTTATCTAATCAGGGACAAGGGCCTTTTCCTGATCCAGGACCACATACACGAGCCGCGTTATGTAAGAACAACCATGCGCGTGAATGAACTTCTGCTGGATTTTCAAAAGGACAAGATCCAGATCGCCATCGTGGTGGATGAGCATAAAAATACCTTGGGCCTGGTGACTCTGGAGGACTTGCTTGAGGAAATTGTGGGGGAGATCGAAGAGAGGCATGTGAACCACGCCCCTAAAAATAAAAGTTAAAGAAGCTGGGCGCATTTTACCTACGAATCTGTTGACACGCATGTGAACCTGTGATAAGATTGTAAAAGTATTTAAGAACTTAAGGTTAAAAAGAGGAGGAGCAATGGCAGAAAAAGGTTATTGCGTCAAATGCAAAGGTAAAAAGGAAATGAAGGATGAGCAAAAAGTGACCATGAAAAATAAGCGTTTAGCCATGAAAGGGAAATGCCCTGATTGCGGAACGGGCATGTACAAGATTCTAGGAAACAAATAGTCGTTTTTAAGGAGGTCGACTACTCATAGAGCCAAAGGATTTAGCATTTCGCATCACAGCGGCAGCCAGAGCCAAAAAAGCGCAGAAGGTTCTGGTTTTGGATATGCGTCGAGCTTCCAGCTTCTGTGATTACTTTGTTATCTTAAGTGGCACCTCCCTCAGGCACGTGAACGCCCTGGCGCAGGCCATAGAGGCTGTTTTAAATAAAGACAGGATAAAATCTCTCTCAAAGGTGTCACCTAACGACGAATCCGGCTGGGTGGTCTTAGATTATGTGAGCGTCGTCGTTCATATCTTTTATAAACCGATGAGAGAGTTTTATTCTTTAGAGCGCCTCTGGTCGGACGCCAAAAGGGTACGGGTTCCTCGAAGCATTCCTACCGCTTAAAAACCATCATGAAGCAGAGCATTCAGGATGTTTTGATAAAAATAACGGGTGAGGCCTTGAAGGAGCTTGAGGTCGCTCAAGAGGCCCCTGTGGATATTTATCTTGATTTTCCAACAGACGTGCGCTTCGGAGATTTATCGACCAGCATTGCCCTTCGTTTGAGTAAGCAGGTTCAAAAACCTGCGGCCGAAATTGCCCGGACTTTGGTCGATTCCATAAGGAAACAGTTGGCCATGAGCCCTGCCCGAAATGTGGTCCAGCAGGTCAAGGTTGAGGGAGCCGGTTTCATCAATTTTTATTTAGAAGACGGATATTTTTATGAGCAGTTAAAGGATTTGTTAACGAGGGGGGATGAGGCTCTAAAAGCGGACCTCGGGAGAGGGAAAACTGTTCTGATTGAGTTTGTCAGCGCCAATCCCACAGGTCCTTTATCGGTGGCTCACGCCCGGCAGGCAGCTGTCGGAGATTCTTTAGCCAATATTTTGGATTTCTTGAACTTCAAGGTCAAAAGGGAATATTACCTGAATGACGAAGGGAATCAGATCGAAATCCTGGGTCGTTCCGTTGAGCTGAGGCTTAAGGAACTGGAGGGGGAGAAAATTGATTTTCCTCAAGACCATTATCAGGGAGACTACATTTACGATATAGCCAGAAAATTCAAAACAGAAGATCCAGAGTCCAAGAATCTGGGGGAATTTGCGGCGGATTATTTATCGGATATTATAAAAAAAGAGCTGGGTGATTTTGGAGTGCGGTTTGATTTCTGGTATTCCCAGAAGAAACTCCGGGAGAGCGGCTCCATCGGTCAGGCGCTCGAGGGATTAAAGCAAAAAGGATTTCTCTATGAGCAGGAGGGGGCCCTGTGGTTTAAGTCTACTGAATTCGGGGATGATAAGGACAGGGTGGTGGTCAAGAGCGACGGTGCGTATACGTACTTAGCTCCCGATATGGCTTATCATCAGGACAAATACGCGCGTGGCTTTCACTGGCTGATCAATCTCTGGGGCCCTGACCATCACGGTTACATCAGAAGGCTCAAAGCCGCTGTCCAGGCCATGGGCCATGAATCGATGAGCCTGACGATCTTGATCGTGCAATTAGCGTCTCTGTTTAAGGATGGCCAGTCCTTGGAGATGTCCACACGCAAAGGTCAATACATTTCCCTCAGAGAAGTTCTGGATGAAGTGGGCGTGGATGCCGCCCGGTTCTTTTTTCTGATGCGCCGGATCTCCAGCCACCTGGATTTTGATTTGGGGTTGGCCAAGAAACAAACGCCTGAGAACCCCGTTTATTATATTCAGTACGCCCATGCCCGCATCTGCAGCATCCTTAAAGAAAGCTCTCTCAGATTAAATAAAGAGGCGTCCTTGTCCCTCCTTAAGGAAAAAGAAGAAATAAACCTGATAAAGAAATTACTACAGTTCCCGTACATATTGAATATTTGCTTGATGACCACAGACCCTTATATGTTGACAGTATACCTTCAGGAGCTTTCCGAGACCTTCCATAAGTTTTATGACCTGCACCGCGTTCTGGGCCAGGAAAAGGCGCTGACAGAAGCGAGGCTTTCTCTCATCGAGGCCACCCGGCTCGTTATTGCTCAAGGGTTAGAACTCCTGGGAGTTTCCAGGCCCCAGAGCATGTAAGCTGATCCATGCCTAGCCATAAAATCTTAAAAATCGCAAAACCTTCTAACAGCCTGTGTGATCAGCTCAACAAAGAATTAGGGTTGCCGGAAATACTGGCCCAGATTCTCATTAACAGGGGGATAAGCACAGCCCAGGAGGCTGAAAGGTTCCTGAATGTCAACCCCGAACATCTTTTGGACCCTTTTCTCTTCAAGGATATGCGAAAGGCCGTCAGCCGTATCCAGGGGGCAGGCCGGGACAAAGAGGAGGTCATGGTCTTTGGAGATTATGATGCGGATGGGATAACCGCCTTGGTCCTTTTAAAGGACACACTTAAGAAAATAGGGGTGGAAGCGCTCCATTACCTGCCGCATCGGATTAAGGAGGGGTATGGCCTGAACAAAAATATCGTCAGGCATATCCTGAAAACAAAAGTCAAGCTTTTGATCACCGTTGACTGCGGGATAAGCAACCACGAGGAAATCGAGGAGTTGAAACGTCACCACATAGATGTGATTATCACCGACCATCATGAGTCGGCAACCGAGAGGCTTCCCCATGCTTTCGGTATCCTGAATCCCAAAACCAAAACAAGCGGTTACCCGTTCCGGGACCTGGCAGGGGTGGGCGTATCTTATAAGCTTTGTCAGGCCTTAAGCGATTCTCCTTTGACAGAGGATCTGGATTTAGTCTCCCTAGGGACTATCGCGGACTGCGTGCCGTTGACAGGAGAAAACCGTATCATTGCCAAAGAAGGCCTCAAGCAGCTTGCGCAGACAGGAAGGGAGGGCTTGCGGGCTCTTATAGAGAACGCCGGAATCAGCGGTCGTAAGTTCACCTCAACTTTCGTCAGCTTTATCCTTGGTCCCCGTATCAATGCCAGCGGCCGGATGGATACGCCTGAGACTTCCCTCAATCTCTTGATGAGCCGGACGCCGGAAGAGGCCCAAAGGTACGCGAAGGT
Organism: Candidatus Omnitrophota bacterium; assembly: GCA_043798795.1. GTDB lineage: Bacteria > Omnitrophota > Gorgyraeia > Gygaellales > Profunditerraquicolaceae > JBDRKE01. The sequence continues at coordinate 89,696 of JAZDOJ010000007.1, forward strand.
CATTGAAGGCCACAATCGGCAGCGGCAAAAAATAGAGAACAGGATCCTGGATGAGGCCCAGGACCTGATTGATAAAGAGGTTAATTTTAAGGAACATAAAATCATCGTTATTGCCAAGGAGGATTGGCATCAGGGCGTGTTGGGTATCGTGGCCTCAAGACTGGCGGATCGATTTTACAGGCCGGCGATCGTGATCTCTTTGGATGAGAAATTATGCAAGGGTTCAGGCCGCTCCATTAAGAATTTTCATCTTTTGCAGGCGCTAACGGAGTGTAAAGAATTTCTGGATAGTTTTGGCGGGCATAGCCACGCGGCGGGCCTGGTGATTACCAAGGACAGCATAGAAGATTTTAAGCGCAGCATCAACGAACTGGCTCATCAGCGCTTATCTATCGAGGACCTGTTGCCAAGTCTCGATATCGATATGGAGCTGGCCCTTTCGGATTTGAATGAAGCAACCGTCACCGCGTTTGACAGATTGGAACCTTTTGGGGCAGGAAATCCCGAACCTTTATTTTTTTCAAGAAATTTAAGAAGGAAATCAGAACCTCAGGTTTTAAGCCGGGAGACTCTGAAATTCTGGGTCACGGATGGCCTAGCGACCTATCAGGCCATTGGTTTTGGTATGGGTCCTTTGAAGGATAACCTTTTAGAATCAGAAAGTTTCGATCTGGTTTATACAGCGCGCATAGACAACTGGGCGGGGGAGACCTCTGTTCTTTTGGAAATCAAAGATATATTTTTTAAGTGAGCCTAGACCTTATGCAGGTTTTCTTTTTTAATGCATTTGGTGCATACGTAGACTCTCTTGGGATGGCCTTTGATGAGGATGCGCATTTTTTGAAGGTTCGGCAGGAATTTACGCATGGTCCAGCGGGCGATCTTGCTGCCGGTTCCGCCCTTGGCTTTATACTGGCCTTTTCGGGTGATGACTTTTCCGGATAATTCACCCTTTCCGCATAACGCACATTTTTTTAACATTGCATTCCTCTCCTTATTAGGAAGATAAGTATACTTGAAATTTGGATATTGTCAAGATAGAATAATGAGGGATTGACTCGGCGATAGAAAACGATGAACGATATTCTGGAGGGTCTCAATAAGGAGCAGGAGGAGGCGGTGACGCACCGCCAAGGGCCTCTTTTGATCATTGCCGGCGCCGGAACGGGAAAAACCACGGTCATCACCCGCAGGATCGCCTGGCTTTTATCCAGCGGCCTGGCCAAGACGAACGAAATATTAGCCCTGACCTTTACGGATAAGGCCGCTGCCCAGATGCTGGAACGCGTGGATATCCTTGTGCCTTACGGCTATACGGATATCTGGATCTCGACCTTTCATGCCTTTGGAGATAGGCTTTTAAGAGAGAATGCCCTTATCGCCGGCCTGGATCCGGATTTTAAAGTCTTAACCCGGCCTGAGGCCGCGGTTTTTTTCCGTGAACATCTTTTTGAGTTTAATCTTTCCTACTACCGGCCCTTATCCGACCCCACGCGCTTCATTGAAGCCCTGATTCAGGTGTTTAGCCGCGCCAAAGACGAAGATATCTCTCCCCAAGAATACCTTGATTTTGCCGCAAACCTTATGCAGAGGTCAAAAGAGCATTCAGAGGATGAGGCCCTGAAGGAGGAGGCCTTGCAGCAGTTGGATGTGGCGAAGGCCTATTGCTTATATCAGGAGCTTCTTTCTAAATTCGGTGCCGTAGATTTTGGGAATCAATTCTTTTTAGGATTAAAACTCTTAAGAGAGCATCCTTTAATCCTAAAAAGATACCAGCAGCAGTTCAAATACATTCTGGTGGATGAGTTTCAGGATACCAACTTCGCGCAGTTCCAGATGGTCAAATTATTGGTCGGGCAGGATAAGAATATTGCGGTGGTTGCCGACGATGACCAGTGCATCTATCGCTGGCGGGGCGCTGCTTACAGCAACGTGTTGAATTTTATGGAGAGTTTTCCGCAGGCCCAAAAGGTCAGCCTTATTCAGAACTACCGCTCTACGCAGCAACTCCTGGATAGCGCCTATCGGCTTATCCAGAATAATAATCCGGAGCGCTTTGAGGTGAAGGCTGGAATCGATAAAAAGCTTATCGCTGTTTCGAAGAAAGGTTCGAGACTTGAGTCTTTGCATTTTGAGAGCCATTCAGCAGAATCCGATTGGGTGGCGCAAACTATCAAAAAGAAGGTCGATTCCGGAAAATTCCACTATAAGGACTTTGCGATCCTTGTGCGTGCCAACTCAGACGCCCAGGCTTTTTTGCAGGCATTGAACATGCAGGGTCTGCCGTGGCAATTCAGCGGCGCCCAGGGGTTGTATTCCAGGGAAGAGGTCAAGTTGTGCATCCATTTCTTGCGCGTCACGGCCAATGCCTCGGATTCTTTAAGCCTTTATTATCTGGTCTCAAGCGAAGTCTATGACCTGAATCTTTCTGACCTGTCTTTATGCATGCATTATGCGAAACGCAGGAATAAATCGCTCTGTTTTGTATTTGAGAACATCGAAACGATCCAAGAGTTATCCGAGGTAAGCCCCACAAGCCGCGAAAAGATCAGAAAGGTTTTGGCGGACCTAAACAAATACGTAAAGGTATCGCGTGAAGAAAGCACGGGAAGGTTGCTTTATAAGTTCTTAACGGAAACGGGGCTTCTTAAAAAACTTTCGCATCATCCGACGCTGGAAAAGGAGACCAAGATCGAAAACCTCGCCAAGTTTTTCAATATCGTGCGGGATTTTGAACTCGTGGCCAAAGAAGACCGTGTGATCAATTTTGTCAACTATCTGGATCTTTTGATGGAGGCCGGAGATGACCCGGAGACAGCCTCCAGCGACCTGGATACGGATGACGTCCAGGTGCTGACGATTCATAAGGCCAAGGGATTGGAGTTTAGGGTGGTGTTTATGGTGAGTCTGGTCGCGGGAAGATTCCCCGTGTCAAGCCGCCGTCAACCTATCGAATTGCCGGATGCCCTGATAAAAGAAATCTTGCCTCAGGGAGACTTTCATATCCAGGAGGAGCGGCGGTTATTTTATGTAGCGATGACGCGGGCACAGGAGGAACTGTATTTGACGAGCGCCGTGGATTACGGAGGCGTAAGGAGCCGCCGCATCAGTCCGTTTGTTGGCGAGGCTCAAGGAGAGACAGCCAAAGAGAAAGAAAAAATGAAGGCCTCAAGCCTTGAGTCCATCAAGCGTTACGCCCCTCAAAAAAAATCCATTTCCGCAAGAGACTCAGCGAAGGGGGAAGACCAGCTTCTTCATTTAAGTTTTTACCAGATTGATGATTATCTTACCTGTCCGCTAAAATACAAATATGTTCATATCCTGCGGGTTCCCATCCTGGAGCACCATACGGTCCTCTACGGACGGGCCATGCACGAAGCCGTTACCAAGTATTTTCAATTTAAGATGGCGGGTCAAAAGATGGAACTGGCGAAACTGCTCGATCTATTTAAAGAAAGTTTCAACCCTCAGGGTTTTCTCGATGAAAGGCATCAGGAGGAACGATTCCGCATCGGCCAGGAGGCCCTGATTAGATTCTTTAAGTTCGAAGAGGCCCGGTCCTTGCGGCCCCTGTTCATCGAAAAAGAATTTTCGTTTTTCGTAGAAAATAATAAAATCAGAGGCCGTTTTGACCGAGTGGATAAAGAAAAGGAGGGAATCGTTATTATCGATTTTAAGACCTCGGAGCTGAACAAACAGAAGGTCGCGGACAAACGCACAAAAGAAAGTTTGCAGTTGGGCCTCTACGCCTTGGCCTACAAGAGCATTTATCATGAGCTCCCCCTGCGCGTGGAGCTTCATTTTCTGGAGTCCGGACTCATCGGTCGGGATGCGAAAGATGAGAAGGATTGCGCAAGGGTCATCGAGAAGATTAAAGAAGTTTCCTCAGGCATTCGCCAGCGCCGTTTCTCGGCAGCACCCGATTATCTGGCGTGCGCCTATTGTGCTTACAGCCAGATATGTCCTTCAGCTGTTCTACGATAAAATGGACCTTTAAGAAATTTTATTGCGCCATAAGCCTTTCATGGTAAAATAAAACATGATCAAAGGCAGAGGGGCCATGATTTGTCAAAAGCGGAGGTGATGGGATGGCCACGGAGATGGTTATCGCAGGAGCTCTTTTTTTTATTGTGGTTTTAATTTTTGACGTATCCTTTAACCTGCGCAGGATCGCAAAGAATTTGGAAAGACTCCTGAGGAAGCTGGCGGAGATCGCCGACCTGCTTCAGAAAAATTATTAGAGGTCTAGAAAAATATTAAAAAGGAAACGCCCTTGGAACCCGCTAAAACAAAATCACTTAAAAATATCGAACAGAAGATGCAGGGGTTGGATCACGATTCTTTGCGATACCGCATCCTGGAAAGCGCTAAGAATTTTAAGACGTCCTGGATCGAACTGGGGCAGGCCCTCTACACCGTATGGAAGGACAAGCTTTACAGGGGATGGGGCTACGTTAAGTTTGAAACCTATACGGCAAAGGAAATCGGGATCAGAAAAACGACGGCGATGAAGCTTTTAAAGTCTTATTATTTTCTGGAGAAGGAAGAACCCGCTTATTTGACGCAAGGTGATGCGCAAGGTCAGGAGGTGGCCCTGCTGCCTGGCTACGAGACCATTAATGCTTTGAGACTGGCTAAAGACAATAAAAAAATCGGTCTTCAGGATTACCGTCATTTCAAAAATGAGATTTTTGAAAAAGGCAAGGACATCAGGGAATTCAGGCGGGACTTGACGAGCTTGATCAGAGAGAGGCAGGAGCTTGTGCCTGAGGAGGCGTGGAAAAAGAGGAGGCTTTCTACCGTTAAAAGGCTGCTCAATACTTTGAAGGCCCTTAAAAAAGAGGCTCAGGTTTTGAAGCTGTTGCCGTTAGGTATCCTTCAAGAGGCATCCGGGCTGATAAAAAAAATTGAATCCGAGATTAACATTTGATGTTATAAATTCAAACAAGGGGGTGGCAGGATGAATCCGTATAGCAGTCCCATGGGTTATGGCGTCAGTTCCATCGGGGCCCTGGTCTCATTGGCCCTTACGGTCTGGTTTGTGGTCTTTACGGTTCTGGTCATCAAAAAGCTGGATAGGATCGCCGAGTTATTAAGCAAGAAATAAATTTTTCGAAAAACATGATTGAAGTTATTGACTAATAAGAAAAAATAGCATATAATGATTTGATTTGGAAGGAGGTGAAGGGATTGGTTTTGGTCAAAGAGAAAAAAATAAAGATAATCGATGAATTCAGGGTTCATGCGAGGGATACGGGCTCCGCAGAAGTCCAGATTGCTATTCTTACGGAAAGGATCAATGGCTTAGGAGAGCATTTTAAGAATCATAAGAAGGACTTTAATTCTCGCCGCGGCTTGCTCGGCCTCGTGGGCAGACGTCGCAGACTCCTCGACTACCTCAAGAAGAAGGATTTCAAAAAATATGAGGAGGTCATCAACAAACTAAAATTGAGAAAATAATTTCCGGCTTTTTCCTAAGCATAAAAATACGATGTCCATTCATAACCTGAAAATAAAATTTGGGAGACACGATTTAGTCCTGGAAACGGGAAAGCTCGCCAAGCAGGCCAATGGCTCCGTGACCGTGCAGTACGGAGGGACCGTCGTGCTGGTGACGGCCTGTATGTCTAAAGAGCTCAGGGAAGGACAGGATTTCTTTCCTCTTACGGTTGAGTGCCAAGAGAAGACCTATGCCGCAGGCAGGATCCCTGGAGGATTCTTCAAAAGAGAGGGAAGGCCTTCGGAGAGCGAGATCTTAACTGCCAGGCTCATTGACCGACCTATCCGGCCTCTCTTTCCTAAGGGCATGCTCAATAATGTCCAGATCATGGCGATTGTTTTATCCAGTGACGGAGAAAACGATCCCGACATTCTGGCTGTCATCGGCGCCTCCTGTGCCCTGACCCTTTCCGATATCCCCTTCCTTGGGCCTCTGGCCTGTTGCCGGGTAGCTTTCGTGAACAATGAATACATCCTCAATCCGACCTATGCGGAACTGGAGGTTGCTCAGTTGGATGTGGTCATCGCCGCTAACCGCAAGGGCGTGATGATGTTGGAATCAAAAGCCAGAGAGGTCACGGAAGAGATATATTTAGAGGCTGTGAAATTCGGATTTGATAACCTTCAAGGTATCATCGATCTTCAGGAAGAGTTCAAGAAGTCTCTGGGGAAATCCAAGCAGGAGGTTCCTTTAAAGATCGTAGACCCCTCGTTGTTGAAAAAAGTCGAGGAGTTTTCTATAGAAAGATTGCAGGAGATCTATCGATTAGGCACCCAGGAGCAGCGCGTGGAGCAGATCCATCTTTTGGTGAAAGACCTGGAGGCGCAATTTTTGGGAGAGACCTTTTCTTCGGTCGATATCAAGATGGCGCTGGATGAAGTGGAGAAGGCGCAGATCCGAAGCAAGATTCTCAAAGAAAACTCGCGTATCGATGGACGTGACTTTAAGGAAATCCGTCCCATTACCTGCGAGGTGTCTGTTCTGCCGCGCACGCATGGCTCAAGTCTCTTTACGCGCGGCCAGACACAAAGCCTCGCGGTCACCACGTTAGGCACCGGAGAAGACGAACAATTGATTGAGGCGTTGGAGGGGGAGAAATACAAATCTTTTATGCTGCATTACAGTTTTCCGCCGTTTAGCGTGGGAGAGACAGCGCCTGTGCGCGGCCCCGGCCGTAGAGAGATCGGTCATGGTGCCCTGGCGGAAAAAGCCCTTTTAGCCGTGATGCCCTCTAAAGAGGCATTTCCTTATACGATCCGGGTGGTTTCCGAAATCCTGGAATCCAACGGATCCTCCAGTATGGCGAGCGTGTGTGCTGCGACTCTTTCCCTGATGGATGCAGGTGTCCCCATCAAAGAATCCGTAGGCGGGATCGCCTTAGGTTTGATCAAAGACGATAAAAAGGCCGTTATCTTGACGGATATTGCCGGATTAGAAGACCATTTCGGTGATATGGATTTCAAGGTCGCCGGGACACAAAACGGTATGACGGCCGTTCAGTTGGATTTAAAAATAGACGGAGTCGATTTGAAGCTGTTGCACGATTGCCTGTTTCAGGCGAAAGAGGCGAGGGGGGCCGTTTTAGAGAAGATGAATGCGGCGCTCCTGCATCCCCGAGCGCAATTATCGACATACGCCCCGCGCATCGACATCATAAAAGTCAATCCGGAGAAAATCGGAGAGCTCATCGGGCCGGGCGGAAAGACCATCAAGAAGATTATTGCCTCAACAGGTGCCAAGATTGATATTCAGGATGACGGCCGTGTTTTAGTCTCTTCTACGGAAGGTGCTCAATCAGAAGCAGCGATCAAGATGATCAAGGCCATAACGGAGGAGGTCGAGATAGGTCGCATCTATGCGGGCAAGGTCAGACGGATTGTCAATTTCGGAGCGTTCTGTGAGATCGCTCCGGGAAAAGACGGCTTGGTCCATGTTTCGGAGCTCGCGGATCATTTTGTAAAGAACGTAGAAGAGGTGGTCAAGGTGGGCGATGAGTTCAAAGTGAAGGTCATCGGCATTGACGAGTTAGGCCGGATCAACCTCAGCAAGAAGCAGGCGGAAGCAGACAGCTCAAAGTGAAGGAAAGAAGATTAAACGAACTCAAAGGAGTGATCTTGCTTGCCATAGGCCTTATGATTCTGGCAAGCCTCCTTCGATTTGACCGCCTGGATTTACCTTTCTATACGTCCCACCCTCATGTCCCCCCCAGAAATTTTCTCGGTATCTTCGGTGCGTATCTGGGAGGGGCTATCGTTCTTCTGTTTGGAAGAGTGACCAGTTTCTTTTTGCCTCTGCTTGTCATGCTGCTAGGCGCAAAGTTCTTCCGGCAGGACATCCCCTATCTAAGCGTTCCAAGAGTCTTAGGTATGCTCATTTTGTTGTTATCGATCAGCTCTCTGGTCGGTATGTTTAATCTGAATAACGAATATATCCGTTTTTATACGGCTGGGTTTTTCGGTTCCGGGATCTCTAGCTTTATCACGGCCTATTTTAGCCGGTTGGGTGGTTTTATCATATTCATTACCTTTATCATCCTGTCTCTGGCCTTGGTCACAGAGATCTTGATCTCATCCCTATTCCTGAATATCTTTAGTCAAGTTAAAGTTCTTTTAAGCCCCCTGTTTAGGTTTAGAGCAAGAGGAAGGTCCCTTAAAATAAGGACGCGACCCTCTGTCTTGCCCAAGGGGCATATGCAGGAAGGCAAAGAAAAACTTTTGGCAACGACCCTTAAGTCCAAAGTTGACCTTGCGCAAGCCTTACCGTTAAGACCCAAGATCCAGATAAAGACAAAACCGCCAAGCCCTGCGGTATCAAAAGCAGAGCCCAAGGAGCTCAAGATGGGGGATTATCATCTTCCTTCTCTGGAACTTCTTGAGTCTCCGCCCCCTCTTGAGGCGCGGCAGATCAAGGAGGACCTGGAGGCCAATGCTCGGATTCTGGAAGATACGTTGGAAGATTTTGGGATCTTGGCCAAGGTCACCGATATAGATCGCGGGCCCATCATCACTCGCTATGAGCTTGAGCCGGCCCCCGGCGTAAAGCTCAACAAGATCGTAGCCCTTAGCGACGATATTGCCCTGACCATGAAAGCCCAGTCCGTGAGGATTATTGCTCCTATTCCCGGCAAGGGCAGAGTGGGGGTTGAGGTTCCCAACATGCAGAGCAGTTTTGTCTATTTAAAGGAAGTGTTGGCTTCTAAAGAGTTTCAGGAAGAAACCTCTCCTTTAACGTTGGCCCTCGGCAAGGATATCGCAGGAACGCCTATGGTCGCTGATTTAGATGAGATGCCCCATCTTCTCATTGCCGGCACCACGGGCTCGGGCAAGACCGTATGCGTGAACTCTCTCGTCTTGTCCCTGCTTTATAAAGCGACTCCTCAGGATTTAAGGTTCTTGATGATCGACCCCAAGATGGTCGAATTGATGCCTTTCAATGACCTGCCGCATCTTTTGTGTCCGGTGGTGACCGAGTCGAAAAAAGCCTATGTGGCGCTTAACTGGGTCGTGAATGAGATGGAGGAGCGCTACCAGCTTTTAGCAAAAGCCGGTGTGCGCAACATAGAATCCTATAACGAGAAACAGGAAAAGATTCCCTATATCATTGTCATCATCGATGAGTTTGCGGACCTGATGACCGTATCCCGCGATCAGATCGAGACAGCGATCACTAGGCTCGCCCAGCTATCCCGTGCCGTGGGGATTCATCTGATTCTCGCCACCCAAAGGCCCTCCGTTGATGTTATCACAGGCGTCATCAAGGCGAATTTGCCGGCCCGTATATCGTTTAAAGTCGCCTCTAAAGTGGATTCACGCACGGTGCTGGATATGAATGGCGCGGATAAACTTTTGGGCAGGGGGGATATGCTCTTTTTAAGGCCAGGAGAATCCAAATTGACTCGTATCCAGGGTACCCTTGTTTCTGATAAAGAGATCGAAAGAGTCATGAGCTTCATCAAATCACAGGCTGAGCCTGTTTACGACGAGGAAATTTTGAAGGAGCAGCAAAAGTCCTCTTTGGGCAGCGGTGAAAGAGACGAACTTTTCGACCATGCGGTGAGGACCATTATGGAAAATAACCAGGCCTCCGTCTCCATCCTACAAAGGCGCCTGCGGTTAGGTTACACGCGTGCGGCGCGTATGATCGACACCATGGAGCAAGAGGGGCTTGTCGGTCCGTTTGAAGGTAGTAAGCCGCGCAAGATCCTGGTGGACCGGGAAGCGTGGCTTGAGAATGAAAAAGCCTTAATGCAGGAGAAAGATAAGGTCGAATAGATATGGGTTATTCGGGAGCTGGACTCAAAAAGATCCGCCTGGAAAAAGGGATCCGCCTGGAAGAGGTCCATAAGAAGACCAAAATCCATATTAATATTTTGAAGGCTATCGAAGGAGATGGCCTGACTAATCTCAATCCTGTTTATCTAAAAGGTTTTATAAAGATATATTGCAATTTTCTCGGCGTAGATCCAAAGGAATATTCGGCCGAGCAGCATAAAGAAGGTAAGCCTCAGCTAAAACCCAGCGCTGTTCCGGCCAAAGAAAAAGAAAGACCTCAGCAGAAACCTAAGCAAAAGCCCAAAGATAAACCCCAGCAGAAGCCTCAGGAGGAACCTCAACCAAAGCCCCAACCAAAACCTCAACAGAATCTTCCACAGAAGCTTCAGGAGAAACTCGGTGACCTATTTAAAAAGAGCACTCCTTATTTGAAAAAAACCGTTGAAAAATTAAAAGGGCTTAAAGTCCATACTCAAACCATCAAAAGGGCCACGCCCCTCATTATCGGGCTGTTGCTTGTGGTTTTTGTTTCCTTCAACTTGGGTAAGTTTATATCATCTCGGCGTAAGGCCTACTTGGTGCGTAAGAAAGGCGCGCCTGAGAGAATTATGGTGCCTCCTGCGTCCAGGGCCGTTCAAGAATCCACTCCAAGCCCTGCTATAAAAAGCACGCCTGAGCCTGTTCAGAAAGCATCTCAAGAGAAAGCCTCGGGCATAAGACTGGGGTTAAGGACCAAAGAGAACTGCTGGGTTTACATTAAAGTTGACGGAAAGGTCGTATTCCAAAGGACGATTGAGAAAGGCCGATTCGAAAGCTGGCAGGCCAAGGAAAGAATCGAGCTTTCTGTTGGCAATGCCGCGGCTGTGGAACTTGAGGTGAATGGCCAGCTGTTTTCGAATCTTGGCAGAAAAGGCCAGGCGCTGAAGAATATCCTGATTACGAAAAACGGCCTTCAAATCAAGCGATGAAAAAGAAGCAGAAGATCGGCATATTAAGTCTGGGTTGTCCCAGGAACCTGGTGGATTCGGAAAATATTATCGGAAGGCTGAGCCAGAAAGGGCATCGAATCGTTGACATGGAGAAGGCGGACGTGGCCATCATCAATACGTGTGCTTTTATAGAGGAAGCCAAACAGGAATCCATTGAATCCATTCTGGACCTGGTCGAGTTAAAAAAGGAGGGGCGGTTAAAAAAGATTATCGTCTACGGCTGCCTGCCGCAGCGCTACAAGCATATTTTAAAACAGGAATTGCCGGAGTGTGATGCTTTTGTCGGCAGGGTTTCCCTCAATCATAGCCAGGAGAGATTTCCCATCACGCCCAGGCATTACGCGTATCTGAAGATTTGCGAAGGCTGCTTCAATTATTGCAGCTTTTGTGCCATTCCTAAGATAAAAGGGAAATTCAGCAGTCTGGATAAGGAGACGCTCCTTCGTCAGGTCGACAGGTTTAATCGGCAGGCTGTGTCAGAGATCAACTGCATCGGCCAGGATATCACGGCTTACGGAATGGATCTGTACGGTGTGATGAAACTCGCAGAAATCCTAAGGGAGATCACTCAGAGGTTGAGGAACGTCGGGTGGTTGAGGCTCCTTTATTTATATCCCAGCCGGCTGACCGATGATGTGTTAAAGGTGGTCAGGGATGAGCCGAAGATCTGTAAATATATCGATTTACCTATCCAGCATATCAATGACCGCCTGCTGAAACTGATGCATCGAGGCACAAAAAAAAGAGATATGATCAGGCTTTTTGAAAAAATCAGGAAGACGATTCCCGACGTGGCCTTGCGTACTTCCGTTATTGTAGGATTTCCATCGGAGACGCAAAAAGAATTTCAGGAATTGCTTTCTTTTTTACGGGACATCCGCTTCGATCGATTGGGGGCGTTTATCTATTCCAGGGAAGAGGATACTTTGGCCTATCGTTTTAAGGGGCAAATCTCTAAAAAACAAAAGATGGAGCGCCTGAATTTGGTCATGGCCTGCCAGCAGAAGATTTCCGCTTCGGTCAATGCCGGATTTCTTGGCAAGACCCTGGAGGTTTTAATCGACGCAAAGGAAAAAGACGGCTATTTAGGCCGGACACAGTATGATGCCCCTGAGGTGGATGGACAAGTCTTTGTAAAGTCAAAGCGAAGGCTTGATCCAGGTGATTTCGTCCATGTCAAGATAACGGATACCCTGGAGTATGATTTAGTGGGAGAGGCATGAATATAGCCAACAAGCTGACGGTGCTAAGAATCATTTTGACTTTTATCTTTATGTTTTTTCTGTTTTGTCACGGTCTTTGGGCGAAGGTGGCCAGTTTCGCTATTTTTATCTTTGCCGCCCTTTCGGATTTTCTGGACGGCCTGATTGCCCACCGCAGGAACATGGTCACGGATTTTGGAAGACTGATGGACCCCATCGCCGATAAGATCCTGGTGCTGGCGGCATTTGCGGCTTTCGTCCAGATGCAATTGATTGACGCCTGGATGTTTGTCATCATCGTTTCGCGCGAAATACTGATCACTTCTTTAAGGTTGTTTGCCTTGAATAAGGGTAAGGTCTTATCCGCCACGCGCGCCGGCAAACATAAGACCCTGTCTCAGATGCTTGTCATATTCTCCATCTTAGGTTTTGTGGTAGCCAAGGAAGCGATGAAGACCTATTTCACCTGGAATCCGGCGTGGGAAAGCATGTTCCGGCAGGGCATTTATATCCTGATGCTTTTGACCGTGGGCCTCACCCTTTATTCAGGGCTGTCCTATCTTTGGGAGAACCGTAAGATTATCTCCCGTTTATAACTCATCCGTCCATGGAACATCGGTCTTTGCCTCAGAAAGTCATCCTGGCCTTAAGTACTTTTTTTGGTACAGGGTATCTTCCTTTGGTCCCTGGGACCTTCGGAAGTCTTGCCGGCCTGCTCATCTATTTTCTTGTTAAAGATCATCCTGTTTTCTTCCTTTTTTCGACCCTTGCCTGCATCCTAGTCGGCTTTTACGTTTGCGGAAGGGCTGAAAACATTCTGGGCAAAAAAGACGCCAAGCAGATCGTTATTGATGAAGTCAGCGGCATGCTGGTCAGTCTAATGTACCTGCCTTACGATTTCAGGATAGTCCTGATCGCCTTTATAATATTTAGGATCCTGGATACCTTTAAACCTTATCCGGCTCATCGATTCCAGGCCTTCAAGGGAGGGTTGGGGGTGATGAGCGATGACCTGATCGCAGGAATCTATACTAACCTGATCATTCAAGTGGCTTTGAGGCTGGCCGTTTTGAGGGCTTCATAGGCAGCGCCTTTAGGCGTGAGAGTGCTCTTAAAAAGAGTCAATTCAGTAACCGCGAATTCCTTTCCTTCCAGAGAGCCAATCATTTTTAAATCGTTTACCAATTTATCCTTGAAAAGATTGGATCTTACGCGGCCGATGGTGATATGAGAGGAGAAGGACCGTTTCTCTTTGGGGACCCCGAAGATAGAAACCTTTTCTTCCAGCTCCGCCGCTATTTCTTTCGTTTCGCTTTCACCTTTATCCACACTAACCCATAGGACGCGGGGAAAATGCATTTTTGGAAAGGCCCCGATAGACGAAAGACGCATCTGAAAGGTTTTTTTGCCAAGGCAAACCTGCTCCAAAACCCTGATAATTTTGTCCAGCTGCTCCGCGTCAATCTCGCCCAGAAATTTTAACGTCAAATGAATATTCTGAGGGTCAACCCACTTCACATCTGCATGGGATTGCTTGAGGCGGTCCTGCAGTTGAGCAAGAGATTCTCTGATTTCTTGCGGAAGTTCAATAGCGATAAAAGTTCTCATCCTCCCACCAAAAGAGTTTTTAGTAATTCCAGTGCCTTCAAGGCCGATGCATTCCTTATACGGTCTCGATTTCCAGCGAAATGGAATTCTTTGATGATGGTTTTATTCTGGCTGCTCACGGCGATAAAGACGGTGCCTATGGGTTTTTGGGGAGAGCCGCCTGTAGGGCCGGCAACGCCGGTGATGCCTATGCCGAAATCTGTCTTGGCCAATCTTCTTACAGCTTGAGCCATATCTTTTGCGACATCCATGGAAACAGAGCCTTTTTGTTTCATCATTTTAACGGGAATGCTTAAGATTCGATGCTTCGCCTGGTTGCTGTAAGTGACGACCCCCAGCTTAAAGTACCGTGAACTGCCCGAAGAGCGGGTCAGAAGGCTAGAGAGCAAGCCGCCGGTGCAGGATTCTGCTACAGACAGACTCTTGTTATTTTTTATCAGAAACTTATGTATTTGTTTTTCAAGAAGTTGCATCAAGAATCTATTATAAACCCTCCTAATTGTATTGACAAGACAACTTTTTATGTTATAATTATTTCCACTAATCTTCAGGGCAAGGTGACCTGCCTGACATTAGGCAGGAATTCCTGACCGGCGGTTGAGCCCGCGACACCTCATTTATTTTGTTCCAAAATAAATGAGGCACGATCTGGTAAGATTCCAGAGCCGATGGTTGCCGAGAAACGGCACACCAACCCATCCGATAGGATCGGCGAGGGTTGGGTGTATAGTCCAGATGAGAGAAGATTAAGACTCTATGCCCGAAGATCTTCTTCGGGCTTTTTTTACAGGAGAGGAAGATGTTTCATTCCGTCCCACAGATTTTACAGGATCTAAAACTTGGCAAGATGGTCATTGTGGTTGATGACGAAGACCGTGAAAATGAAGGGGATCTGGTGATGTCTGCCTCCTTCATCAAGCCGGAACACATTAATTTCATGGCTAAGTTCGGCCGGGGCCTCATCTGTGTCCCCATGGAAGAAGAACGATTGCGCCATCTGGAATTAGAGCCGATGATGAAGAAAGACGCAGAATCTTTTGCGGCCGATCCCTTCGCCACGGCCTGGATGATCTCGGTGGATGCCGCCAAAGGAATAACCACTGGTATCTCTGCTTATGACAGGGCCAGGACCATTGAGGTCTTAATAGGTCTCCAGGCCCAGCCAGAAGACCTCATCCGGCCAGGACACATTTTCCCGCTCAAGGCAAGAAAGGGAGGCGTTTTGGTCAGGGCCGGGCATACAGAGGCAACGATTGATTTGATGAAATTGGCCGGTTTGTATCCGGCGGGAGTGATTTGCGAAATCATGAACGATGATGGAAGCATGAGTCGTCTTCCCCAGCTGCTTGCTTTTTCTAAACAGCACGCCCTTTCGATGTGTTCCATTGCCGACCTGATTGAGTATCGCAGGCGTTCGGAGAAATTGATTGAAAGGGTTGCCCAGACAAATCTTCCGACGGCATTTGGGTCATTCAGGCTCATCCTTTATCGGGATCTTGCGAATCTCAAGGTCCACATGGCTTTGGTGATGGGGGATATGGATGAGAAGGCTGTGTTGGTACGTGTGCATTCAGAATGCCTGACGGGAGATGTGTTTGGATCTTTGCGCTGCGATTGCGGCAGACAGCTGAGCGAAGCCATGAGGATAATCGCAAAAGAGAAAAAGGGGGTTATCCTTTATATGAACCAGGAGGGCCGGGGTATCGGACTCGTGGATAAAATCAAGGCCTATGGGTTACAGGATAAGGGCATGGATACGGTTGAGGCTAATGAGGCCCTGGGCCACCGGGCAGACCTCAGGGATTATGGTATCGGTGCACAGATTCTTGTTGACCTAGGGGTCAAGTTTATCAGGCTTCTGACGAACAACCCCCGTAAGATCGTTGGGCTAGAAGGATATGGCCTGCGCGTCATCGAACGCTTCCCCCTGGAGATTCAGCCCAATCCTTTAAATTACAGGTATCTTAAGACGAAAAAAGAAAAGCTGGGACACGATTTGAACATCGATTAAAAGAGGAGGAGCGATATGGCAAAGATAGTAGAAGGGGCCTTGATAGCAAAGGGTAAGAAATTTGGTATCGTGGCGTCGCGTTTTAATGATTTTGTCACGAAGGAGCTGGTCGCTGGCTGCATCGATACGCTCATCAGGCATGGGGCGGCGGATAATGACATCACGGTAATTTGGGTGCCGGGGGCGTTTGAAATCCCGGGAGTGGCTCAACGGGTAGCCCGAGGGAAATCATACGACGCCCTTATCTGTTTAGGGACGATCATACGGGGGGCAACCCCGCATTTTGATTACATTGCTTCAGAGGTGGCAAAAGGGGTCGCCAAAGTTTCCCAGGAATCAGGAAACCCGGTGATTTTTGGCGTTATTACAGCCGATACGATTGAACAGGCCATTGAGCGTGCGGGGACAAAAGACGGCAATAAAGGAAGAGATGCGGCTGTGTCTGCCATTGAAATGGTTAATTTGTTTTCACAGCTGAAATAGAAATATACGACCCAATCCCGACCCATATACGGC
>JAZDOJ010000029.1:0-42550 GCA_043798795.1 Candidatus Omnitrophota bacterium
GATAATCAACAAGGAAGATTGGGAAAAGGCGCAGAAAAGATGGCAGGAGCTTAAAGGAACCTGGCCGGTAAGCAAAAAGAAAAAGGCTTTTTACCAGCAAAAAAGCTACATCCATACCAGTCCTAACCACTTATTCTCAGGATGAAAGGTATCAAAACTCAGGGACAGTCCCCGCAGCCTCGAATAAGCCCGATGACTACGGGGACAGTCCCTGTGGCGCTATTATTTCTTTTAAAGATCCTAAAACACATTGTTTTAGGATCTCCGATTGCTTCCATTAATGGAAGCAATCGGAGAGACTGGGATTCGAACCCAGGGGCCCAGTTACCCAGGCCAATTGCTTAGCAGGCAACTCCGATAGACCACTCCGGCATCTCTCCTATTATCCTTTCGGTTGTCTAATCCCTTAAGTCTGCTTAACTAACTCGTTTCTTCTTAAAGAATTCTTTCAAGAGAGAACTGGATTCCTTCTCTAGTATGCCTTTTTTTATTTTAATCCTATGGTTTAATTTTTTATGATTTACGATGTTCACCACCGAACCACAGGCGCCGCTCTTCGGGTCACCTGCCCCATAGATTAGATTTTTTATCCTCGCTAAAACCAATGCACCTGCGCACATACTGCAGGGTTCAATTGTAACATACAAGGAAGCGTCGTTCAACCACTTTGTATTTAGCGAATTTGTAGCGCAGGTAATAGCAAGCATCTCGGCGTGGGCAGTGGGGTCTTTTAAACGTTCCACTTGATTGTGGGCACGGCCGATTATCTTATCTTTATAAACAACCACCGCACCTATAGGAACCTCGTCTTCCTTAAGAGCCCTCTTTGCTTCTTTTAAGGCTTCTTGCATAAATTTAACGTGTTTTTTTACCACAGTGTTTAAGTGCGCCGGGATGGGGTTGGCGCGCCCAGGTGGGATCGAACCACCAACAACCAGTTCCGTAGACTGGTGCTCTATCCAATTGAGCTATGGGCGCATTAATCTTTTGAGTTACCATAGCTCAAAAATCCTTTTAACCAACGACGAGGGAAACTTTCTTGTTCCCCGAGGAGTCCCGCATGCCTTTTGCGGGATTGAGCTATGGGCGCAAGTTAAGTTAAAGCCTATTTACGATATCGAAGGATAATTTCAAATCTATTAAAGAAAGCAATATTAAAATTGTTCCTGTTATTTTATTATGTCTCATCAACCAAACATTAAACCAGTCTACGCTCCTGTCCAAAGGGGTAAGAATAAGGTTTGAAAAAATAGAGAAATTAAGCTTCTCTTCTATTTTAAGGTATACATTTAGAGAAAAGGTAAAAATTATACCTATTATACAGACGGTGCTATAAATAAGAAATATCCAAGCGCTTAATAATAAATTAAATATATCCGGCTTCATATCCTAATTGGCGGAGAGGCAGGGATTCGAACCCTGGGACCTTTAGGGTCACGCGCTCTCCAAGCGTGCGCTTTCAACCGCTCAGCCACCTCTCCAAAATCTATCTTTTTAAGCGGAAGGAGCAGGATTCGAACCTGCGAGACCTTGCGGCCTGGACGCTTTCGAGGCGTCTGGATTCAACCGCTCTCCCATCTCTCCATAAAATTTTAACGGTGGGGCTGGGATTCGAACCCAGGGTCCCGTGAAGGACACCTGTTTTCAAGACAGGCCCATTCGACCCCTCTGGCACCCCACCTGTTTCCTAATAAATTGAATCAAGAAGACGGAATAAAGAGCTGCTTAAAAATAGAGGCAAAAATGTCCTTTGTTAAAAGAAAGGTTCTGTCGAAGAAATCCACAAAGGAAAATTCGGCAAATAGGAGGCTCATAAAAAGGGCAAGCAGGATCAGGTCAAGGATATAAATAAAAGAAAATCCGAAGATATAATTTCCTTTCAGGAAATCATTCTTTTTCGAACGCAAGGTTTTGGCGGAATAGACAATATGCAGGGCCATGGCAAGGCCTAAAAGAAAAAGCGTATACCGGATGAGCCAGGGAGATTTGATGAAGAGCGACAACAATCCGTAAAGTGCAAATAGGATAATCGCGTACACCGGCAAAACATAAGGCGCCACTTTAACCAGGGGTTTGAAAAAATTAAAAACAAACTCCAACAGCCTCTGGCCCTTGCTGTAAAGGACAGCCGGTTCCCAGATAAAGAAATAAATCAGGACCAGGGTGATCCCTCCTGACCAGAAGTAATCCTCGAAGCTCTCACCGACCAGGCGAAACTCACTCAGGTAAGAAACGGTCGCCGCATAAACAAAAGGGAGGAAACAAACTCCTAAAATAAATTTGACAATCCCGAACATCTTTCCCGATACGCCCGAAAACATGAAAGAAAGGCGGCTGGGTTGAAGTTCGAACTCCTCCCCTTCTAAATCAGGGGTCACCTCTTTATTTCTTTTAAGGGATTCTTTCTTTTTCATTCAGATAGGGCCGAAGAACGGCCGGCACGATGACCGAACCATCCTTCTGCTGATAGTTTTCCAATATCGCCACGACCGTGCGCGCTAAAGCGATACCGGAGCCGTTTAACGTGTGCACGAAATCCAGCTTCTTCGAATCCTTCCTTCTGAACCGAATATTGGCCCGACGGGCCTGAAAGCTTTCAAAATTGCTGCAACTGGATACCTCAAGCCACGCGTCTATCCCGGATGCGTAAGCCTCCAGGTCATAACACTTGCTGGCCGCAAAACTTAAATCTTGCGTCGGCAGCAGCATCACTCTATAGGGGAGCTCCAAAAGCTGCAGGACCTCTTCGGCGTCTTTGACCAACTTTTCTAATTCATCATAAGAATCCTGTGGCCTGACAAACTTGACCATCTCGACTTTATCGAACTCATGCACACGGATCAGGCCTTTCGTGTCCTTGCCGTAAGAACCTGCCTCTCTTCTAAAACATGCCGTATAGGCCGTATAATAAATAGGCAGTTTGGCTTCCTCCAGGATCTCATCCCTGAAAATATTGGTAACAGGCACCTCGGCCGTGGGAATAAGGAACAAATCGTCATCCTTAAGCCTGTACATATCCTCCTCTAACTTCGGCAGCTGTCCTGTGCCGGTCATCGAAGCCCGATTGACCAGAAAGGGCGGAAAGACCTCCGTATACCCGTGCTTCTGCGTGTGGAGATCCAGCATGAAATTAATCAGGGCCCTTTCCAATCTTGCGCCCCAGCCCTTAAACAGCACGAAGTTGGAACCGGTGATCTTGGTGGCCCTGGCAAAATCAATGATATCCAGATGCTGACTGAGCTCTATATGAGTTACGGGAGGAAAATCGAATCGACGCGGCTCTCCCCCTGAACGCACAGTCTCTTTTTTAGAGGCATCCCCCACAGGAACGCTTTCGTGCGGAACGTTAGGAATATCAAGTAAAAATCCGTCCAGCTCCTTATCCACTTCTTTTACCCGGCTCTCCAGATCGTCGATCTTAGAGGAAATGGTCTTCATCGATTCAATTTTTTGCTTGGCGTCTTTTTTCTCTTTTAAGAGAACGCTTATTTCATCATTGGCGATATTACGGAGGCCGCGCAGGTTCTCTAACTCAAACAGGAGCTTGCGACGGGAATCGTCCAACTTAACCAACGAATCCAGCTCTAACTTTAAATTGCGGTTCTTGAGAGCGGTTTTAATTAACTCCTGATTTTCCCGAATGAATTTGATATCTAACATACCTAGCCCTTTATCACACCTAGAGGTCGCACCCTCCTACGCCCTTTAATAGAGGCTTAATAGCTCTGACGGACTTCGAAGGATTTCGGCCTAACCCTTTATAACACCTATTGGCCTCATCCGGCAGACGCGCTTGGAGATCCCTGCGTTATGCACCACATCAACGACGTCATTGACGTCTTTATAAGCCTGCGGCGCTTCTTCGACAAGGGTGGAGCGGCCGTGAGCCCTCACCATTATACCTTTGGATTCCAATTCTTTCAATAAAGTATTTAGGTTGATGGAGCGCGTCGCAGCTGTTCGGGATTTGACGCGTCCGGCGCCGTGACAGGCGCTGCCGAATGTCTCCTCCATGGCTTTCTGCGTCCCGACGAGCAAATAGGAATTTCGGCCCATATCTCCCGGGATGATCACAGGCTGCCCTGTTTTTTTGTAGCGCTCAGGCAAAGCCGGATGCCCGGGCCCAAAGGCACGCGTGGCGCCTTTGCGGTGGACGCAAAGCATTTTCTCTTTGCCGTCAACGGTGTGTTTCTCGATCTTGGCGATATTATGGGCAACGTCGTAAATAAGGAACATCCCCAATTTTTCCCAGGAGGCGTTAAAGACTTTCGCGAACGCCTTACGGACCAAATGCATCATGCACTGGCGATTGTTCCAGGCGTAATTAGCAGCGCATCGCATCGCCCCAAGATACTGTTTTCCTTCGGAGGAATTGACCGGAGCACAAACCAATTGCCTGTCGGGAACGTTGATATGATACTTTTGCAGGCAAGGCATCAAATTTCTTACATAATCATCGCAAATCTGAAAACCCAGACCCCTGGATCCGGAGTGGATCATCACCATAACCTGCCCCAGGTCCAGGCTGAATTCGTCGCAAAGCTTCTGGTCATAAAGCTGGTCGATGACCTGCGCCTCAAGGAAGTGGTTTCCTGAACCAAGGGTCCCTGATTGGGCCTTGCCTCTTTCATAAGCCCGCTCAGAGACAGCATCAGGGTCCGCCCCCTGTATCGCGCCATTTTCCTCTGTACACTCCAGGTCATCCTGCGTGCCAAAGCCCTGCTCAACAGCCCACTGCGAACCCTTAATCAGAATCTGCTTCTCCTCCCTGGCGCTGACGCGGATATCTCCTTTTGAGCCGACGCCGCTGGGGATATCGTTGAACAGGGCGCACACCACATCTTCAAGCTTATCCTTTATATCCTCCTGAGTCAAGCTGGTACGCACCAGACGCACCCCGCAATTTATATCAAAACCGACACCGCCGGGCGATACCACGCCGCCGTTTTCAATGTCAGTGGCTGCCACGCCACCGATCGAGAAACCATACCCCCAGTGAATATCAGGCATGGCTAAGGAGGCTTTTACGATTCCCGGCAGGAACGCGACATTAGCAACCTGTTCCAAGGCCTTATCTTGACGGATATCCTTGAGCAACTTCTCATCGGCATAGACGATTCCCGGCACGCGCATGCCCGGCTTGTAGGATTTGGGTATCCGCCAGCGATAATCGTCAATCTTCTCTAAAGGGACTTCTGACATGGCTTAAACGTCAAATATGACTTCCGCGGCCCAGCCAGACGCGGTTTCCTCCAGCTTAAGTTCGTGGTAAGTGGCTGCCTTTATTTCGGCGTTGATGCGGAAATCTTCCATAGGAGCGCCGCAAGCCACAGTCTCTAAACGATTATGTTCTAAAAGGAGGACTTTAAAACTGGTAAATATGAGTTCTTTTGTAGCGGAAAGAGAAAGGAGTTCATTGAGCCAGTTGACGAATAATTGCTCGATATTTTCGGCGTTTAGTTTTATAGGGATCTCTTCAGCCGCTTGGGTGGTCGGGCCTTTTGGTTCGGCTATCATTTGGAACATGGCGAAGGCGGCCTTCCTGAATAATTCATCGAGGCTGCCTGCCTTGACCCGGATACCGATGTCCGCCGTATGCTCTATAAGTTCAAAGTCTTTCATTACAACCTTTTCCCCTCGCTTCAGCCGGCCATAAAACAATAGAAGCTTGGGGACAAATTTTGCTTCGCAAAATTTGGTGGGCCACGAAGGAGTCGAACCCGTCGCTCACTCCGTTCGCTCCTTAAGAGGGGGCAAGCCCCCTCTTAATATTCTCCCCCAAGCGTGGGGGACATCACTTTTCCCCCACACCCCCTTTGGTTCGACTTTTAACTTTGTGGGCCACGAAGGAGTCGAACCTTCGACCTTGTCCTTAAGAGGGACCTGCTCTACCGATTGAGCTAGTGGCCCTGATTTATTATGGTCAGCCACTGGCGAAATCCTCGTAGAGGATGAGCTAGTAGCCCTAATTTACTATCGTCAGCCACTGGCGAAATCCTTGTAGAGCATGAGCTAGTGGCCTAATGAATATTTATTGTGATGGGATTATTGTAACGTAAAAAGGCGAGCCTTTCAATTAAATCTTTCGGGAGGCCAAACGCTCAATGCCAAGTCGCGGAAAAACCTTCTTAAAGCGAGAATCTAAATCTGTTTTTTTGCTATATCGGCGACTAAGGGCAATTTGAATTCTTCCCCCTGGTAGGCCTTAATCATCAGGACTATCCAAAGAATCAGGCTTGCGATACTGATAACAGGAATAAGAATCCAGCCCAGAATCGGAATAAAAGCAAGGATCATCTGCAGAACAAATAATCCCCCAAACGTCAGAATGGACTGCATGGCGTGAAAGCGCACGAATTTATTCTCTTTCTCAATGATATAGAAAATAATCCCGGTAATAAAACCCGCCAGGTAACACAGGAGTGCGGCCAAGTTAGGCTGCAATCCCGAAGACGTTTTGCCTAAATCTTTTTCCATGTCTACCTCCTTTTTGCTTATTATATCATGATTCCACAGTAAACTCTAAGAAAATATTGCTTAAAATATGGAAAAAAATATGGCCTGAATTGGGAAAACAGCCTGAAATTGTGTTATACTTTATTGAGGGGAGGTCAAAAAATAAAAATTTCTTTTTCTGACAACTGGGGGCTTAAAAATGCTCACCGCGACGGAGAAATGCATCATTCTCTTTGGTATCTTGTTATTGATGCGACCCCCTCTTTATGCCCAGAGCGATTTTTTGCTCTTTCGCATGCCGGCCCTCTCTGAAAAAGAATCCGTATTTCCGCAACGGCCTGTCCCACAACAGCAACCGGCGTTTGAAAAAACAGCCCCCCTCCTCTCTGCAGACAAAAAAAGGGTCCTGAAGACGATGGACTACGACGAATTCTTCTTTGAAACCAGCCTGCGCTCCTTTGCCGCTCCATCAAAACCCGCATTCCATTTTGTGAACTATTACGAAAGGGACGATCATGCCTTCTGGGATCTTATTGAAAAAAGGATCCGTGAAGATACGAAAAAGAAAAAAGAGGAAAAGGAGATCATCCGTGAAGCCTGGAAAGAATGGCTGGGTGTCGATATCTGGTATCCCTACTTTAAGGCTAAGGAGATCGAAGATTGGATTAAGGACAGATTCAGAGTAAAGATATTCCGTTTTAAGGGCCGCCTGAAATTTGAAAAAGAACAGGTAGCCTATACCTTCCGAATGCAATTCTAAACTTTTTTTGACCGCTCACCATTAATCACTTATGTTCCTGACAAAGTCGCAACTTTTGCCGCTAGGACGTATCATTGGGGTTAATAGCCAGCGCCCTCTGGTAAAACCCTTGGGCCTGGGCGGATCCCGAGTTAAATTTCGCGCTCGGCGAGAGTCGAACTCGCAACGCCTAGCTCCGAAGGCTAGCGCTCTATCCATTGAGCTACGAGCGCAAAAGTCTACCACTCTTTTAAAGGCTCGGGATCGAGTCTATAATTTAACAAGGGGCTCGAAGGTTAGCGCTCCTTGCCTGCCCTGCCTGCCGGCAGGCAGGCGCGTCACAAAATCTCACACCTATCCCCTAAAATCTCTTTTATCTTGTTGAGTTTCCTCTTATCCGCCGCAAGAACACCCGGCTCTGATGTTTTACGTACAGGCGAATTGATCTGTATCTTATCGGGATTTATTTTTTCCACAATATCTTTAAGTTTTCTGATATGCTCCAGGTCATCATTGACCCCGCGCACCACCATGACTTCCAGCCAGATTTTGCCTCGGAATTCTTTTCTTAAACAGACCAGGCCTGCTACCACCTCATCCATTTGGACTTCAGGCACAGGCCTGTTTATCCGTTGAAAAATCTCCGGAGAAACCGCATCCAGGGAAGGTACGATCAGGTCCACATCCAAAAGTGCCTGACGCACTTCCCTTTGATTCAATAAGGAGGCATTCGTGATGACGGCAACCGGGACAGCGGTAATTTTTTTAACCTCAGCGATAAACTCTCCTATCCCGGTGTTTAATGTGGGCTCCCCACTTCCGGAAAGCGTGACGTAATTCAGTTGCCTGGCTTCTTGCGTATTATGCTGGAGCCACTCCCTTAATTCCAGAAGGATATCGGCTGCCTTTACGTATTCTTTTCTCATCCCCACAGGCTCGCCGGTCTTCCCCAGCTGGCAATAAATACAGTCAAAATTGCAGACTTTGTGAGGCGTCAGGCTTATCCCTAAGGATAAGCCGAGCCTGCGTGATTTTACCGGACCATATATATATTTCATAAATGAATGCTTGACTTACGAGCGTGCAACGCGAGTAAGTCAATGCATGAATTAATCCCGCACTTTCTTAACTTATTGGCTAACAAATTTAGAAAGTGCGGGATAAGTTCGGGCATACAACTTAGCTTCGCTGTCGCTCGCTAAGTTGTGCCCTCACTTAATAAAATCCCCACCTTCATATGATTCTTCACTCTATCAACAGAAAGGTGGGGCTTAAAGGACTCTGGATCTTACTTTATCTCAACCACGCAGTTTTGAGAGCCAAAAGAATTGCTAACGCAACTCGTGCATTTCGGGTCATTGAGCCAGGAACCATCAACCAGGAATTTATATTCATATCTACCGGGCTTTAAATTGACTTTAACGGCCCAATTACCCCTGGAATCCCTTTTGGCGCTGAGCACCCTGGTATCCCAATTGTTAAAACTTCCGGCAATGCTGACTTTTTTTGCTCGGGGTGCATACAATTTGAACTCTGTGGTTTTTGCTCTTGCAACGGCCATGGCTTCCTCCTGAATTGATCCCACGCAACCGTTCTTTCTCGTTGGATGCGTGGGATGGGCTTGATACCTTATTTATACACAACAACTCTTGCTGTGTCAAGAAAAATCTCTTTTTTCCCACTCCCTGTCCTAGACATTCTCGGACAGGACGCTTGCTACGTAACCATCGCTTCCTCGGAGGCGAAAGGGGGTTACTTTAAAGGGCAACAATCGTTAACCCTTTCCTGTCCGCCAGGTTCACGCTCTCTTTCAAATCAATAAAAAGAGTCTTTTCCGCTTCAAAAGCTAAACCTTTAGCGCCTGTTTTAACAAGGTTCTTTATAGTGTTAAGGCCGACGACCGGTATATCAAAACGCATATCCTGTCGGGGTTTACTGACCTTGACTAATAAAAAGGCGCCGCGGCTGATCTTTCCGGCACGGCGTATCAAGTTATCCGTGCCTTCCAAAGCCTCAACCGCAACCACGGCCTTTGATTTCACCGCTACTGTCTGGCCGATATCCAGGCGAGCTATCTCCTTGGCTAAATCAAACCCGAAATGGATATCCTCCCAATCCGAAGGATCGGGTAGACGCAAAGTGAGGGCCCCTTTCTTAGGCAGAAGCTCTCTGACAAAGACCGTTGAGTCCAATAATTCGATTTGGAACTCCTCTAATTTCCGGGCAACGGCTTCGAATATCGAATCGGCTTTTTTATCTTTCAGGCTGTCCAGCAGTTTCTTTAAATCCTCACTTCCCGAGACTTCCTTGCTGAACAACCTGTGCGGGCTGATTTGGCCTGCCATCACAACCTTGCGGATGCCCTCCTCCCTGAATATCTCGCACATCCGCGTAAGCTCGCCCAGCCCTATCCAGTAAATCTTATCGACATACTGTTTGAGCTCAGGCGATGTATCGCGCTTTATGGCTACCGCCACAACTTGAAGACCGTTCTTTTTGGCCCCCTGCGCGACTACTAAGGGGAATTTTCTGTTGCCAGCAATAAGGCCTATTTTTTCCACGATCGTTTACCGTTTGCGGCAGGAATGGGCAATACCTCTCTGAGAGCTCTTTATAAAACTGAGCAGGTAAATGACTTCTTTGGTCTGCTTAACTTCTTTTTGCGCCTTTTCCAAACCATGTTTCAGGGTGAGGCCTTGATTGAAAAGTATCTTGAAAGCGTGGTGAAGCTGATCAATGGATTCTTTCGCTACATTATGGCGCTTTAAACCCACCCGATTAAGGCCGTAGATGGCTGCCGGATGTCCATCGCATGTTGAAAACGGCGGGATATCCGAGACGACCTTGGAACAGCCGCCGATAATGGAAAGGGTACCGATCCTGACAAACTGATGGATCGCCACAATCCCGCCTATCACGGCTTTATCTTCGATGGTAACGTATCCGGCACACGTCCCGTTATTGGCGATGACGCAATGATGGCCGATAACGCAATCATGGGCGATGTGCGAATAAGCCATAAAGAGGTTATTGTTTCCGATAACGGTCTTGCCGCCTTCATGGGTGCCGGGGTTAAACGTGCAGTATTCCCGGATGATATTTTCGTCGCCGATCTCAAGGTAGACCTTCCCGCCTTTGTATTTGAGGTCCTGGGGCCTGCTTCCCACCACGGCCCCGGAAAAAATCTGGCAGTTCTTCCCGATGGTGGTTCGGCCATCAATAAGGCAATGCGCTCCGACAACTGTCCCCTTGCCGATGGAAACATTCTCTCCGATGACGGCAAACGGCCCCACGCTGACATCGCTATCTAACTTGGCCTTCTTGGAAATAATGGCTGAGGGATGTATCTTCATTATTACATCAGGAATCGGCAAGCACGAACATGAGATCCGCTTCGGCGACGACCTTACCGCCCACCAGGGCCTTGCCGTGGACCTGGCCGGTCCTTGATTTCAGTCTGCCTGCTTCAACGTCCAGCACCAACTGGTCTCCGGGAATGACCGTTTTTCTGAATTTGATGTTATTAGCGGATAAAAAGAAGGCGACTTTTCCGCGGTTTTCTTCCGGAGAAAGCATCATCACGCCACCCACCTGGGCTAAGGCCTCCACAATCAAAACGCCCGGCATGACAGGCCTGCCGGGAAAATGGCCTTTGAAAAAATAATCATTAATGGTGACGTTCTTGATACCCACGCAGCGCTTCCCCTGCTCTAAATGAATTATTTTATCGACGAATAAAAAGGGTTCCCGGTGGGGCAGGATCCTCTTGATCATCGTTAAATCCAGCTCTTCTTCCTGCTTGGGCTGGTAACCTGAGCCGACGCCTCCCGCAAAAGACCTTTGCCTGTGCTGATTTATCTTTCGGACTAATTTCAGATTCAGAGAGTGTCCGCTTCTTAAGGCAATGATATGCGCCTTTAAAGGAGAACCCACCAGGTACAGGTCTCCCATCAGGTCCAGTATCTTGTGCCGGATGAATTCATCCTCAAAACGCAATTTGTTCTTGATCACCCCCTGTTCGCCTAAAACAAGGGTGTTCTGGTAGTTGGCGCCGCGTCCTAAACCCTGGCGCTGAAGCTCCTCCACTTCGTTCTCAAGGCAGAAAGTCCTGGCGCCGCAGATCTCTTCTTTAAAGGTATCGGGAGTAACAACGATCTCTAGAAAATCCGTCTTGAGCTTCGGATGGTTATAATTGAGTGTGTAGGAGATCTTAAACTCGGATGACGGCAGGGCAACGACAGTCGAGCCATCCTCTTCGGCAAAAATCGGCTCTTTGATGGAGAAATACGGCCGCTCCTTTTCCTGTTCTTTGATGCCGGCATCACAAAGTATCTCCAGGAAATTCAGACTGCTCCCGTCTAAACCCGGGACCTCCTCATTGTCCAGCTCGATTCTTATATTATCGATGCTTAAGCCCGCCAGGGCCGCCATGAGATGCTCGATGGTTTGGATCTCAGCTCCGGGTTCCCCGATAGAGGTACGCCGGGGCGTCAGCACCGGAGAAAGCAGATTCTCAACGCTTGCCTTGATCACCGGCTTCTGGGGTAAATCGACGCGCACGAATTGGATGCCACTGTCCTCCTTGGCCGGCTTAAAAGTCACATTCACTTTCTTCGCCGTGTGCAATCCGATACCGCTTAAAGCTAATTCTTTGGCAATCGTTCTTTGTTTTTTCATTTATCGAAAGGTCTTCTAAGGATGATCTTTAAGTTTTGCTTCCAATGCCTCTATTTTCTTTTTCAGCTGCGTGACGGTTTCAAACAACCTGGGCAGATTCTGCACGCAGGCATTGACGCGCCGGGCGATTGGTGCGGGCTTGGCCGGATACCCCCAGGCCATTGTATCCGCAGGAATGGACTTATTAACCCCTGACTGAGCCATGACGATCGCGTTGTCTCCGACGGTGATGTGCCCCACGAGGCCCACTTGTCCGGCAAGGATAACGTTTTTGCCAAGTGTGGTGCTTCCGGAAATGCCTGCCTGGGCTGCAATGAGAGAATTCTCACCCACGCACACGTTATGGGCGATCTGCACGAGGTTGTCGATCTTCGTGCCCTTGGCGATCACCGTCTTATCAAAACGGGCGCGGTCTATCGAAACGTTGGAGCCGATCTCCACGTCGTCTCCAATCTCGATGGTGCCCATCTGCGGAATCTTATGATGCACCCCGTCTACGGTCACGAACCCAAAACCATCGGAACCGATGACCGTTCCGCTGTGGATGATGACGCGGCTGCCGATACAGGTGCGCTCCCGGATGGAAACATGGGGGTATATCAGGGTGTCGTTTCCTATCTTAGAGAAAGGCCCCACGAAACAACCGGCATAGATAATGCTGTTGTCCCCGATGGAGACACCTTCTTCGATCACCGTATAGGGCCCCAGGGCGACATTGGCTCCCAAAGAGACACCTTTACCTATGACGGCTGTCGGATGTACCCCCTTAGGATGATTCACGGCAGGAGGAGAAAAGACCTCGACAATCTTGACGAACGCCAAAGAAGGATTTTCCGTACGGATAACCGGCTTGGGTAAGCTCTGTTCGTCTCTGGAAGTGATAATGGCTGAGGCGTGCGTCACCTCTGCTAAGGGCGCATATTTGGGGTTCGCTAGAAAGGTGATATCCCCTTCGCGGGCCTCTTTGATCCCGGAGATCCCCGTGATCAACACGCTGTGATCTCCGACGACCTCGCCGTCAATAATCTTGGCAATTTCTTTTAAAGTCTTACGCATACGGTATGAAACAAACAACCCCTATCGGCTTGTGGGGTTGTTTGAAGAATTTAGCTGTCAAGGCACATCTACTTCTTGTATCCTTTATTAAGGATTTCTATGATTTTATCCGTGATATCCATCGATTTGTTCTGATAGATTAAAACACGGTCATTGAAGACGAGGGTGTAGCCTTCCTTCTCGGAATGCTGTTTCACCGTATCCTCGATATCCTTGAGGATTTCTTTCATCTTCTCGTCCTGCTCCTTACGCAAATCCGTCTGCTTCTGACGGTCATAATCCTGAAGCGTCTTGATCCTGGATTCCAGGTCCCCTTGCTTCGCCTCTTTTTCCTTGTCGCTGAGCAGATTCATTTTGTCTTGAAATTGTTTTATCTCGTTGACTTTTTTCTCTCTATCCGCACTATAGACGCTTTCTTTGTCCGTTAAAGCCTTATCGTAGTCTTTTGTCTTGTTGAACTCGCTGAATATGCGGCTCAAATCCACATAAGCGATTTTGTCGGCTGCCAAGACCGGCTTAAACCATAATCCTAAACAAAAAACGATCAACCCCAAAATCATTCTTCTGCTTCTCATGTTTTCAAAACCTCCTTCAATGAGCACATAACTTATGGAGTATCCCTTTTAATACTCTTTGACATAAGTTATTGTGTGCGTTGCGTCCTCACTTAAAACGAATGGCCCGCGCTGAAATGCACCCGGCCGCTCCCTTTATCCTGTTCTCCGGGCGCCTTATTTAAGGGAATGCCGTAATCAACCTGAATCGGGCCGATAGGCGTCTTGAGCCGTACCCCGAAACCCATCCCTGAGTAAAAACTTCCGGAACCCAAATCATTTAACTTGGCCCAGACGTTTCCCGTGTCATAAAAGGCCGCCGCGCTGATCTTGAAACTCTTGTCCGTTGCCTGATAGAGAGGAATGGTGTACTCGATATTGCCCACCAAAAGCGCCTGTCCTCCTAGGGGATCGTTCGTCAAAGGATCCACCGGCCCAACGGACCTTTCCTCATAACCTCTGATGGTATAAGCGCCACCGGCAAAGAATCTCTCATATATGGGAATCTCCTGGGAATCGCCGTAAGGTTCCCCCGCGCCCACCCTCATGCGAATCTCAAGGGCAGAATCTTTAGGTAAAGGAAAGTAATGCGAAAAACGACCATTGAATTTCCAAAAATCTTTATCTCCTGCAAAGGGCCCTCCGGCTAACTGGAAGGACCCGCTGATCAAATCTCCTTTTCGGGGGTCAAAGACATTGTCGCGGCTGTCAACGGCCAGCCCTGGCGTCAGGCTGCTCACCGTATTGATACCCGCTTCTTTCAGGAGCGCGTTGGAGGCTGCCGGGTCGACGTTTGAAATGTCTATCACGTCATAACGATACGTGATATTGCCTCTTACGTATTCTGATAATTCCTTACCGAGCCTCAAATCCCCTCCGGTGATCTTCTCATCATAGGCGTAACCTACGTCTTCCTCGCGGTCGCGGGTGTGCCGATAGGCATCAAAACCAAAACTCACCGGATAGTCAAAGACCCACGGATTCGTGTAACTGAGGTCAAAGCCGCTGCTGATCGTTCCGAAAGAGGCCCGAAGCCTTAAGTCCTGACCCGCTCCCGTAAAATAGGGAAAATTCTTCCAGTCGAAATTCTTCTGTTCCACCTCAATAAAACCTATCAACTTATCGACAGAGCTATAGCCGCCGCCAAAGCTGAAGGCTCCGGTCTTCGTCTCTTTAACATCCACCACCAGATTCTTTTTGTCAGGCACATCCGTATCCTCGGTATCGTAGCTCACCTGTTCGAAAAACCCTAAGTTCTGAAGCCTTTCGCGGCTGCGTCTGAGCTTCTCGCCGTCGAACCTGTCACCGGGGAATATCCTGAGTTCCCTGCGCACAACCACATCCCGGCTCTTAACATTACCCCTGATCTTGATCTTATCCACATAAGCGATCTCATGTTCGGCAATGGTGTAAAGGATATCCACCCGTCCCGTAGACGGATTAACGGAAGAGGCCTCCCGGACCTGACAGGAGATATAACCACGGTCAAAATACAGGCTTTGAATATTGGCAACGTCAACCTGCAAGGCCTCTTGGCTAAAAACCTTTCCCGGCACACACTCCTTGAGGCTGGCCAGGATCTCGCTTAAATCAATATCCCTATTCCCCCGGACATCGATATTGCCTACTAAATATTTTTTCCCCTCATCGATCTTAATGTGGATGTACAAAAGGTAAGGCTTGAGAGAATCCGCTACGATTTCATAGGTTACCGCCACGTCCGTGAAACCTGCCCTGCGATAAAATGAACTGATGCGCTCCATATCATCTTTGAGCACATCTTCCTTTAAGACCCCCGGATTAAACGTCCAGGCCCTTTTCGTCTTAATCAGGCGCAAGATCCGGCTCCTGGGAAAAGCGTTGTTGCCTATCGTTAGGATATCCTTGATACGCACCCTTTTTCCTTCCTCAAGGTTAAATTGAATCTTCGCCTTATTCGTTTTCTCGTCGATTTCGACCTTGTAATCGACCTTGGCCTCGCTGTAGCCGATCTTCTCGTACTTTTTCGAAAGCGTGCGCACATCATCGGCGAGGTCAGGGTAATCCAGGTATTTCGTCTCCTGGGATCTCAGCTCTTTCTTGAGTTTCTCCGAAGTGGTCCTCAGCCGCCTCAATCCGGAAAAAGTGATCTTCTCGATAATAGGCCTTTCCACCACGCTGATCATAATTTTGAGGCCGTCTTTGTAGGGCTCGGTATCGATTTTGATGTCGCTGAAAAAACCCAACAGATAGAGCCGTTTCAAATCATCGCTGATGATGTTCTCCTGGTAGGGGCTGCCCACCCGGGTCTTCATTTTAGAGATGACCGTGTTGGAGCTGATGGTTTTATTGCCTTTGACTTCAATGGCTCTGACAATTGGAAGGGACGTGGCAGGGGCCGAAGGGCCCTGCTCGGATTCGGTTTGGGCCGATAAAGGAGGAAGGGCCGTAAAGGACAGAGATAGGAACAAAATAAAGAATACGATTATGGAAATTCTTCGCAACATTTTCCTCCTCTCACTCGATGCGCGCAATATTCTCAAAACGGGTGTACTCCTTGATAAAGGTCAGCTTCAGAGAACCGACAGGGCCGTTACGCTGCTTGGCAATAATCACCTCAGCCACCCCCTGATTGTCGGGAGTGGGATTATAATACTCTTCCCTGAGGATCAAAACGACCACGTCTGCGTCCTGCTCGATGGCTCCGGACTCTCTCAAATCGGAAAGCTGCGGTCGATGGTCCTGGCGTGATTCCACGGCACGCGACAACTGGCTTATCGCCACAATCGGAACATGCAGTTCCCGCGCCAGGGCCTTCAGGGAACGCGAGATCTCTGAGATCTCCTGCTGCCTGTTCTCAGAACCCATGGTGCCGCGCATCAACTGCATGTAATCTAATATAATCAACTGGATATTATGATGGGACTTCAGGCGTCTGGCCTTGGCCCTAATCTCCATCACGGAGATAGCGGGTGAGTCATCGATAAAGATAGGCGCCTCGGAAAGTTTCCCTGCAGCCGCTGTCAGCCGGGGCCAATCCGAAGTGGCCAGATACCCGGTGCGCACCTTATGGGCATCCACTTTAGCGTGAGAACACAGCATCCTCTGTACAAGCTGCTCTTTAGACATCTCCACGCTAAAAATCGCCAAGGGGATCTTTTCGACGACACCGGCATACTCGGCTATCCCTATGGCCAAGGCACTCTTTCCCATCGATGGCCTGCCGGCAATAACGATCAAATCCGACGGCTGGAGCCCCGAGGTCTTGGTATCAAAATCGATGAAGCCGGTCGGGATTCCAGTCACATGCGCCTTCTTCTGATATAGCCTGTCTATCGTCTCAATGCTTTCTTTGACGATTTCTTTAAGATGCAGGTAGGTGCCATGGGCTTTGCGGTCACTGACCTCAAAAATAAAGCGTTCGGCGTTATCCACCACCTCATCGATATTGCCCTCGCTCTCATAACACATGGAAACGATGTGAGTGGCGTTGTTGATGAGGGTACGCAGGATGCTTTTCTCTTTAACGATATGGACGTAATGGTTGATATTGGCTGCCGTAGGCACGGCATTCGCCAGGGCTGTCAGGAAACTGACGCCCCCTATCTCTTCCAGTGAGCCCGCCTTCTTCAATTCGTTAGTCAGGGTAATGAGGTCAACGGCTTTATTGGCATTGTACAAATCCAGAACCGCCTCGAAAATCTTGCCGTGGCTCCCTTTATAGAAAGATTCTTTGTCCAGCGACTCACAGGATACAGAGATGGCATCCGCATCCAGCAACATAGAGCCCAGCACAGCCATTTCGGCTTCTAGATTTTGCGGAGGGACCTTATCGAGAGCTAAAGGGGTCATTTCTTTACGATCCAGACCTTTATCGTAGCGTTGACTTCCGGATGGAGCCTCACGGGGATCTCATAAATGCCCAGTGTCTTTATGGCCTCATCCAATACAATGGTATTCTTGTCAATGGTGAAGCCCTCTTCTTCCAGGGCCTGGGACACATCCTGACTGGTAATGCTTCCGTATAATTTGTCCTCTTCCTGGACCAGGGCCGGTATGGTCAAAGAAACCCCGTCGAGCTTGACCTTAAGCTCAAGAGACTCCTGTTTGACCTTCTCCAACTGAGCCTTCTTTCTCTCTTTCTCCTGTTCCAGTTTTTTGAGATTTCCGGGCGTGAGAGGCAACGCCAGGCCATTGGGTATCAAGAAGTTGCGG
Organism: Candidatus Omnitrophota bacterium; assembly: GCA_043798795.1. Taxonomy (GTDB): domain Bacteria; phylum Omnitrophota; class Gorgyraeia; order Gygaellales; family Profunditerraquicolaceae; genus JBDRKE01. The sequence continues at coordinate 17,677 of JAZDOJ010000029.1, forward strand.
GCAAACCCGTCTTTTACTTTAATGACGGAGCCGGCCTTTCCCAGCTTATCCACATCCTGATTGAGAATGACTTCCATTTAATTTTAACGGATATAAGGCACAAGCGATAGAAACCTGGCCTTCTTGATGGCCTCGGCAATCCATCGCTGATGCTTCGCGCAGTTGCCGGAGACGCGGCTGGAGAGAATCTTGCCTCGTTCCGTGATAAATGTCTCCAGCCTCTTCATGTCTTTATAATCGATCTCCTTGACTTTGTCCACGCAGAACCGACAGAATTTCTTTCTGGAGGCAAGGCCGAAATCGCGTTTTTTCCTGTCTGACCTCGTCCTGGAAAATGTCCTTGGCTTAACTTTCATTGACTTCTTCCTCGCTTTCCCCTAACCATGCGGCTTCCGTAGAGGGGGCTTCCGCTTCAGGGAGAATATCCTCCCTGGACTCACTACTACCTTCCTTAGCCGGCGCTTTTCCCATGAATTGGACGCGTTCAGCCTGGACTTCAATGACGTTACGTTTCTGTCCGGCGTTATCTTCCCAGCTGCGGGACTGAAGCCTGCCTTCAATGAAGCAGGGACTTCCTTTATGCAGATACTGATTGCACGTCTCAGCCTGCCTGTTCCACACCACGACGGTTATAAAACAGGTCTCTTCCTTTAATTCCTGGTTCTTAGCGCGAAACCTTCTGTTGACCGCCAGGCGCAGATTCGCCACGGCCGCCCCCTGCGGGGTGTAGCGCAATTCCGGGTCCTTCGTCAGATTCCCCATAAGAAATACCTTGTTGAGATTTGCCATTCTTAACTCCTTCGTTTTTTCTAATTTCTCTTCGAACTACGAACTACGAACTAACCTTCGTAATCAGGACTCTTAATATAAACTCATTCAGCTTATACACCTGCCGGATAAGGCCGACCGAAAGTGGATCCAAGCTGAAATTCATCAGGTAATAAGAGCCCTCCCGATATTTTTTCAAGGGGAAGTACAGCTTTCTTTTTTCCGTCCATATGGCGCCACTTCCAACCTCTCCTTTATTTTTTGTGACAGCGTCATGAATCTGTTGAAAAAGGGTCTTTTTTTCCTCTTCGGATAAATCCGGCTTGATAATAAACATGGCCTCGTACTTAATCACTGGATCCTTCCTTTCCTATTAAAAGTATTCATGGTCTTGCTGATTCCCTCAACCACCCACGATTCCATGCAGGCGACTGTGTTTTTTATGACTTTCCCTAAGCGCGTTCTTTCCTTTTTGTTAAAATTGAGCAAAACATGCTCCGAGGCACCCCTTCCTTCTGGAGGCCTTCCCACGCCGATCCTCAGGCGCGCAAATCCATTGTTTTGCAAAACCTCTATGATCGACTCAAGACCGCGGTGCCCGCCGGAGGAACCCGACGGTCTTAATTTCATCCTGTCAAACTCCAGATCCAGATCATCGCACACCACAAGCAGCTCTTGCGGGGCTATTTTGTGTTTCCTGACCAGCCTGGCTACGGCGCTGCCTGAGGTATTCATGAAAGTCTGAGGGAGCGCTAGCACGGCCGTTTCCTGCCCAATCCTGACCCTGGCCACCTGAGAACTTGTACCTGTTTCTTTCTTAAAAGAAGTCTTGCGCTTTTTAGCTAAGGCCCTGAGAACGCAGAAGCCGATATTGTGTCTGGTGTCGACGTAATCGCTTCCGGGGTTACCGAGGCCCACTATCAACTTCATAAGAATCGTTACTTCTTCTCTTTTTCTTCGACTGCTTCGCCTTCAGCCGCAGGCACTTCCTTCTTCTCTTTTATGACCTCGGGTTCCTGCGTCTCCTCCCCTTCCACGGGTGCTGCCACTTCTTCTTCCTTCATGGGAGCCGCGACCGATAAGACAATACCAGAGGGATCATTTAAAATCTTGACTCCGGCCGGGACGTTTAAATCTTTGATATGGATAGAATCCCCTATTTTGAGCGGACTGACATCCACCTGGAAATCCTTGGGGATCTGTGTCGGCAAACACTCCACCTCAATCTCCCAGAGGATATGCTCGAGAGATCCGCCTTCCTGCTTCACGCCTACCGCCTCCCCTTTGGCCACGACAGGCACGTTAACCTTGATAGCTTTTGTCAGAGAGATCTCGTTAAAATCAACGTGCAGAATCTCTCCGTGGACCGGTTCATATTGGATCTCTTTAATCACGCATGAGCGGGAGCTATGCTTCTTATCGTCTTTGACCTTCACATTGATTAAAACACCCTCTATCCGATGCTGATGGATCAGTTTAATCAGGGCGCTGTGGGAGACTTTAACCGGAATGGAAACTTTCCCTTCGGCATAGACGATTGCCGGGACAAATCCGTCTTCTCTTAATTGCTTAACCTTAGCCCTGCCGACATCCTCTCTTGACTCTACATCCAAAAATATCTCTTCCATCGTAAGATTTTCACTCCTTTAATCAAACAAACAACTCACCGATTCTTCGTTATGAATCCTTTTAATGGCCTCCCCTAAAAGATTTGCAACGGATAAAATTTCAATCTTTGTATGCTTCTTCTCATCCTCTAAGGGAATGGTATCCGTAATGAATAATGTCGTTAAGGCCTTGCATCTCTTTATGCCCTCTAAGGCGGGCCCTGACAAGACCCCGTGGGTGATAGCCGCCCAGACATTTTGCGCCCCGGCCTTTTTGAGAGTCTCAGCTGCCTCTATGACAGAGCCTCCAGTAGCTATCAGATCATCCACGAGGAGACAGTCTTTTCCTTCCACCTCTCCCAGGATATGCACTACCTCGGCCTTTTCAGGAGAAATGCGCCTTTTGTCTATGATCGCCAGGGTCCCCATAATCCTCTTCGCATAGGCCCTGGCCATTTTGATGCTGCCTACATCCGGAGAAACAACCACGATATCTTTGTATTTCAATTTAGTGAGGTGCTCTATGAATACGTTGACGGCAAAAAGATGGTCTACCGGAATATCGAAAAACCCTTGAATTTGCCCGGCATGCAGGTCCATGGTGAGAACCCGGTTGGCTCCGGCCACCGTTATTAGATTAGCTACCAATTTGGCGGTGATGGGAACACGGGGTTGATCTTTTCTATCTTGACGGGCGTATCCGAAATAAGGAACAACCGCGGTGATACGCTTGGCCGATGCCCTCTTTAAGGCATCAATCATGATCAGGAGCTCCATCAAGCTATCGTTAGGCGGAGGGCATGTCGATTGGATGACAAAGGCATCTTTGCCGCGGACATTCTCATTAATCTTAACGCGAATTTCGCCTTCGCTAAACCTGGAGACAAAGCAATCGTAGAGCTTGACCTTCAGATATCTACAGATAGCTTTAGCCAATTCAGGGGTCGCGTTGCCGCTTAAGACAGCTAATTTATCCATAGCCACCTCGCATATTATCCAATTTGTTCAATTATCCGTCTATCCTCAAACGTCTATCGGTTCAACGGCGCCTTTTTAATTCTCTGGCCGGGACCCCCACGACTACCTTTCCGTCGGGAACATTCCGGCGCTTAACCAGGACGCTGCCGGCTCCGGTTTTGGCTCCCTTTCCTATCCTGACAGGCGCCACCATCACGGTATCGGACCCGATAAAGGCGCGGTCTTTGATAAGGGTCTTATTCTTTGACTTCCCGTCATAGTTGGCCGTCACGGTCCCTGCGCCAATATTGACATAACGGCCAATCTGGGCGTCTCCGATATATCCAAAATGTTTTGCTTTTGATTTGGGAAAGATTTTAGAGCGGACGATCTCTATGAAATTGCCTACGTCCACATCGTCTTTCAGTTCCGTGCCGGGCCTCAAATGCGCGAAAGGCCCGATCTTGCAGCGACGTCCGATTTTAACATCCCTTTCAATAACTGTAAAGGGATAAATCACGCAGTCTTCTCCGATTTTTGTTCCGTAACTGATAGAAGCAGAATCCGGGTCTAGGATAGTAACGCCTTTACGCATGAATTCTTCATTCAGGCGCTTTTGCATGATGGCGGAAGCCTCAGCTAACTCAAGACGGGAATTAATCCCAAGCGCCTCCTGGCTGTCTTCAAGCTTCAGCGCATCCACCCATAGGCCCTTTTTATAAAGGATGCCAATCGTGTCCGTAAGATAATATTCCTTCTTGCGGTTGTTAGGGGTGACATGCTTCAAGGTATATGCCAGGCTCTTCTTTTTAAAACACATAATCCCTGTGTTGATCTCTTTGATGTCTCTGACAACGTCATCGGCATCCTTTTCTTCCATAATACCTGATACGTTGGCGTATTTATCCCGTAAGACCCTGCCGTAACCAGAAGGTTTTTCCAGATGTGCGCTGAGAAGTGTCGCATCCAGGCTGTTTGCCGCATGATGCTTTAAAAGCTTTATAATCGTTTCTTTCTTCAGCAGAGGATTATCCGCGTAAAGCACCAGCACGCTTCCCTGAAAATTCTTAAGATAGGGCAAGGCTGTCTTGACAGCGTCACCTGTGCCTAAAAGCCTCTTTTGAAGGGCTACCTTTATCCCAGCCGGAATTTGCTTTCGGACCTCTTCATGCTGATGGCCCAACACAGCGATGGCGACACCTGGCCTGAGGCTGCGCACGAGATCCAGGACATATAACAGCATGGGCCTGCCGCAGATAGGGTGCAGGACCTTAGGGGTCTTTGATTTCATCCGCGTGCTCTTGCCCGCGGCGAGAATCACCACAGCGATATTTTTATTCATAAGTTTATCTGGGACGTGTGGACTCGAACCACAATAGCGATACCCAAAGTCTCGTGACCTACCATTGGACGACGTCCCAAAGCTTTATGGCTATTCTACGAAAGAACTTGGGCCTTTTGTCTTCTCCTGCTCGTACGCCTCTAAGACTCTCTTCTGCAGATATTCCCTAAAGGATTGTGTTATGGGGTGGGCGATATCCTTATGCTCCAATTGAGCTCCTGTCGCCGCATCCGGTGTCATGGGCCGAGACACTACCGGTAAAGACGCTGCGCACTGATTGCAATACTTGCTGCGCAGTTCGTTTTTAAATCCGCATTTCGGGCAGGGCTGTTTTATTTTTCTGGAAGGCATGGCGATGAATAAGCCGCTTGTGCCTTCGATGACTTTTACGTTTCTGACCACAAAGGCATTATCAAAAGTGACCGTGGCATAGGCCTTTAATTTCTTATCGGGTGAATCCTTTAAAACGACCCTGACTTCCGTGATTTCCATCGCTCTTCCCCCCTGCTGTCTTTTCTTAAAAAGTGCACGCTACAAAAACCCTCCAAGACCTCTTTCTTTTCTTCAGTTCCTCCCCCAGAGACACGCCCTCCTTTCTCGAAGAAACAATGCCAAATACGGCCGAACCGCTTCCGGACATCAAGATGGCTTTAATCCCTAAGGCAGCTATCGCTTCCTTGATTCGGCGAACCTGCGGATAAAACCGAAACGTCAATGGCTCCAAGCTGTTCCACAAAAGATTCCCTGCCTGATGAAACCTGTTTTTCTTCAGGGCCGAAAGTAGTATATTAACATTACGTTGCGTCTTTGTCAATGCAGAATAAGTGTCCCATTTTTTGTATATGAGGGGGGTTGAAACCTGAATTCTCGGGACAACAATGATGTGCCAAAGCTTTACCCCTTTTAACGCATCATAAGGCCTGATGCAATCTCCGCGCTCACTCCCCAAAGCAAACGGGGTTTCGTGAATAAAGAAAGGGATGTCGCAGCCAACCTCCTGGGCAAGAGCTGCGAGCGTTTCCCTGGAGGCCTTGAGCCTCCATAGCCTGTTTAACCCTAAGAAGACGCTGGCGGCATTTCCAGAACCTCCTCCCAGCCCTGCGCCAACAGGAATCCGTTTATCTATCGCGATATCCACGCCCCCTGCCACCTTGAATCTATCCTGAAGGAGCCGAGCCGCTTGAAAGCAAAGGTTCGTGTGGTCTTTGGGTACGAGAGGATCAGGGCAGCTAATGCATATTTTTTTATCCGAGCGGGACTTGAGGGTGAGGATATCTGAAAGGTCTATCCTTTCAAAGAGGGTTTGGATATCGTGGTAATGGTCGGGACGCTTACGCAGGACTTCCAGAAACAGGTTTAACTTGGCGTAGGACTTAAGGATTAACGTGGACACAGGCCAGAACCTGCCTTTTCTATATCCGAACTTGTCAGGTTATAGGCTTTTAGAAGCTCTGAAGGCTCTCCCGACTGACCAAACCTGTTCTTGATGCCCAGGCACACCACTTTCACCGGCGCATTTTCTGCAACGACCTCCTGGATACTTGAAGCCAGACCCCCGACCACCGTATGCTCTTCGCATACGACGATGCCACGGGTCTCCTGGGCTGCTTGAATAATCGTCTCTGTATCCAAGGGGCGGATCGTATGCATATTGACCACGCGCGCCTTTATGCCTTGACCCAACAGATTTTTTGCGGCTGTCAATGCTTCAAAGACCAGCACCCCGCAGGCAAAGATCGTGATATCATTTCCGGCGGTTAACACCTGGGCCTTGCCTAATTCAAATGCACCCTTATTTTCAATCGTCGGCACTTTGGGTCTGCCCAGGCGGACATAAAAAGGACCAGAAGTTTTCACGGCAGCCAGGACCGCCTCACGGGTTTGAGGAGCGTCGCAGGGTACGATGATGTTCATGTTAGGGATAACACGCATAAGCGCGATATCTTCTAGAGCCTGATGGCTGGCGCCGTCAGGCCCCACGGTGAGACCGGCATGAGAGGCGACGATCTTGATATTAAAATTGTTATAAGCTATGGAGTTTCTTACCTGATCCCAGGCCCTGCCGGTTGCAAAGACGGCGAAGGTTGAGAGAAACACAACCTTGCCGCAACTGGCGAGCCCGGCAGCCGAAGCCATCATATTCTGCTCCGCCACTCCAAAATTAAAGAATCTTTCCGGAAACTCTTTCGCAAATAAACAGGTGCGCGTGGAGCTGGAAAGATCAGCATCCAACACGACAATATCTTTATTCGCCTTGCCTAATTCGACGAGGGTTTGACCGTAGACGTCTCTCTGATACAACATTTCAGCCATGTTTGTTTATTCCAACTCTTTGAGTGCTTTTTCCGCTTCTTCTTTTGTGGGAGCGCGGCCATGAAAATCAACAACATTCTCCATGAAAGAAACGCCCTTGCCTTTTATGGTGTGAGCGATGATAATGCTGGGCTTACCCTTGACGCTCTCGGTTTTCTGATAAGCCTCCAAGATCTGACCCATGTTGTGCCCGTCGATCTCAAGCGTCTGCCAGCCAAAGGCCTGCCATTTGGCGACGAGAGGCTCAAGTTCCATGATATCTTTGGTTTTCCCGTCGATCTGAAACCCGTTGTAGTCCAACATGGCGCAGAGGTTGTCGCATCGGTAGTGGCTTGAGGCCATCGCCGCTTCCCAGACATTCCCCTCCTGGCTCTCTCCGTCACCTAAAAGGACAAAGACGCGGTAAGCTTTCTTATCGATCCTTGCAGCCAGGCTCATACCTAAACCGACGGATAGCCCCTGCCCCAGGGACCCGGAGGCAACTTCCACTCCGGTTGTGCGCCTGTCCGGGTGGCCTTGAAGAACCGAACCGAGTTGGCGAAGCGTCCAAAGTTTTTCTTTGGGAAAGTAACCGGATTCCGCTAAGACCGCATACCAAAGAGGGCAGCAATGCCCTTTCGACATATGAAATCTATCCCGATCAGACCAGGCAGGGTCCTTGGGGTTGTGCCTTAGCACGGAAAAAAACAAGGCGGTGATCAAATCCGTAGCCGAAAGGCTCCCTCCGGGATGACCGGAACCGGCCTTGGCTAACATCTGGATGATCAATCGACGTATCTGTTTGGCCTTCTCTTCAAGCTCCTTTATTTGTGCATTCATTTTGGATTTACTATTTATTTAGTTTCTCTATCTTCCCTTTGACTTTCTCCTGTTCCGGTTTTAACTTCAGGGATTTTTCCCAGTTGATTCTGGCGTTTTCTGTATCCTTGACCTGAAAATAGGTGTCGCCGAGATGGTCATAAATAACCGGGTCTTCCAGGAGAGAACTTGCTTTTTCCAATTCCTTTAACGCCTGTTCAAAATCGCCTTTTTTAAAATAAAACCATCCCAGGCTATCGATGTAGGCGCCGTTTTGAGGCTCAGACTCCAGGGCTTTCCTGATCAAGGTCTGTGCCTCGTCTAAATTCTTGTCCCGGTCCACATAAAGATATCCCAGGAAATTAAGCGCCTCATGATAGTCGGGTTTTAATTCCAGGGCACGCTTTAGCTGAGTTTCCGCCAAATCGTTTTTGTTTGATTCGCTGTAAACGCTCGCCAGGTAAAAATAGGCCTGTGGGTCCTCGGGGGAAAGCTTGACCACCCATAGATACGCTTCCTCGGCCTCTTTCCATTTTTTCTGCTTTAAATAGATGAGACCTAAATTCTTATAAATATCGATGTTTTGGGGTTCTAACTTAGAGGCGTTCTGCAGGGCTGATTCATACTCGCGGGTCGCCAGTCCCAGCTCGCCTTGGGAGGAGTAGAGAAGCGCTAAAAGAGCATGAGGCTCTATGGCTTCGGGGTCGATACGGCTTGCCTGGCTTAACTCATCGATCGCCTTGGCTGTATCGTTCTTCTTGATATAACTGGAAGCCAGGTTTAGATGGATGATGAGATTCTCATCATCCGCCTTTAAGGCCTTTTTGTATTCTGTGATCGCCTCATCGATGTGGCCCAGGTCCTCATGGAAAACTCCCATGATATAGTGGCTGAGCGCCGACGAGGCCTTTTTATCTAATCCGTCGGCTTTTGCGCTTAAGAGCACAAGCAGGGCAAGGCCTAACCCCAAACCTGCGCCTATCTTCTTAATAAAAGAAACCATGGTGGAATTAAAGCGGGATAGGAAAAATTAACCCCAGGCTCTCTTCTTCAGGTGACGAAGACGACGACGCATCTTTTTTCTTTTGTGGGTCTTGATTTTTCTGCGTTTTCTTTTTTTACCGCAAGGCATCATTTCCCTCGCTTTTAGCGCCCTTACACTTTGAGCTCTGAACTTTGAACTATGAACTAATATATAACTTTATTTAAGGGATACTCGATGATCCCTTGGGCCCCTGCCCTTTTGAGGCTGGGAATCAGTTCCCGCACAATTTTCTCGTCGATCACCGTCTCAATAGCGTACCAGCCGTCGTCGGTTAGACCTGAAATGGTCGGCCTTTTCAGGGCCGGCAGCAGACGGAGGACCTTTTTAAGGTCGATCTTGCTGACGTTCATTTTCAGGCCGACTTTTTCTTCAGCGGCGATCGCGCCCTTTAAAAGGAGCGCTATCTGCTCCATCTTGGCCCTTTTCCAAGCATCCTTGTAGGAAGTTCTGTTGGCGATAAACTGGGTGGTGGAAAGACATACCGTAGCGATGATCTTAAGCTTATTGGCCTCAAGGCTCCTTCCCGTCTCGGTCAGCTCTACGATCGCCTCGACCAGCCCTTGGGCGACTTTCACTTCCGTAGCCCCCCAACTGAACTCCACATCGGCCTTTATTTTATTCTTTCTTAAAAAACTCTTAGTGACGTTGACAAGCTCCGTGGCGATCTGTTTGCCTTTAAGGTCCTTAAGAGAACGGATGCCTGAATCCTTAGGGACCGCCACCACCCAACGCACGGGCCCCAGAGACTGCTTCGCGTAAACAAGCTCGGTAATCCTGATAACATGAGAATTGTTTTCCTGAATCCAGTCTTCTCCTGTTATGCCACAATCCAGGTCTGTTTCGACGTAGCGGGACATCTCCTGGGCACGCAGAAGCACCGGCTCGATCTGGGGGTCATCGATAGAGGGAAAATAGGAGCGACCGGAAACGGAAACATTAAACCCGGCCTTCTGAAACATCCTGAAGGTCGCCTCCTGGAGACTTCCTTTTGGTATTCCTAATTTAAGTATCTGATTCTTCATTTTTGCCTATCCTTACGGCTTCAAGCTTAACGCGCTGGCGCGAGTACCCTTTTTTACTTCTTTGAACGCGCGTCCTGGGATTAAGGGCCCAGGTCTTTCTTACTTTAAACCTATCCTTTGACACAGGAATTTATACATTCGCAGCCAGAATTCTTCGGCGAAATGAGCTCTGCCTTCAAAAAAATAGCTGCTTCCTTCGCTTCGCTCAGGACTTTCGAAGGACACTGAGACGAAGTCGAAGTGCCGTATTTCGCTCCTGTAAACCACGGGCTTTAACCCACGAAGATTCATTATAACGGCTTAATAATATTTTGTAAAGAGAAATTACGTTGCATATTTTAGAATTTTAATTATAATGAAGTAGTTTAGAGAATTGATCCCTGCAGCAAACCACTCCGTAGCTGCAGGGATCAATTCGCACATAAACTTACTCACACGAACGTGTTCGTAAATTTAGTGCTCATTGAAGGAGTCAATCCCCATGCTTAAATTCTTACGCCATAAAAAGACAGCCAAGAAGATATGGATTGGCCTGGCTGTCATTATCGTGCCCGCATTTGTGCTCTGGGGCTCAGGCAGCCTCATACGCAGCAGGCAGGAACAGACCTACGCCGGCATCCTGTTCGGAAAGAAGATCTCTTTTTTAGAATTCCGGGATGCCTTCAACGCGCAAAAGGCCTCGGCCCTCATCCAGTTCGGGGAAAAGCTTTCAGAGGTTGAGCCCCAACTGAATCTCGAGGCTTTGGCATGGGAAAGGCTTATGCTTCTTTATGAGGCCAAAAGCCGCAAGATCCGTGCCACGGACAAAGAGGTCGTTGATTTTCTGCAAAATCTCCCTTTCTTCCGGCACGACGGTAAATTCGATACGAAAACCTATAACCAGATTGTCCAGTATGTCTTCCAAACGCAGCCCCGCATCTTTGAAGAACAGACCCGTCAGAACATTATCCTGTCTAAACTCTACAAACAGGTCACAGACCCTGTCTTTGTCACGGACGAAGAGGTTAAAAAAGAGTATGAATTGGCCTATGAGGAGTTTAGCATCTCTTATATAACCGCTTCACCCGAAGATTTTACCAAAGATGTCACCCTCTCAGAGCAAAATTTAAAAGATTATTTCGTGAAGAACACCTTAAGTTTTAAGCAGCCCGTTTCCTTTAACCTGGACTATATAGAGGTTGAGTCAGAAGACCAAATCAACCAGGTCATGATGCGCCTTAAGAAACATGAGGATTTGCAAAAAATAGCCGAGGATCTAGGAACGGCCGTCAAGCAGACGGGCAAGTTTAGCCAAACCGAACCTATCCCCGGCATTGGCTGGTCAGCAGAGATCATGGCCCTGATTTCCAAGTTAAGCGTAGGACAGCACTCACCGCCGGTCCGCATGGACAACAACTACTTCTTGCTGAAACTTAAGGAGAGAAAGGAAGGCTTCATCCCAGATTTTGAGGAGGTCAAGGAAAAGGTTAAAGAAGCCTACGTCAAAGATGAATCCGCAAAAATAGCAAAACAGAAAGCAGGGGATTGCCTAAAGATTTTGAAAGAGCAGGCTGATTTTGAAAAAGCCGCAAGGGAAAGCGGGCTCAAAAGCGGAACGACCGACACTTTCAAATACGCAAGCTACATCGAAGGGCTAGGGGCCTCGGACCAGCTCTGGATGGCGGCAAAACGCCTCAAGGACGAGGAAACCAGCGATATCTTAAGTTTACCTTCAGGCTTTTTTATTATTAAGATTAGGGGCAGGACGCCGATTGAGGGAGAGAAATTTGAAAGCGAAAAATCGGAATTCCGGGAAAAAATTCTCTTACAAAAAAAGCAGTTCTCTTTTGCCCAATTCGTGGCTGAACTAAAAAGAAAAACGTTCTAAGTCAAATGCTCTTTAAACTTTAGCTGACCTTGATGCAGTTCACCGGGCACTGCTCGGCGACTTCCTGCAGATTGCAGGTGGTGCATGTTTGCGATTTCACGTGGGCGATGCCATCTCCCTGGACCTCAAAGACTTCGGGACAGGACTGTTCGCACAGGCCGCAACCCACACATGCCGCCGCATCCACTGTTACCTTAGACATCTCTTAAGCCTCCTCTTAACCAACTTACCTTTCCAGCAGATTCTCAAACATCTCCTCGTGGCTAACTTCCTCGGATAATATGTGCGTGACGAGCTGATAGGTCACATGGTCCTTGCCCTGTGTTTTCTTGGCGATCTTGCTGTAGACTTCAATGGCTCCGGCTTCAGCTTCTGTCACAATACGGATAATCCTGTTGATATCCGCCGTATTTTTGGGAGGCATCAGATAAGGAGAATTGGCGTTTTTCTCCAAATCCATGGGGTTGGCCACAGGCACATCCCCCAGTTTCGTAATCAGATCCGCCAGCTCCCCGGCATGCTCTAATTCGTCTTTGGCGATTTTGTTCAACATCTCGGCCATATCCTCATAGGCACGGCCGGAGACGGTTTGGGCCATATACCAATAGAGGTAAAACGCCAACCACTCATCACTGTAGGCTTTATTCAGGTCCTTCACCAGCTCCTTAAGGCTTAAATCCACTATCGCTCTTGCTTGTTTACCCATTTGTCAATACCTCCTTTTTTATTGTGTTAAGTTCTGCGAATTTTTAGATGAACTTTCTGTTTGAGTTTCAGCTTTAAGATTATACTTTCTGATATTGTTATCCGCTATCTCCTGGATCTTTTTGATCTCCTCAGGCGCGTTCAAGAGATGCTTGAACCTGCCTTGCATCTTCAGATACTCTTCGACCGGTTTCGGCGCTATTTGCCGACGGGCCACAAGTACGCCTCCCTCAAATTCAATCAAGGGATAAAGCCCGGTCTCAACCGCACATTTGGCCACGGCAAGCGTAAGATTCGGTTCGTGCCGCCAGCCCAAAGGACAGGGAACATGAATCTGCAGGTATTTGGGGCCTTTGATAGAAAAGGCCTTCTTGACCTTTTTCTGTAAATCCAGGGCAAAGCCCGCAGAGGCCGTGGCCACATAAGGGATACCGTGCGCCAGGGCAATCTCAGGCATGGGTTTCTTAGGACGGATATTTCCGAAGGATTGCCTGCCAGAAGGGCTTGTCGTGGTCGCAGAATCAAAGGGCGTGAGGCCGCTTCGCTGAATTCCTGTATTCATATAAGCCTCATTATCGTAACAGACGTACAAAATATCGTGACCCCTCTCCCACATCCCGGATAAGGCCTGCAACCCTATGTCAGCCGTGCCTCCATCCCCGGCCTGGGCGATGACGTTAATTCCTTCTTTTTTACCCAGATAGACCAAGGCCGATTCGATTCCCGAAGCCACAGCCGCCGCATTCTCAAATAAGGAATGGATCCAGGGTACACCCCACGCTGATTCCGGATATCTTGTGGAAAAGACCTCAAGGCAACCCGTATTATTCGCGACGATCGTGTTGGGACCGGCTGCTTCTAAAACCAAACGGACCGCCATGGATTGACCGCAACCCGCGCAGGCCGTATGGCCCGGCTTAAAAACGACTCTATCCCTCATATTCCTCCCTGAGCAACTCGGGTTTCAAATCAATAAACTCTTGAGCGCTTTCCTTTTGAGTCAGTTTTCTGAATATCTCTCGTATCGAATCAGGCGTGATGTCTCTTCCGCCTAGGCCTGCGATAAATGAGCTGATGACTTTAGGCGCCTTCTTTTTGCCGCAGAATGTTGCCTTGATCTCAACGGCTAAAGGAGAAATGGCCCCCAGAGAAACGGCTTTATCCAAAACCGCCACCTGCGCAACATTCTTGAGCGCCTGATATACCTGGACGTAAGGAAAGGGCCGGTAAGAAATGATTTTTAATAATCCGATTCTTTTCCCCTTCTTGCGCATCTGATCCACCACTTCCTTAATCGTGCCGCATACAGAACCCATGGCCACAATCACCTTTGATGCGTCCTTTGTGAAATATTCCTCTATCAGGCCATCTTTATAATCCCGGCCAAAAACGTTTTTAAATTCTTGGCTCACCTTGGAGATAAGGGGAATGACCTCTTTCAAAGTCTCCTGTATGGCAAAACGCGTTTCCATATAATAATCAGGATCTGCCAGCAGCCCCATGGACAAAGGTTCGGCAGGGTCCAGTTTATATAAAGGTTTATACGGGGGCAGGAATTTATCCACTTGAGCCTGTTCAGGGATATCCACGGTCTCCATGCCGTGCGTCAGGATAAACCCATCCATACACACCATCACCGGAAGCATGACGGATTTGTCTTCGCTGAGGCGATAGGCCATAAGGTGCAAATCGACTGTCTCCTGAATGTTCTCCGCATACAATTGTATCCAGCCGGCATCCCGAAGCGAAATCGAATCCTGCTGGTCATTCCAGATATTGATGGGAGCTGAGACAGACCTATTCGCGCAGGTCAGAACCAAGGGGAGACGCATCCCTGCAATATTAAAAATCACTTCTCCCATAAGCAAGAGCCCTTGCGAACTGGAGGCGGTATAAGAACGCACGCCCGCTGCTGCCCCTCCTAAGACGACGGAGGCCGCAGAATGCTCGCTCTCCACATTGACAAAGCTAGAGCCTATCTCACCATTGGCCACCATCTGGGCCAGCTCTTCCACGATGTGTGTCTGGGGCGTGATGGGGTAAGCGGAAATGACCCCCGGCTTGCAACGTTTCACAATCTCGGCAACCGCCCGAGAACCCTCTAAGAATTCCTTCATCTCTTCTCTTCCCCTTGCGCCTCTTCAATCATCGCAATATCTTTTTTGGGACAGATGAGGGCGCAAAGACCGCACCCTTTGCAATAATTATAATCACAGGCAAACGTATTCTTCTCCTCACCCTGCACACAACCCTCGGGACACACCTGCACGCACATCCGGCAGGCAATACAGTTCTTTTTTAGATAATCCGGCCTTAACTGTATCCGCCAGGCGCCTGTTTTGTCGCCTTTACTTTTTTCTGGTTTTATGATCAAGGGCCCAAACATATTTCCTCACCTGTTCGTATTTTTTATAAACTCAAACCCTTGCTGGACAGCCTGGATGTTTCCCTCAAGGGTCTTGCCTTGGAATCTAGCTTTAATGACTTCTATGAGCGTCTCCAGCTTTATCTCAGCCGTTGCCGCGGCAAACGCACCAATCAAGGCTGTATTGCCCAGAGGCCGGCCTATAGTTTTAAGGGCGATCTCCGTAGCCGGAACGACGAAAGCTTTCTGCTTGGCATTGAGTTTAGGGATTTCCAGCTCAGGCTTGCCATCGATGAGAGCTATTCCTTCCTCTTTCAAGCCGGAAAAACAGTTGTATCCCCGCATGAGTGTGGGGTCCACAATGATGACATAATCCGGTTTATAAATCTGGCTGCGTATCCTCACGAGCTTGGAATCAATACGCACAAAGGCATTCATGGGAGCTCCCATCCTGGCGGCTCCGAAATGCGGAAAGGCATAAGGATACATCCCTTCCTTAAAGTAGGTTAACCCTAAAAGGGCTGCGGTGGTAATCGCTCCCTGGCCTGCGCGGGCGTGGATGCGTATCTCTTTCATGCTTTAAAACTCCTTATGGAAACAAAAGATTTATCTATGATAGTATTTTTGAAAAGATTTGTCAAATGGTAATTTTCAGTAGTATTTTCTGATGTGATAAGAGACCTCGGCAAGCAAGGCCAGGACTTTTTGCGCTTTTTCCGGAGCAAATGTTCCCAGCCCGCAACTGGGGCTGACGAGCATGTTCTCAAACAATACTTCCTCCTCCAGGCCCTTACCAACCAAAGCATTGATGCCAACTTTTAACTTCCTGATCAGGACTTCCGCGGTCTCAAGGCCCGTAGATAGCTGCGTGGGCACGATCCCCCAACAGAGCATTCCTCCCCGGCTGAAAAAAGCCTTAAGGGCGTCTGCATAGAGGACCATCCGGTCCAGAAAATTAAAAGCATCAAAACTGATAATACCTAAGTGCTCAACCTCCATTAACATGGACCAATCCGTATTGCCGCAGCAGTGCACCCCCAAAAGACAATCCTGTGATTTTAGAGGCTCGCAAAATTCGGTCAACTGCTTCACCACCTCTTCTCTGTTGATGGGCGTGAAGGCAGAACCGAAACAACCCAGGTACGGCTCATCGATAAAAAAGAGGATCTTTTTACCGAATTCCCTAAACAAATTTATCTGCCAGGAGGCTTTCATGAGGAGGCCTTTTAAGATCGCCTGCATCATGACCGGATCATGCAGAAAAGCAACCCCCTTATCATCGGTAAGGCTGGCTGCAAATGTGAAAGGACCGATGGTATGGCCTTTGATACAAAGGATACCCTGTAAATCCTCACTCTTTTTTAGTCTTTGGTAAAATCTGTGCAAACCTTGAGCATAATCTTCGCTGATCCGGAAATACTCAAGATCTTTGGCAATGATATGTTCATAATACGTCTCGAGATTTTTATCCTTATCCGCCTCATCAAACGTGGAAAGAATCAAGCCGTTTTCATCCTCGCTCATGAAAGGCAACCCCTCCCTGAACTGAGCCACCATTCCTTCCCTCACATTTAACTTGGGTAACTGGGGCCAGAAGGGGATCTCAGGGCAATGCTTAAAGATAAGGTCTAAAGCAGCCTCGCAGTCAATATACGGCAGGCTTCCGATTCCTGTAGCTAACCCTTTTAGTCCTTCCATAGAGTTTCCTTTTGGCTTACCTCATGTATCTTTTATCACGCTGTTACGCAGGACATTTCCGAAAGCAACCTCAAAATCATAGACATCCTTGAAGTCATTGAGAGAATCTTCCTCTGTCTTGGAAAGGAGGCGCTTTTGGACCATGTTGAAAACGATATGCCCGAAATCCTCTGTGCGCGTTATCCCCCAATGCTTTAAAACGGTCTTGGCCATAGGGCCCCATTGCTCGATGGCGAAATCCCGTATCCCCTCTAAAAGCTGACGGCCCGTGATGTGGGCTTTGACTTTAAGCTTGCTTTGCGTATAATGCAAAGCCTGCATGAGGAATTCGTAACTATCCGGTTTATAGCGCGCATCCACAGCACAGATTTCTTCGACTTCCTTATAAAAGTCAGGTTGCCTTTTCATGGACTCCTATTATAAATCTCTTTTTTGGTTTTTTCAACTAAAACCCCAGGGCTTCATCTACCAAAACCACCTGCAGGCGCCCGGGCTCGATTTCCGCTTCAATCACCAAAATCTGACAGCACATGCGTTTATAATCAGGCCCCAGGCAGATCTCGCTAAGACAAATTCCATCCTTCACGCAGGGCGTCTCCCAGTTCAGCCGCCTGCAATTAAGAGGTGTGGCATGCTCCCTGGCCCTTTTCAAGGCTTCTTCTAAATGGGAAGCGAGCTTGTTGGTTCCGCAGACGACGATAACCTTGCGGGCATAAGCCACGCCGGCGATCCTGTTTCCATAGGCGCTGAAAAAGACTAACTCTCCTTTCTCAGATATGGCGTTGGCGCTGGCAAGATAAAGGTCGGCCTGAGCCCCTTGTCTTCTTAATTCCAGGCTCTCAGGTCGGCTTAAGCAGGATTGGTTCGGATTGAACACTTTATGACCCCTGGACTCAAGAAGTTTTATGATGCCCAATTCTTCCAGGGTTTTGGAGCCGGAAAAACCCACGGAGGCGGATGCGGGAATGAATTCCAATAGCTTCTCTACCCCTTCCTTCTTGTTGCGGCAATACCATCCGCCGATATTTCTCTTCTCCCAGCTCTTGATCAGCGATTCGATTTTCTCATCCAACGGACTGCCTCTTTTTTATCTGCCGCTCTAAAGCGGCTCTTAATCTTTTAAGCAAGCGGCTTATCCTCACGGGATAGGAGCACCGAACATCCACCTGTTGTAACTGCGCTGGAATTTGTGAAAGACGGCCTTGTGCATAAGCCCTGATTTTATCTAACACAGGATTCTTGTAAATAACCTGACCATCCTCCACCATTTTTATCAACAACTTTTCTCCCTTGATCCTCTCCTTCTCAAGTCCCAATATGTCCTTTACGAACCTTCCTTTGCTGTCTGAGATTCGATAGACTTGTTTTCGGCCCGGATAAGTCACCTTACCTTTACTTAATTTCATTGTGGGTAGAAAATCCTGCGAATCATCTTTTACTTCGCTTATCTTATAAATGATATCCAGGCTGGGGGCATCCTCGCTGGTTCCCATATGGGTGCCCACCCCGAAACTGTCAACGCAGGCCTTCCTATCCAGCAGCTCTTTTATCTTAAACTCATCCAGATTGCCGCTGGCAAAAATCTTGACACCTTTGAGACCTGTCTCATCAAGCGCTCTTCGGGCTTTTCTCGATAAAGAGGCAATATCCGGGCTATCCAGCCGGATTCCCTGCAATCGGTAACCTTTTTCTTTTAGGTGCAAACCTACGGCAATGGCATTGGCAATACCTATCTCTGTTTCATAAGTATCCACGAGCAGGATGGTGCGCTCGGGAAAGACGTGGGCATAGGCTAAGAAGCTGTCAATTTCCTGTTTAAAGGACATGACAAAAGAGTGCGCCATGGTCCCAACGATAGGCAGGCCATACAATTTTCCTGCCAGGACACAGGAGGTGCCACAGAAACCTGCGATATAAGAGGAGCGTGCGACCTTAATGCCGGCGTCTTGGCCATGGGTTCTCCTGAGAGAAAAATCAAGAACGCTTCGCTGTCGGGCTGCCTGGACCACGCGACTGGCTTTACTGGCAATCATGGTCTGCAAATTCACGGTATTCAGCAGGAAACTTTCGATGATCTGCGCCTCCAGGATAGAAGCGGTCACGCGCAGGACTGGCTCATTGGCAAAGAAGATCTCCCCTTCACGCATCCCCCAGATATCCCCTCTGAATCTAAAGCGCCTTAAATATACGAGGAACTCCTGAGAAAACAGCCTTGTGCTCTTTAAATAGGATAAATCGTCTTTGCTAAACTTTAAGTTTTTTATGTAGTGCAGGACGTCTTCCAGGCCACAAAAGATAAGGTAGGCGCGGTTTTTGGGTAACTGGCGAACGAACAAATCAAAGGTGGCGCAAGCCTCTTTCTTATACACCAGATAGCTTTGCGCCATGGTCAGTTCATAAAGGTCAACCAACAAGGCATGACTCATACCGACGGCTCTCACGAGGAAAACATGAGTTCTTTAATGGCATCTTCAGGGAAATAATGCTCTGTAGCTTTGATGAGGCCATCTTTTCCGACGATGACATAGGTGGGAACGCCGAAAACTCCGAAGGATTTGGCGACAGAGGTAGACTTATCTAAAAGGACTTTAAAGGGCAGGGAGGCGTTTTTGACAAAACTGTCGACCTTGGATGCCGACTCCCCTACGTTGATGCCAAAAAGCTCCCAGCCATCTGCCAGAAGCTCGGCATATTTATCTTTGAGGACCATCAATTCTTCTCGGCAATAAGGGCACCAGGTCGTCCAAAAGAATAGGATAACCGGCTGCTGTTTATCCTTATATTCGCAGAGCGAATACAAATTCTGGCTTAAATCCGGAAGCTGAAAATCAAGTGCACCGGTCGAGGGAGTCGTTTCCTGTTCTTTGGCACACCCGCACCCGATGCCGCAAAAAACAAACAAAACCAAAAAAACCGCAAAATTAAAGAAATATTTTTTCAAGTTACAACCTCCTTACGGCCGTGACAATAAAATAAACCCCCAACAATATGAGAACCAGCGCGGCGAATCTCTTGAAGTATTCCATCCATTTGCCGGATTTGGGAAGATGGATCAATGCGGCACTGAAGGTACCCAGGAGAATCAAAACAAAACCCATTCCGTAAGCAAAGCAAAACAAGAGGGTGGTTCCGTAAAGCAGGCTTTTTTTCGTCGTCAAATAGACGAGGATCGAACCAAGCACGGGCGTCAGACAGGGAGAAGCGATCAACCCGGAACACAAACCCAAAACAAATGCCGAAAAATAATTCTGCTTCTTAAAGGCAGGCAGCTTTATAAAAGAGGGTGCGGGTATAACAAATAAATCAAGTATCGAGAGCCCGAACAGGATAATGACGGCTCCCACAAAGAAGTACGCGACAGGGCTTGTGCTGATAGTTCCAAAAACCGTTCCCGTAAGAGAAGCCAGGAGCCCTAACAAAGAATAGGTCACGGCTATGCCCGTCACATAGCTGACGCTCAAAAAGAAACCCTGGGCCTTGGAACGCTCGGCCTTGACCCCGATATAACCGACGGTTATCGGAATAAGCGGATAAACACAGGGGGTAAAGCTGACGAGCATACCCCCCAAAAACGCTATAGGGAAATCAAGGGGAGTTCCTGAGAGAATCATCGATCCACTTTAAGTAGGCGCTGTTTCCACCGATAATCGGCAGGGCGATAATCTCGGGCACCTGATAACTATGCAGGGATTTGACGCACGTAATGACCTTTGCCAATTTTTCCTTCTTTGACTTTACCACTAACAGCGCTTCGTTTGCTTTATCGACTTTACCCTTCCACCAAAAAAGAGAAGTTAGGCCTTCTGCGATATTAACGCAGGCGGCAAGCTTTTTCCGGATGAGGGCCGAAGCGATACGCTTGGCTTCTGTTTTATTTGGAGCGGTTATTAAAATGACGATATGCATTAAAATTAACCTGAAACCTTCTTGACGAGCCTGGCGACACGTGAGCCCATTCTCAGGCACTCTTTGGAAGCTCTCTCATCGGGCGCGCCTATGCCTACGGCTCCGTAATGGTCACCCTTGGGGTCACCTTGTATTATCATACCATGAATCAGCATGGCGTTCAATATATCTAAGACCGTGGTCTCATTGCCTCCGGCCACATTGGCACTGGAGGCAAAGGCTGCCCCGACCTTTCCCTCAAGCTTCCCGTGGAATTTCACCGAATCATCGAGCAGCTTCTTGATCTCGTAGGCCATGCTGCCATAGTAGGTGGGTGAACCAATCACCAGGGCATCGAAGCCCGGCCACTCATCTACGGTAACGTCTTTGGCGTCTTTTAAAACAGCGTCACAGCCTTCTTTCTTAAGCCCCTCCGCCACAAGCTCTGCCATCTTTTTGGTGTTCCCCGTCCTGGAATAATAAACAACCATCACCTTTGCCATTTAAGACCCCCTTCCTTCGTTCACTTTCACAGATTTTATCCTTCCCAACTGCGAGCAGACGTCAAAAACGAGCGTCGGCTCTTCTGTCTGGATGCGGATTTTATAATCCCGGGCCTCCCCCTGCTCTTCGGCATCCTCTGCAATCTCCAAATGCTCACCGAATTCCGAAAGCGCATTTTTTATGGTTTGCAGGGTCGAACCATGGGCGCGCAATATAAAATCAAGCCAATACTTCTCCTGCATGAACCTTAACCCTCCAGAATCTTTAAGAGGACTGGCATGACATCGCTTGCCTGCCCCTTGATGCTGTAATCAAAGATATGGGATAAAGCACTCAGGGAGCTATTAATCTCAATGAGCACAGCTCCTTTCTCTTTCGCGTACGAAGGAAGGCTGGCTGCCGGATAAACTTCCAAGGAGCTGCCTATCAACAAGAAAAGGCTGCAGCGCTCAAGAGACCTCAACGCCCCTGTTAAGGCCTCTTCGGGAAGGGGCTCGCCGAATAGGACGATATCGATTCTGAAACGGGAACCGCAGGAACAGCGGGGGAAAAAACGACTCAAGATTTTAAGTATTTCCAAGCGCGAAAGGGAGTCCATCTTCAGCAAGGGAAGAGAGGCCTGGATCTCCTTTCTTTCCAATTCTCTGGCCTTAGAACAGAACGCACATTTAATCCTGAAGGCATTTCCGTGCAATTCTATGATACGCTGACTTCCTGCAAGCGCATGTAGATCGTCGATGTTTTGCGTAATCACGCTTTCCAGGATCCCTTTCTTTTCCAAGGCCGCCAAAGAAATATGCGCGGGGTTAGGTTTAGCCTCCAGGAGCACGGTATAGAAATCCGAGACAAAATCAGCCAATTTTTTAGGTTCTCGCCTTAAAAGGTTCTCCAGGCCGTCAGGATAGGCATATGTCTGGGGGTCATATTTCTCCCACAGGCCGCCTTTGCCCCTGAAGGTAGGGATACCGCTCTCCGCAGATATTCCAGCGCCGGTGAGACATGCGACCGGGCCTTTTTGGCGAGCTTTCTTTATAGCATCCTTGACTTTTTCGGGAATCATCTGAGCATCATCACGGACATGATCCTGCCTGAGGTTTTGCCTTCTTTGCGATAGGAGAAAAAGTCATCATTATAGCAGGAGGTGCAGATAGAATCTTCAACCAGGTTGTCTGACTTGACCCCTGCGTCTTGAAGATCAATCCTGTTAACAGCAACTAAATCCAGATAGGTGCGGTTATTTCTTTTCACAAGACCCTCGGTAAAATACGAGCTGGTCTCCTGGTTAATTTCATAGCAACAGGCACCTATAGCAGGTCCGAAACTCACCCGTAAGCTGAAGGGGTCTGTCCGGAAGACTTCTTGCATGCGCTGCACGGTCTTAAGCGTTATATGCTCTTTGGAACCGCGCCACCCCGCATGGACCAAACCGATAGCCGGCTTTATGGGGTCAAATAGAAAGACAGATAAACAATCGGCGGTAAATACAGCCAAAGGAAGTTTCTTTGTATCGGTGATCAAGGCATCTGTATGCGCTAAAGAGGCTTCATAAGATAAAGCTCCCCGGCCCTTATCCTGCTCTGTGACATGCCAGATGCCGTCAGAATGAATCTGCTTGGCGCATACCAAATCCCGATAATCCACGTCGAGAGGCGTAAGAAATCTTTCTCGGTTGGAAAGGGCATTCTTCGTATCTCCGTAAAATAAAGACACGTTGCCAAGCTGACGATGGCTGAAAGCGCAAACCAAACGCGCTTCATCCGGCAACAATCTGGATGAGCTTATCTCTGGATTTTTCACCTTTAATGATTCTGATCTGGTATTTTCTTATGTTGAGGTAAACGGACAACAGAAGGATGAGCTGCGTGTTGGCTAAACCATCCTGCGCGGGTTTGGTCAGATAAACCTTGAAACGGTTTCCTTCTTTAAGGACGCGCGTCCGGCTTGAACGGGGCACAACGCGGACATTCAAGATCACCTAATCTTCCTCTATCTGTTTCGTATCCTGGATGCCCGTCAATCGGTCCGAGAACCTATCCAGCCTCTTTGAGCTGTCTTCGTATTTGTTCCTGGCATTGACGAGGTGGCTGCCCAGGATGTCAAAATCCTCCTTGAACTTATTGATCTCGATGGTCAACATGCTCAGATTCTTCAATATGGCCTTGGCGTTCTCTTCGACCTTCAGCCCCTTCAATCCCAGACAGATGACCTGGAGATAGGCATAGATCGTGTTCGGTGAAACCGGGATGACTTTCTTGGACATGCCGTAAGACAAAAGGTCTTCCTTGATGATGATCTCATAATAGACGTTCTCGGCGGGTATGTACATCAGCGCGAAATCGTACGTGTTTTCCTCGGGCAGGATATACTTCTGCGAGACCTCGTTGATCCGGTTCTTGGCATCCTGCATGAATTTCTTGCGGAATTGGGCCTTGAGGGGCTCCTCCTGGACCTCCTGCATCTTCTTGAAATTTTCCAGGCTGAACTTCGCGTCGACGCAGACGAGCCGTTCGCCGAGGCGGATCACCGCATCCACGGCCTCCCCGGATTTAAAACGGTACTGGGCATGGAAATGCTCTTTGGGCAGGACCTGGGCCAACAGGTTTTCCAGAAGCGTCTCTCCGATCTCTCCACGAAATTTCGGCGCGCGCAATAATTCCTGGAGGCTTGAGATATCCTTGCTGACCTCATAGATCTGCTTGTGGGTCTCTTCCAGGCGGCCCAGGCTCTTTTGCACATCCCCGAAAACCCGCGTGGCGGAATCCAGGCGTTCTCCTACCGTCTTCTGGCCCTCCTGCAGCGCCTGAGAGGTTTCCCTGAGACGCTCATTAAGCTGGTTGGTAACGGAACTCAGCTGCTGGTTGACGCTGTTTGAGATCTTGAGCACCAGAAAGGCGAGCGCCAGCATCCCAAAAGCGATCATCACCATTGCAATCCAATTCATGGCGTCATTATACCACACCCTGAGGCCTTCTTAAAGCAGATAATCCTTCTTGATGCGTTTGACACTCTTGAATATATTGGTCTTTATTTCCGGACAGATATTCTCTAAATCTCTAATGATACGGCTCATTTTGGTACGCTTGGACGTGAAGGAGTTGGGGCAGGAGCATTTTTCATGAGGAAACTTGGCTTCCTTGGCGAATTTCCTAATCATATCTTCATCCACATAAGCTAACGGCCGGATAAGCACAATCTTACCTTTAAATAACTCCTGTTTGGGGGACATCGCGGAGATTTCTCCCTGAAAAAACAGATTGAGCAAAATCGTCTCAACGATATCGTCTTTATGATGGCCGAGGGCGACCTTGGTGCAGCCGAAACGGTTCGCCGTCTCAAACAGCGCCTTTCTCCTGTTCCAGGAACACCAAAAGCAGGAGATCTCTTTGCGGGTTTTGCCTTTTAATATATCCACCTTTTCAATGTGATAGGGAATCCCTTGCGACTTAAAGTATTCCCCGAGGATTTTAGGGTGCATGCAGGGATAACCCAGGTCAATATGCACGGCCAAAAGCTCGTATTTGATGGGAACGAAGACCCTGCGGTCATTCAATACGCGCAGCATCGTGAGGCTATCCTTGCCGCCGGAGACGGCCACGGCAATCTTATCCCCTTCGGAGAGCATCCCATAATCCATGATCGCGCGTCCCACGCGTTTCGAAATGTAAAATTCTGTGCCTTGCAATACAGACATATGCTAATTTTGATTTTATGGTTTCGCTTCCGTCACGAAAATTTTCGGATCTGGAATTGCCGCCAGGACCGTCCTCAAATCACCGTAACTAAGGCCGAAAACATTTGATATGCGGCGCCGAAAAATATTCTTTATATATACAGACGATCTGTCATTCTTATAAAAGCATTTTCCGAAGCTTTGAAACAGGTTTCGCATATCGGCGCTAAATTGTGCTCCAACAACTTTATTCTAAACTCACAATATTCTTTAGAATTCCATATTGTTTTTATAGAATCTTTTGTTACATTGCCAAAAGCTTTCCGTA